>NZ_JAWXQV010000071.1:0-60619 GCF_033843325.1 Klebsiella sp. JN_Kp126 | reverse complement strand
CAAAACTCTATGCCTGTCTTTTTTCACCCGCCCATTACTGGGGATTCCTCAGCGCAAAAGCGGGCTTAAGATGATGGGTTGATAATCACTCCGGTAGCTTTTGTTCGACCTTGTTATGAATCTCCCACAGACTGATTCCGCAACTTGCGCAGAAACTGGCGAGATAGTCCAGACCAGACCACTCCCTAACGCCTCCGCGCGCAGCCTCGACAAAAACCGCGATTTCCTTATCGCGCCAAAGACCAAATAACCGCCAGCCACCACCGTCAGGACTTTTTACCGCAGCGATACGCGTTAATACGCCGGTTTGATACAGCTCGGTGAAGGTCGGCTTCTTCCTGGTTATCATTCGCATAAATAACAAACCTTAGATTTGTTGATAGCAAATAGCATGTTTGCGTTTTACGGATTCGAGTTTGTAAGGCATGCGTCAGACCTTAAACCGATGGCTTGTTATTCTGGCGCCCATGTCCATCTCATCCCTGATTTGATGCTCACCTTTAACCTCCTGCGGGGCGCATGGAGGCGGCATCCAATGGGTTATCTCGTTTTCGATAGCATCGCCGCAATGATAAAAAGTCTGTGTTTTATGGCTGTAGTGACCGCTTGTTACTTCTCCAATTTCAGCATCCCATAGGATTACCGATATGCGGTCTTCCGGCATCCGCTCGCTTAGCGGAATCCATCCCGGAATAATTTCAGGAATATTTTGTGGTGCGTTTTGTGGTTGCGGGGCGGCTGCGAGCATGGCGATATACGCAGATTTAAATACATCCCAGCCTGGTGTTGATGTGAAGCAGTACTTTGCAGCCCAAATCATCTCCGCCGTCGGCTGCACATACGCTTTCGCCAGCTCCAGATACTTCCGCTCTTTGATTGACAGCTCGCCCGCCGACTCCAGCGACTGGATGAGCTCGTTTACTGTTGAGATGTTCATACAGCCTCCCCAAGTACCCAGCGCAGTGCATCAGCGTATTCACCACTGGCACCTTTGAGGGCTTTTGTTATTTCTTTGCGTGATTTGATGCGTGGCTTTGTTTCGCCCAGAACAGCGCGCTGACGACGTGCTTTTTCGTGGCCGGTAGTGCCAGCGGTCACCGCTTCGATTTCCGCCACTTTTTCCCGCTGTTGTTCGGGTTTCAGTGATGCCAGCTGACGAGCCTGGGTAACAGTGACGGAACCGGCCTCAACGGCATCTTTAACGGCCTGGGTGGCATCAAGTAGGGACAGTGTTGCGCGTACAGTCTGCACGCTACAGCCGAACATCAGCGCCAGGTCTTGCTCGTCGTGTCCTCGTTCCAGCGCATCGGCCATTTTCTTCGCACGGCCCAGCGGTGTATCGGCCTGGCGGATTTCGTTTGCGCTAACCATCGCCTGAGCCATGCGAACAGCCGATCCGCGCTTAGCGACTGCTGGAACCAGCAGCGGAGTTTTTCCCTCTTTCACCAGGCGCTTGTTGGCTTCCAGGGTATGGCGTACACGCTGACGGCCATCAACCACGCAGGACAGGCCACTTTCCGGGTCTTTCCAGACGATGATCGGCTCCAGTACGCCCTGGTCCATGATGTTCAGCACCATCGCATCGTTAATCGGCAGATGTATACGTTCGTCGTAAAGCGGGTGTGCTCTGTCGGTCACAAGGTGCAGATTTTCCGGTTCGAACATCAGGACGTTCGTTTTGCCGCTGGCGCCGTATGCATCGATCGAATTTTTAGCCATTTTTCACTCCAGTTTCCGCTATCCACTTTTCTTCGAGGTTTTGCTTCGCTTTTTTCCGACTACCCGCCCAGTAGCTTTCCTGAACGCGATAGTGGTCATACGGGCATTTCAGAGCTCCTGAGCAGGATCCAAACCGGTAATCTTTCCAGTGAAATTCCGGAGCAGCGCCACACTTGGGGCATACAGGTAATTTCATCTCGCAATCCCTCGGTGCTCTCTCAGGAGGGTCTCAAACATCATACGTTCCCGGTTGCTACACCCAAACGGCATGTCGTTAACACGCCAGACAGTCGCTCCATTGCGCAGACCGCCAGGGATGATGCGGTGCATCCCTCGCAGCTGGCGGATCTGTCCAGACACAGAGGGCATACCGCGATTCAGTGCGCTGGCAATCTCTGCTGCTGTCATGTCGGGATTGGCCGCGATAAATTCGAGCATTGGGATTTCACCGCGATACTGTGTTTTTTTCGATTTCGTCGTTTTCATGAGAAGTCCTTAACCCCGAAAGCCTTTCGGGATGTTGGTATCAACTTTGCCGCTAAACCCAATGTTGCCGCCGACAGCGAGGTTTACCGGGCACAGCTTCAGAGCCAACTCAGGCCATTTGCTGCGCAGTGTCTTCATGGATTGAATTTTTGAGCACCAGAACTGGTCGCGCTGAATACGCTCAATCATGGTGCGCATTTGGTCATGACTGCAGCCGTGCTCCTGGCGCAGCAAGCGAACCTCTTGCGCCCAGGCTACAAAGTTTGGTTCTCTCGGTTTTGCCAGAGAGCCGTCGAACTCGGCAGCACGCTCGTACATCTCGATGATGGTCGACCAGAACCACATCGCGAGATCGAAATCGTCATCGGTAGCCAGGATGCCGTCTTCGGTAGCATCAGGAAGATTTTCTTCCGGGGTGACTGTTTTCTGAGTCGATTCAGAAAAGTTATCCACAGGAGAAATCTCTCCCGCGTGGTTTTTATGATCTGTATGTAGTGATCTGTTTTTAAGATCTGTATAGAGATAGGATTCGGCTTGAGAGCCGTTTCCAGGATTCGGCTCTTGAGCCGTTTCCATTCGGCTCTTGGGACGAATGCATTCGGCTCTTGAGCCGTTTCCATTACTTTCAACTACTTGCTTCGATTCGGCGTTTAAGCCGTTTCCATTCGGCTCTTGAGCCGTTTCCATTACTTTCAATGACTTATTCCCATTCGGCTTAAGAGCCGAATCCAGTATTTGCGGGAATATCCGGGAGATGAGTGCATCCTGATCGATGCGGTAGTGTTTTTTTGGCGTACCAGCTACCTGGCGAAGCTCTTCTTCGATAACTCCTGACAGGTACTGATCTGTGATTTTGAACATCGCCTTTCGGACCACATCGCCGTCTTTAGCACGCACCTCCTTTGCAAGCGCCGCATGCTCTTTGTAAAACCAGCCATCGTCCAGGCTTGACTTACCAGACCAGAACACCAGCTGGTTCAGGATGGCGGCCAGCAAATGCTGCTGCCTGTCTCCTGCAAATAAATCCAGATACGGTCCGGGGATCGTGATGCAATTCCCCTGTCCTGACATGGCCTGAACAATGTCAAACACCTGATTGCTCATACCGAAACCTCATTGTGTAGCCGTAAAAACTCTCTCAATCCCACCCAGCCAACTTTCCCGCAGGCTTTGCGGTAGGAAACATCTTTCTCGGTTGCCGTGATTACCGTCACCATGTGGCCCTTCTGCCTGTGCTGAAAGCGTGATCCGGCCTTAGGGGTGCCGTTGCTTGCGCGATCTCCTTCAGACGGCGCATACGCCGGATAAGCCCGTTTCAGACGAGCAATCAATTCAGCAGCAGACTGGTTACACATAGTCACCTCCGGAATCAGTGGTATTTCGTTACTTCAACAGCACCGGGTTGATACGCTTTGCTGTAAACGGCCTCGATAGCGTCATCATGCGCATCAATCGCCGTACCAATGGCGTGCTGGGCCGCCAGGAGCGCCCGGCGCTCAATGGTGTCGTAGATACTCAGTCGATGACGGATTTCACGCGGGAGAACGCGCAAGATGGCCGGGAGCAGAATGCGGATTTTCCCGCGCTGCAACTCTGTTTCCCCCTTCAACCAGCGATGGAAAATATTCTGCTGATTAGCCCAGGTCTTACCTGGTACCAGGCGAAGCTGATTACCACCAATACGCGCATACTCTTCAGCGATTGCATTTGCAGCGAACGCCTGACCGACTTCTGCAGCCCAGGCCAACAAGGCCATTTCTACGTGCTCGTGTTTGATTTCCATCAATCAGACTCCTTCTGTACTGCAGCCGTATCATTCTCTGGCAGGCCACTGGTTGGGTTAGGATGAAGATCGGGGCGCATCTCATGAGGAGTGACCCCGGTTAAACGGTAGATTTCCGGAAGTTGTGCTTGCGGGGCCTTGCCACCAAACTTATGGACCCACCGACTAACGGAAGAACGTGAAATACCTAAGAGAGATGCCAGCTTTGACTGATTTCCGGCGATCTTGATTGCTTTGTTTAAACCGGTCATATGATTTTCCATGTGTTGACTAAACATCAACAATTGTTGCCAAAGAATCACCACATGTCAACAGCCAATGCAATTGTTTTTGTTGCCCTAAGGCTTACAATTAAATCCATGACAAAAAACGACACTAGCAATAACAGCCAGGTTGCAGAGCGGCTTACGTATCTGATGGAACAAAATCACCTATCCCAGTCAGACATGGCGAGAATTGCCGGGGTTAGCCGTTCAGCAGCGAACAGATGGTTTTCCAGGGGGAGTATCAGTAAGGATTCTGCCGCTAAAATTGCAGCTGCTACGAACACCTCACTTGCCTGGATACTTACGGGAGAGGAAGCGAAAAATGATGGATTTACCGAAGATGAGTTAGCGCTTATTGAGGTTTACCGAGAACTGCCACCAATCGAAAGGCGCAACATGCTTGCAGCGTTCCAAATGCGTCTGCAAAAACTCAAAGATTTTTACTCTGATCATGTTGACCCATCCACCAGAGAAAAATAACTCTTCATATATCATCAAGATACCGCCAAATGGCGGTATTTTTTTGCCTTTAGTGTAACCCATAGGTTGACATATGTATCCATAATGACAACAATCATACCCATCGACACAACGGTGCGATAGGTTAAACGTTCCGCTACCCGGCGATAAGGGTCAACTAAACGAGGTGAAGCATGGAATTCAAAGATCTCCCCCAAAAGGTGCAGGAAATCGCAGCGCAGTGCCTGGCAGATAAAATCACTGTTATATCGGGGCTTGGGGAGAGTGGTGCCAAAAAAGAGCCCGCCAAGGAGCAGGCCCGTCAGGTGAAAGAAGCTTTCGTTGAGCTTTACGCCTCTCCGGCAGCATCTTCATCTCAATGCGATTGTGCTCAGAAAGGTAAAGACCAGCAAACCAGTATTAACGTCGCGACCCACATAATCACCCCCCTTCCATGTAAGGGAGACGGCGTGGACCGCGTTTATCACGAGACGATGGTTAAGGCGTTAAGAATCGAGCTTGAAAGGCTTAGGAGTCAGATCGCGGTGAATGAAATCGTTGCCAACTAAATCAGCTGATGGAAGTAAGCAGGCGCTTTGTTCAAATTTACAGACAAAGATATTTGCATCAACGCCTGCACTATTAGCAATAGAGAAAGTTTGCTTAACAATATTATCACAATCCATTGTGCTTTTAAGAATATAGCCCTCTGGAATCAACCTACAGTCACCGTCACTATCCTTGGTTGTTTTTTGGTAATGGAAGTTAAGCATTAATTCTTCAAATTTTTTTGCTTGTTCGGCTGTGGCTTTAAATAGTCGAACGTGAACATAAAACTGACTCATTTAAGTTTCCTTGCTGGCTGTGTGAGAACTCCAGCATACCACCGAGCCTGAAGTGGTGAAAAGACAGGCAAATAGCAGACCTTGCAATGCAGTGAATGCGGCTATGCGCACGCGGTTCAGTTAAAGCAGTACCACTTGTTTCCCGAAGTGGGGTGGAAAGAAAGCTGCCGATATCAGTTGTTAACTGGCTGGTATCACCGGGAGGCACCCGGCACTGCATTGCAAGGTCTGTTGGTACTCAAATTCACATGACAGTGAGGGGTAGCAAATGATCCGTGAACATGAAGTATCTGCATGGCACCGGTTCTGCATAAAGGTTGCTCTGCTTGTGGTTACAGTCGCATGGGTTAGCTTCAAATTTTGCTGGGGTGCCTCATGAGCAAAAATGGCATTCGTTCCCTGGTTATCGCGCTGGCCATCGGATTGGTTTTCTGGGGCGGGCTGGCTGTCGAAATTATGTATATCAAAGGGGTGTTCAATGGCTAGTTTACCGAAACACAATCCTCAGGTGCTGGCAGCTCAAAGTAAGCTCGCTATTGCGCAATATATTGGTAACGGCGGAATGTGGGCTCAAGCCATGGCGTCAATGAAAGATATTCACGAGATAGCAAAGCACGAAGAAGACCGGACGTTTTGCGGTCGTGTAGATATGCTATCAGACCTTAATTTTCGTGATGTCGCTTTAAATTATGACATGTACGGAGATTTAATTTTCGTCAATGCTGATTCGCTTACCGCTCAATATAAAGTTAATACCGAAGTTACGTTTTAATACCAACTAATTTAATTAATGCCTTAAACGGCAGGCATCCACACACCTTAACACAGGAATAAATATGGAAACCGAAACTCATAACTGCTATGGCTGCGGCGGCTCCTTCGCACGCCAAGAACTTCAATACCGCCCTTCTGGTAAAGGTGCATATCGGAAAGAAAGATATTTCTGTCCAGCATGCAACGAGAAAGAGAAGCAGAAAAAAATTCTGGCTAACTCTATATCTACGTTTCGTAAATCTTTGCCTTCACAACCGGGCTACATGAGCCATAAACGCTGGTAGGTGGCAATTGATAATAACATCTAACCGCATCCCTCTACATATCAATGAAAGGGCCTCACAGGTTCTGGGCTTGTATGACAGCGGAAATATAAAGCCATGTCGAATCAAATGCGGGAATTTAAGTTTAAAGCTCGGCAGGAAATGGCGCTTGTTATCCAGAAATAATGGAAATTGCTGGGAGGTAATGAGCCATGAAAAATATAACCAAATTAAAGACAGGAGATAACCATCATGAAAGTTGAGTTCAACGATCAGGGAGCAACCGCGACCGCCACTATCACCAGTACGGTATTCGAGTTCCGACGTCATAATCGCGCAGTCGAAACAACGTTATTCCTTTCTCCTGGCGTTCGTGCCAGCAGGAGCGGCTTCTTTATCTTGAAAACGGTGATATCTGGCAAAGTCATTCATGTACTACGTGCGTACAAAACGCTTCAGGCGGAGGCTATACGATGAGCAACCAAAACAGAGAATTAACCCTAGAGGCGTTTCGTGCAGAGATTAAAGCTCAGGACGTTGATCCACTGGATTACGCGTTTATCTGTCCCGCATGTAACACCGTTCAAAGTGCACGGTGGTTGATTACCGCTGGAGCCGGGAAAGACTTTGAAGAGGTGCAGGGTGTACTGGGATTTTCCTGCGTTGGTCGCTTCACGGGTGCTGGTAGTGGCCGTATTGAAGGTAAAGGCTGTAACTGGACGTGCGGCGGTTTATTTCAGATCCACAAGCTGACCGTGATCACCCCGGACGAAAAGAAACACCCTCATTTTGAAGTTGCAAGCCAGCAGCAAGCACACGAGTTACGCATAAAACTGGAGGCGCGCCATGTGCCAGGCGCTAATTCTTAAATACTCAAACGCCGACCCTGAGCAGCTGCTTGGCGTCATCCCTCTGGAAGAGGTTGCCGAACTGATGCGGCTACGGATCCATCAGCAGGTTCAGAATGAGGTCGAGTCCGAACTGATGGACCGTGTTGCAACCGCGGAGGATGAAGCCAGTGAGGCAGAAGGACGCGCAGACGACTGGCAGCAGGATGCGGAATGGCTGTACCAGTCCATCAAGGAAGCCTTAGATCAGGACTGGGAAACCGCGAAAGAAACACTCAGAAGTGCGCTTAATAATTCACAAGCAGGTTAATTCAGTTCAAACAATGCGACAGCACACTGCATGATTTCCAATAATCAACATTAAGCCGGGACACTGATTATAGTTTCCCGGCCATGAGGTTATTTATGGCCGATATTGCTCAAGAAGATGAATGGGTAATGGAAAAAGGAATTGTAGCGAAGATGTATATGACTCCTCGGCAAATTAAATCCTACCGGGAAGGAAGGTGGGTAGAAGGTGTTCATTACAAGAAGCACTCCCCTAACCCTCAAGCCACTGAAGGAAGGGCAATACTTCTCTACAACTATACAAAAATTAACAGGCTTGTTGGAGATGCGTGATGGATATGCCTGTTGGCGTGGAAGTTCATGGGAAAGGAATCAGAATTAGCTTTTTGTATCGCGGAGTGCGTTGCAGAGAGGTTTTGAGGGGATGGGCTCCATCAAATAGTAATATCCGAAAAGCAGGTAATCTTCGTGCATTAATTGTCAGTGAAATACAGTCAGGGAATTTTAATTATGCCAAGCACTTCCCTGACTCTAAAGCCATACAAAAATTCACAACTACGCAAATGATCCGCACGTATGGCGAGCTGTGCGATACATACCTTAAAGCAAAGAAGCTTGAAGTATCCTTAGCGTCATATCGCGGTATAGCCTCCAGATTAGAAACCCTGAAGACCGTGGTCGGAAGCAATACCCATATTGCAGACATTCAGCATAGTGACCTGCTGAATTATCGGAATCAGCTACTGACCGGCGATTCAGTATCACCACACTCCCCCTGGCTTAATAAAACAGGGCGGGCAGTATCCACTGTTAACGGGCTGATGAACACGCTAACGGAGATGCTTAAGCTGGCTCAACGCAGTAACTTCATAAGCCACACACCACATGAAGGTTTAAAAATGCTGAAGCGGTCGCGTAAAGAACCGGATCCGCTACTGCATGACGAATACTACGCCTTCATTCAAGCGCTGCCACCTCCTGCAGCATTGTTATGGACAGTAGCAATCCACACGGGACTTCGTCACGGCGAACTGTCAGCACTTGCATGGGAAGATGTAGATCTCGAACGAGGAGAGATCCACGTTTGTAGAAACAAAACCAACGAAGGGCTATTCGTCCCACCTAAAACTGATGCTGGTAATCGGACGGTCACCCTTTTGCAGCCTGCAGTGGATGCGCTTCGGCTTCAGTTCCAGAAAACGGGGGCACTCCGCAAAACAGAAATCACGTTCAACCACCGGGAATATGGTTTAACTGAGCAGCAGAATTTACGGTTTGTCTTTATCCCGGACGCTCGTTCCCGGACAAAGGCCACTAGTTTCAGCAAGTCCTCCCTGGGTTACAGTTGGGACGCCGGTTTAAAGAAAGCCGGCATAAGAGCTCGCCGGCCTTATCAGTCGAGGCATACATTCGCCTGCTGGTTATTAACTGCGGGTGCGAACCCGTCATTCATTGCCAGCCAGCTCGGGCACGAAAATGCCAAGATGGTTTATGAGATTTACTCAAAATGGATCGGAGGGATGGACCGCAACCAGGTAGAGCTGCTGAACAGCACTTTGCCAACCGCGGTGCCCCATGGGTGCCCCAAAGAAAAAATTAAGAAAATTAATTTCAAGTAGTTCAATAAGATGCGGTTAAGCTGGATAATATGCATGTATTTATGGCAGTTCTGGGAACCATTCTGTTCTTTGGATTTCTTGCCGCATACCTGAGCCACAAATGGGATGACTGATGAACGACGATAATCCCCACCCGTAAACGCCCCCTGCTGCCGATGCACCAGGGGGCGTTCTGCTTTTGGTTTGCCGATCGATGAACCACCTTATACACGATAATTTATCGTATCAGTCACCAGGAGAAACTCCGTCCGAACATCCCTCAACAGCCCACTCGATGCTGATCGTTGATAGGCTATGTTATGCTTTGTCATCATGAGCAAGGAGGCAGAATATGCATATCAATACCAAAATGAGGCTTGCGGCGCTTTTATACCTAATGGCGGCGTACGCGGTTGCTCTGCCGGGGCTTGCGCTGTTTACAGACCTGGTGATAAACGGTGGCATTATTGATATGTGGAAAGGCGCGTATTCATTTATGGACCTGCTTGCCCGACGTAAAATACTTTATCTGCAGTTTGCCGGGCTGGGCGCTACTCTGGTTTTTGTCTACTGGCTGTTTTTCTTCCGAAAATACCGCCATCACGATCCCCTCGATAAATATTTTAAGTAGCGCCCGAGCGCCCGGCACGACGTACTGATTATGCCCGGTCAGCGAATGATGAAATCTGAGCCAGAAGCATTTCGCTTACCTTACATACCATTCGCTGAATATCCGTCAGCTGCGGCGAGGCTTCCAGCCCTTTGCCAGGGTTCTATTTAGCCTGCAGCTCCCTGCGGATAATTTCCGTCCCGGCGCTTAGCGCATTGAGCTTGCCGCTCGCCACCGGACGCGATAGCGGCGCCATGCCGCAGTTGGTTGAAGGATAAAGCTTATCGGCATCCACAAACTGCAGCGCTTTACGTAAGGTCGCGGCGACTTCCTCCGGCGTTTCGATCGCATTGGTCGCCACGTCGATGGCTCCAACCATCACTTTTTTTCCGCGAATCAGTTCAAGCAGATCCATGGGAACACGTGAGTTATGACATTCCAGCGAGATGATATCGATGCTGGAGGTTTGCAGCTTAGGAAACGCTTCTTCATATTGTCGCCACTCTGTTCCCAGGGTCTTTTTCCAGTCGGTATTCGCTTTGATGCCGTATCCATAGCAGATATGTACCGCAGTTTCGCATTTTAGCCCTTCAACGGCTCTTTCTAAGGCCGCGATGCCCCAATCATTAACCTCATCAAAAAACACATTAAAGGCTGGCTCATCAAACTGAATAATGTCGACGCCGGCGGCCTCCAGTTCCCTGGCTTCCTGATTAAGTATCTTCGCAAACTCCCAGGCCAGTTTTTCGCGGCTCTTATAGTGATTGTCATAGAGCGTATCAATCATGGTCATGGGCCCCGGCAGCGCCCACTTAATCGGCTGGCTGGTGAGCTGACGTAAAAAACGCGCATCTTCGACAAAAACGGGTTTTTGACGCTCGACGGCGCCCACGACGGTCGGAACGCTCGCATCATAGCGATTACGGATTTTAACGACTTCGCGTTTTTCAAAATCGACGCCGCTGAGGTGCTCAATAAACGTAGTAACAAAGTGCTGACGGGTTTGCTCGCCATCGCTGACGATGTCGATGCCGGCGCGCAGTTGGTCAAATAAGGACAGGCTCAGCGCGTCTTTTTTCCCGGCAATTAACTCTTCATTCTGCAGTTTCCATGGGGACCACAGTTTCTCAGGCTCTGCAAGCCAGGACGGTTTCGGTAAGCTGCCGGCTGTTGAAGTGGGTAATAATTTTGTCATTATCGATAGCCTTATATATGCGATGTCTTAAAGAGCGTAATGAGCAGACCATTGCTGCAGAATATTTTTATACGGTTTAATAAAGTGCTCTTCGGTAAACTTCCCCTGCTCTACCGCCAGCTGGCTGCGCTCTTCACGATCGTAAACAATTTTGGTTAATGAATGGTCCTGATGATGCAGATCGGGCTGATAGCAGAGTCCTGCGGCAGAGTTGGCGTTGTAGATCTCCGGGCGGTATATCTTCTGGAACGTCTCCATCGTGCTGATGGTGCTAATCAGCTCAAGGCTCGTGTAATCGCTCAGCAAATCCCCTGAGAAATAAAAGGCCAAAGGCGCAACGCTGTTTTTCGGCATAAAGTAGCGAACCTTCAGGCCCATTTTGCCAAAATATTGCTCAGTCAACGATGAACCCTCTGGCCGGTATTCGAGCCCCAGAACAGGATGTTGATTTCCGGTCTGGTGATAGGTGTCTTTGCTGGAGACGCTAAGGCAAATGACCGGTGATTTTTTGAAATTGGCCTTGTACTCCGCTGAATTGACGAAATGTTTAAATATGTTGCCGTGCAAATCGCCGAATCCTTCCGGAAGGCTAAAACCTGCGCGTCCTTTATTATGGTCTAACAGCAATACGCTAAAGTCGTAATCGCGAACGTACGAAGAGAAATTATTGCCAACGATACCCTCAATACGTTCATCGGTCTTTTTATCAATAATGCTGGTTTGCAATATTTCAATCACCGGAAAGGTATCGCCGGTGGCGCTGATATTCATTTCGGCTGAAATAATTTCCAGCACAACGGCATAGCGATCGCCTTTGGGGTTATCCCAGTGCGCCAGCGTATTGAAACGATTGTCAATCATGACTAAGGTATTGCGCAGATTCTCCTGGCGATTTTCCCCTCTTGCTAAATTAGCAAAGTTGGTTGTAATACGCGTATTTTCTGAGGGGTTATAGTTTTCATCAAAGAGAGTGCGTTTAATAGTAAAGGTAAATTGTTGATTCATCGCAGATGTGCATCCTAAGTTCTGAGATAAAAACTGCAGTCCTTTCTGATGGTTGCAGGCTGGCTCAGGCTTCCATAAGCAGTCTTCATCTTCATATTATCTATATCGAATACAGCATGTTATGCCAGAGCCATTAGATGAGTGAAAGCGAGTTAATTTCATTACAACATGAGCCATATTCATGGTCTGGCGTCAGCCCATGCTGTACCTCGTTGGACAGAGCCAGCCGCTCTTGCCAACGAGCTTGTCCTCCCGGTTAAACATCCGCACATTTTCCTGTCGCCTGTATGAGTTGATGCTGAAGCAAGAAATATCAGAGGTCGGCCAGGCTAAACACGACCTCAAGCCTGGCGTCTTTCTTTTCAACAACCGCACTCTTCATGCTCCTTTGCGCTCTGTCGGGCGCGATCGTTGGAGGGATATGGAAGTGGGACCGGCGCGTTTTCATGCTTTACTTTGGTGATGCCCAAAACCTGACTAACGCTACCGATATTTTTTCTGGCATATTTATGTTCTATGGTTAATTCGGATTATCAACAGCGAGTATAGCCATCAACAACCCGCTCTAACTTATTGATTTGAGGGATACAATGAATAATGTCATTCTCAGCATAATTGCTAAAATTTCCGCCATGGATGCCGAAAGTAAGCAGCTTGCTGCCCAGGTCGAGGCGCAGTCTTTGCTCATTAGCGCGCTGATGCTCGCTATCGGCAAGGAAGGCGGCGTCGCGGAATTAGTTAGCAGCGTAACGAAAGCGATAAATTCGGTACTGGAATCATCTGAAGACGTTCTGAAGACGGACGCAGAACTGCTTCTGACCAAGTTTCAGGAACAAATAGCGCTCACGCAGTTGATAAGCACCCACGAAGATGAAATCAGTCATGACAGGCTCGATGATTAACAAGGGTCAGTCTGTTATAGATTGGGAATATGCAGGGCTTGCGGTTAGTCATGAGCTTACCGGCCATCAGCGACTATTGGCCGGTTCAGCTTCAGAAAATAGGGATACTCCAGGCGGAATACGCAATGTCTACTCGCCTGCGCTGCTGTTGGAGGCAAACCGCGCGGTACATTAAGGCAAATCAGGCTTCACTTTTCCCCAGGCCAGCGTATGTCACCGACGCCGTTGACTTTCGGCATGGCAAATAAAAATCCCTGGAAACGTTTAATACCCGCAGATTCGAGCCAGCACCACTCCTCTATCCGCTCTATGCCTTCGGCAACCACCGCAATCTCAAGTTCACGGCAGCAGTTGATAATCGATCTTACCACCGCTTGTTTAGGGCCGCTCTGATGGATATCGGTAATAATCTCGCGGTCGATTTTAACTTTATCAGGCTGAATTTTTGTCAACAACGAGAGTCCAGCATAACCGGCGCCAAAGTCATCAATTGCCAGCCCCATACCAGAGACGCGCAGTTTTTTTATCGCGCTGCTGAACTGGCTAAAACCGGAGATCATTTCATCTTCCGTCACCTCCACGATCACCTGTTCGGGTTCAAGACCCTGTTTTTTTATTTCCTGCAACAGGTATTCAATGGCATCAGGAATAACAACCAGAGACATCGGAAGGATATTAATGGATATTTTATGGTCGCCAATATTGATTTCTTTCGCCAGGGCAAAGGCAACTGATTTCGCTTTGAGATCAACTTCATAACGTTGCTCTGGCGGAATCGAGGCAAAGAAATTGGCGGGACTACCGCCGTCTTTATCACGAATAAGCGCTTCAAGCGAAGTGATATTCCCGGCCAACGGTTCGATAATGGGCTGGAAAGCAAACTGACAACATTGACCGGTAAAAAACGATTCTTGCGGCGCATGAAATGCATGTTTACGCGAATGAAGCGACCATTTGTCAGGCCGTAAAAAGGGTGACGGCGCGACAGCGCTTTTTTGACTGATAAAAGTATGGATAAATTTATAGACGCGCTCTTCGGTGGAAAGATAACCTTTCAGTTGGCTAAGCTGGCGAACCTTTGTCAGGACGTCAGCGGTTTGCAGTTTATTCAGGTCAAAAAACATCATCCCTACGTCTTCAAAGCGCCGGCGCGGCGCGTAATCACGCATCAGCTCGACAACCTGATGGTGGCGATCGTCTTGCTTGATCGTGCTGAATAGCTGCTCAAGCACGCACTCATCCCCCTCAAGTATCTGAAGGTAAACATTATCTTTTAAAAGAAGTATGCCCGTAATCCCGCGTGCTGCGTTCTCAGCATTCGCTTTTTCAACCAGCAGTATGAGATCGGTTTCTTGTGTTAAATGCATCTGACTTCTGTAAATCAGAGTTGTCAGCATAATCCCATCCAGATGTTTGCCAGGAGAATGGGACTGTGTAACACAGTTTACCCTTTTAACCCAGGCTATCTGTCATAATTAACTGGACCGGCTGTAGCCGACTAAGTTTATCCGATTATTTACGGCAGCAACCGGCAAGGGCCAGCGAAATAATCCTTAGCGGCGCGGGTAATGGCAGTGATTCATTCAGCAGCCATTTAAACCGTTTGGTAAATGCGTTTTTTTAAGCGGTATTTACTAGCCAACAAATCCCTGCTCGCGCATGCGCGCTATCGCCTCTTCGCTGGCGCAGACCATGCCCGTGGTCAGCGTTTCAAAACCAAAGCGGCGATAAAAGCCGACTTTATCCACCACCGAGTAGATGAAGGTTTTGCCGAACGGCCGCAGCCGATCGCTAACCAATTGCATCAGCTGCTGCCCGTACCCCTTTCCCTGACAGCGCGGGTGCACCGCGACATCCGCCAGATAGCTGCACCAGGTCAGGTCGCTAATCGCCCGGGCAACGGCAATAAGCTGCCCGTTTTCATAGCCAAACCAGCAAAAGGTACTATGGCGAAACGCGCGCTCCACCAGCGCGACGTCCCGCTGATTGAGACCTGCGGCGGCGATAATCTCCGCCACCGTCTGCCAGTCAACCGAGTCCACGTGCTCTTTATCTTTTAATATCATCATGACGTTGCCTTTCACTCGCCTGCTTTGGCTTTCAGCATAGCCGAATGGCGCTAAAAAAAGCGCGCCCTGCCGCCCCCGGTCAACAGCATTTTATGCTGGATAAAAAAGTATAAGCCGGGGAAATTTTCTGACACCGCGGTGTGAAAACAGCGCATTTATGCTTAACAGCGGCGAGTAATCGACCAGGAGGCAGAATTAAATAAAATAACGCCATATTCTAACGACCGAAAACGGGCAAAAAAAAACCGCCATGTGACTGGCGGTGAATGAATGCTTGCATGGATAGATTGTGTTTTGCATTTTTACGTTCAGGGCATAACCCCCTGAGTACGCTTGTCCGATAAGCTATCACGCGCAACATCAATGAAAGCTAAACGGACCGTTGCTTACAGCTTTTCCACCAGCGCTTTGATCTGCGCGACAAGACCCTCTTGCTCCTCCTGCCTGGCGCCCGCGCAGGGCCAGGTGGATTGGCGGATAATCAGGCGCGTCGGCAGCAGCTCGCGGATCTTCATCTGCGGGGCAGCCATTAGCTGGATGAGCAGCTCAACCGCCCTTTTTCCCAGAACGTTAAAATCCTGGGCGACGGTGGTCAGCGGCGGCTGGAAGTAGAGGCTGTCCGCGGTATCGTCATAACCGGTGACCGAGATCGCCTGGCTGCCGGTGCGATTCAACTGCGCCAGCGCGCTCAGTACCCCGAGCGCCATCTGATCGTTAGCCACCACGATGGCGCTAATGCGCGGATGATGATGCAGGAGCTCAAACGTTTTGTTCCAGCCGCTGGCGGCGCTCCAGTCGCCAAACACCGTCACCGCATTACTGACGCCCAGCCGATGCAGCGCCTCGCGCCAGCTGCTCAATCGCATGCGCGCGGAGACCGAGCTCTCCGGCCCGGCCAGCAGGCCGAATTCCCGGTGCCCGGCGTCCCAGAGATGCCGCACGCACGCGCCGCAGCCGTCGCGATGATCGAAACGCACGCAGCACACGTCGGTCTCCGGCGAAACATCAAGAAACATGCAGGCGATATCGGGGTTTTCCACCACCAGCCGCTCCGCGAGGCTGCTTTCGAGCGGCAGGCTGATAATCGCGCCGCGAATATGCTGGGCGCGAAACTCATTAAGCCGCGCCTGCAGCGACGAATAGTCGACCTGCACCGGCATCGCAATCGAGACCTCAAGCTGGTGCAGACCGGCGTAGCTTTTCACCGCCGCGGCGATTTGTGAAGGCGCGTGCAGCGTCAGCGAAGCGGTTATCAGCCCAATCGACGGCGCGGATTTCCCCGCCAGCAGCTGAGCGGAACGGTTCGGTACGTAGCGCAGCGCCTGCATCGCGCGAATGACCTTATCGCGGGTTCGTTCAGACACCACGTCCGGATTATTCAGCACCCGGGAGACCGTCTGCTGAGACACGCCGGCCTCGCGGGCCACATCGTCAAGCGTTGCCAGGCGACGCTGCATAGTGCACTCCTTCTGAATTAAAACCTCAATGTCGTCCGCTAACATTTTATGTTTAAAAGACGACAAAAATCAGCTGTTTTTCCAGCTTTTCGTGATCGCCAGTGGGTTTCATTTTCGCCAATATTGCGGCTATAGCGAAAATAACTGATAACAAAATTATATTGTCTAGCGAATGACATTTTTATCACTTATCCGTCAGGAATACGTATGCAACAACACGACTCTCATTCCGCCGCAGGAGCAACGTTCCATCAGATTCTCGCCCGCGAAGACTGGCAGAACCAGACCATTACCCATCTCAACCGTTTACCTGCCCACCCGACTTTCGCCAGCTGGCGCGATACCGACGCGGCGCGGAAAAACAAGCCCTCGGCGTTCCGCCGCCGGCTTGATGGCCAGTGGCAGTTCTCCTGGGCCCGCAGCCCGTTTGACGTGGATGCCCGCTGGCTGGAAGACGATCTGCCGGACAGCCGCAGTACGCCGGTGCCGTCAAACTGGCAAATGGAAGGCTACGACGCTCCGATCTATACCAACGTCCGCTACCCGATCGACACTACGCCGCCGCGCGTACCTGAGGAGAATCCGACCGGCTGCTACTCGCTGACGTTCAGCGTCGATGAGAGCTGGCGAGCCGACGGCCAGACGCAGATTATCTTCGACGGCGTTAATTCGGCTTTTCATCTGTGGTGCAACGGCGAATGGGTCGGTTATTCGCAGGACAGTCGCCTGCCCGCGGCCTTCGATCTCTCGCCCTACCTTCAGCCGGGCGATAACCGCATCTGCGTGATGGTGATGCGCTGGAGCGCGGGTACCTGGCTTGAAGACCAGGATATGTGGCGCATGAGCGGCATCTTCCGTTCGGTCTGGCTGCTGAACAAACCGACCCTCCACCTCTGCGACGTTCAGCTTACGCCGCAGCTCGATGCGCTCTATCGGGATGCCGAGCTGCTGGTGAACTTAAGCGTCGCCGCGCCGGTCGCGCTGCTGGAGGCGCTGACGGTGAAGATCGAACTGTGGGATGACGATCGTCTGGTCGCCAGCCACCAGCAGTCGCCGGGTTCGCCGATTATCGATGAGCGCGGAAGCTATGCCGAACGCGCGGCGATTCGTCTGCCGGTAGAGCGACCGGCGCTGTGGAGCGCGGAAACGCCAAACTGCTATCGGGCGGTGGTGTCCCTGTGCCGCGGCGATGAAACGATCGAGGCTGAAGCCTGGGATATCGGCTTTCGCCGGGTTGAAATCAAAAATGGCCTGCTGCTGTTAAACGGCAAACCGCTGCTGATCCGCGGCGTCAACCGTCACGAGCACCATCACCAGCGCGGCCAGGTGGTGACCGAAGAGGATATGGTGCAGGACATCCTGCTGATGAAGCAGAACAACTTTAACGCCGTGCGCTGCTCGCATTATCCAAACACCCCGCGCTGGTATGAGCTGTGCAATCGCTATGGCCTGTACGTCGTTGACGAAGCCAATATTGAAACCCACGGCATGGTGCCGATGAATCGTCTTTCCGACGATCCAGCCTGGCTGCCGGCCTTCAGCGCCCGCGTCAGCCGGATGTTGCAAAGCAATCGCAACCACCCGTCGATTATTATCTGGTCGCTGGGGAACGAATCCGGCGGCGGCGGCAACCATGAAGCGATGTATCACTGGCTGAAGCGCAACGATCCCTCCCGCCCGGTGCAGTACGAGGGTGGAGGCGCCGACAGCACCACCACCGATATTATCTGCCCGATGTACGCCCGCGTTGAGCGCGATCAGCGGATTCCGACGGTGCCGAAATGGGGGATCAAAAAGTGGATCAGTCTGCCGGGCGAGCAGCGCCCGCTGATCCTCTGCGAATACGCCCACGCGATGGGCAACAGCCTCGGCAACTTTGCTGATTACTGGCAGGCCTTCCGCGACTATCCGCGCCTGCAGGGCGGGTTTATCTGGGACTGGGCCGATCAGGCCATCAGCAAAACCTTCGACGACGGCAGCGTCGGCTGGGCCTACGGCGGTGATTTTGGCGATACGCCGAACGATCGCCAGTTCTGTATGAACGGCCTGGTCTTCCCCGACCGCCGCCCGCACCCTTCATTAATTGAAGCGAAACACGCGCAGCAGTACTTCCAGTTTACCCTGCTTGCGCAATCCCCGCTGCGTATCAGCATCAGCAGCGAATATCTGTTCCGCGCCACCGATAACGAAGCGCTGCGCTGGCAGGTCCAGGCCGCCGGAGAAACCTTTGCCGAGGGTCAAGTGAAGCTTGAGCTGAGCCCTGAAGGCCAGGGCGAGCTGACGCTGTGCGATGCGCTGACGCTGCCCGTGGGCGCCGAAGCGGTGTGGCTGACGCTGGAGGTTGTCCAGCCGCAGGCCACCGCCTGGTCCGACGCCGGGCATCGCGTCGCCTGGCAGCAGTTCCCGCTCGCCGCCCCGCTGGTGCTGCGCCTGCCTTCCCCCGTCGGCACGGCGCCAGCGCTGGAGAGCAGCGACGCGGCCTGGACCGTACGCAGCGGCTCGCAGCAATGGACTATCGACCGGGAGAGCGGCCTGCTGACCCACTGGCAGGTAGAGGGTGTGGAACAGCTGCTGACGCCGCTGCGCGACCAGTTTGTGCGCGCCCCGCTGGATAACGATATCGGCGTCAGCGAAGTGGAGCGCATCGACCCCAACGCCTGGGTTGAACGCTGGAAGAGCGCCGGGCTCTACGGCCTCAGCGCCCGCTGCGTACAGTGCGACGCCCAGCGCCTGGCCCATGAAGTGGTTATCGATAGCCGCTGGCACTATCTGCGCGGCGACGAAGTGGTGATTGTCAGCCACTGGCGGATGACGTTTGATGGCGAAGGCAAGCTGCATCTGGCGGTCAATGGCGAACGCGCCGGCACCCTGCCGCCGCTGCCGCGCATCGGGCTGAATTTCCAGGTTCCGGACCAGCATCAACCGGTTTCCTGGCTCGGCTACGGCCCGCATGAAAACTATCCGGACCGCCGCACCAGCGCCTGTTTCTCCCGCTGGCAGCTGCCGCTGGAAGAGATGACCACACCGTACATTTTCCCGACGGAAAACGGCCTGCGCTGCGATAACAAAGCGCTGGACTGGGGGCGCTGGCACGTCGCGGGCGATTTCCACTTCTCCGTACAGCCCTACAGCACCGCGCAGTTAATGGAGACCGATCACTGGCACAGGATGAAGCCGGAAAACGGCGTCTGGATCGCGCTCGATGCTCAACACATGGGCATCGGCGGCGATGACTCCTGGACACCCAGCGTACTACAGCAATGGCTGCTGCTTGAGACACAATGGCAATATCAGTTAACGATTCATTTCCAATAATAATCGGGGGCACCAGCCCCCAACCTTACAGGCATAATAATATGGAATATTCACAATGAAACTCTCTGAACTCGCGCCACGAGAACGGCATAATTTTATATATTTCATGCTGTTCTTTTTCTTCTACTATTTCATTATGTCAGCCTACTTCCCCTTCTTCCCGGTGTGGCTGGCGGAAATAAACCATTTAACCAAAACCGAAACGGGGATCGTCTTCTCCTCCATTTCGCTATTCGCGATAATTTTCCAGCCGGTGTTTGGCCTGATTTCCGATAAGCTCGGCCTGCGCAAACATCTGCTGTGGACGATTACGATTTTATTAATCCTGTTTGCCCCGTTCTTTATTTTTGTTTTCTCTCCGCTGCTGCAGATGAATATCATCGCGGGCGCGCTGGTGGGCGGGATCTATCTGGGGATCGTCTTCTCCAGCGGCTCCGGGGCGGTAGAAGCCTATATTGAACGCGTCAGCCGCGCCAACCGTTTTGAATACGGTAAAGTGCGCGTCTCCGGCTGCGTCGGCTGGGCGCTGTGCGCCTCAATCACCGGCATTCTGTTTAGTATCGACCCCAATATCACCTTCTGGATCGCCTCCGGCTTCGCGCTGATCCTCGGCGTGCTGCTGTGGGTCTCGAAGCCGGAAAGCAGCAATAGCGCCGAGGTTATCGACGCCCTGGGCGCCAACCGTCAGGCTTTCTCCATGCGCACCGCCGCCGAGCTCCTGCGAATGCCGCGCTTCTGGGGCTTTATTATTTATGTCGTTGGCGTCGCCAGCGTCTATGACGTTTTTGACCAGCAGTTCGCCAACTTTTTTAAAGGCTTCTTCGCCAGCCCGCAGCGCGGCACCGAAGTGTTTGGCTTCGTGACCACCGGTGGAGAATTACTCAATGCGCTGATCATGTTCTGCGCGCCGGCAATTATTAACCGAATTGGCGCCAAGAATGCCCTGTTAATTGCCGGGGTAATTATGTCAGTCCGAATTTTAGGCTCGTCTTTCGCGACCTCGGCGGTGGAAGTGATTATATTAAAAATGCTGCATATGTTTGAGATCCCCTTCCTGCTGGTTGGCACCTTTAAATATATCTCGTCGGCATTTAACCCAAAACTTTCGGCGACGCTGTTCCTGATCGGCTTTAATTTATCGAAACAGCTGTCGGGCGTTGTGCTCTCGGCGTGGGTAGGACGGATGTATGATACCGTCGGCTTCCATCAGGCTTATCTGATCCTGGGCTGTATTACCCTGAGCTTTACCGTCATTTCGCTGTTTACCCTGAAAGGCAGCAAAACCCTGCTCCCGGCCGCAGCATAACGCCAGGCCGCCGGAAACCCTCCGGCGGCGCGTCGGCAATACACCGTTAAGACGCCGGGTAAGGCAGTTGCCGCTAGCCGGCGATCCGCGTTTCCCCGTCGCTATTTTCCAGCCCGTAAAGGCGCGCTTCCGCCATCGATGAAATCAGCTCAGCCAGCTCGGCGGAGTGGCTGGTTAACCAGATTTGGCTATAGCGGGACGCTTCGACAATCAGCCGGGCCAGCGCCGGGAACATCTGGCGATGCAGGCTGTTTTCCGGCTCGTTAATGGCCAGAAATGCCGGAGGGCGCGGGCTTAATAGCGCCACCGCCAGGCACAGGAAGCGCAGCGTGCCGTCGGACATTTCCGCCGCCAGTAAAGGCCGCCAGACGCCGTTACGGCGCATCTTCATCGAGAAACGCGAGTTTTCGTTTTCACAATAAAAGGTACACGCCGGGAACGCTTCGCCGAGGATCTCATGCAGCAGCTCTTCGGCGCCGATTTCCACGATCGTCTGAAAGGCGGCGGCGAGGTTATGCCCATCGCTGTCGAGCACCGGCGAGCGGTAGCCTACCGTCGGGTGTCGCAGCGGTGAGAGTCTGCCAATATTGAATTCGTGATAAAAGCGCCAGTGGCGCATGGTTTCCCTGACCCGCGAGACCTCCGGAAAACGGTGCGGCTCGCCCAGTTGGCCAAAAATCGATTCATTCTCGTAAATGGCGTCGGTAAAGGTACTCTTTTCGCCATTCACATCCACCAGGAACGCCGCCTGGTTTTTACGCTCCAGCACGCGCGATGAAGGACGTCGGGAAAATCCCGCCAGCCAGATCGACTCCTCTTTAACGATCGGATCCAGCTGAAACTGGGTAGGATAAGGCAGCTTTTCCGGAAAACCCACCTGCAGCTGGTAGTCAAACTCGTCGGTCAGACAGCCAATCTGCAGCCGCCGCGGAAAGCGGTCGGTCGGCGCGCCTGGCCCGGACCACATAATGTTTTCCAGCCCGCCCTCATCGCTGATATAGCCGGAAAACTTCCCGTCGGCGCAGGCGGTTAACAGGTGGATGGCTTTATAGATATTGGATTTACCGCAGCCGTTGGGGCCAAAGACGATATTCAGCGCACCGAGTTCCAGCTCAATATCCCTGACCGATCTGAAATTTTTTATCCGGATATGGTTAATCATAGATTCCCGAAACTGATAAAAGCGTTTGGCGCTACTGTATCGGAGGCGAAAGGAAAACAAAACAGGCGCGGACCGGACGACGGCTTGCCGCCCGGCTCCGGCTTAGCTGAAGAGTTTTTTCATGCCGCGGGTCAGCGCGACTCTTTTGAGTTTGTCCGTATCCTCATGGCTCTCGTTGAAAACGCCGAAAAAATAGCGTTCATCGTCAATGGTCTGCGATACGATTCTGTAGCTCAGCGGCTGGCCGGATTTCGCGCCGTACTGCGCAGGCGTCACGGAAATCTCCGTCGCGTTATCGGCAACGCTAACCATCAGGCCGTCGCCCTTCCCTCCAACCAGCATCACCTTAATTAACGGGTGCACCATGTCCCTCCCGGGTTGAGGTCAATGATTAATTTTCGATGGCCGCAGGCTGACAGTTGGCCGTTGCGCCGCCGTGGCCGGACTTGTCTTTAGCGGAGGCCAGCTGAGCGCCCTCTTTACCAACAACGGGCGGTAACGGCACGCCTTCTTTGTCCACCGCAGGCGACGCCTTCTGGCAGGTCGCCGTTTTCGTGGCCTCTGCGCCCCAGACAGGGGTTTGCAGACTCAGGATCGCCACGGGAGCAAGCAGCAACGTGTTCTTCAGTACTTTCTTATAGTTCATACCGGCCTTGAGTAAAAAAATTTCTTTCTTATGCTGAGCTAAGCGCTGATTATTAGGAGTAAAAGCTGACAAATGATGAAGGAAAAAAGAGGAATTGTGAACATCAATAGTTCTTATTTATGAATTGCCGCCTTTCCTGCCCCCGCGCCCGACGGATCTTATATCCAGGAATTACCTTAATCAATTGAAATGACGGCAATCCCCCCATTCTGGCGACGTTTCTTTTCGCCAGAGTGTAGCGCTTTTGTGGCAGAAACAGCGACCTGGTTTATATCCCGGACGTTGTGGAAAATTCCTGGAGTGAGGCTCACCGACGGCTGAGCATTTGTACTTCGCTTGTTAGCCACTAGACTTAAATAAGTCAAACGAAAGGAGACTCCCATGTCATCACAAGAGTATGAAAACGACGCGCAGAATCTGGCGGACAAAGTGAGCAACAAAGTCAATGAATTCGCCGGGGAAGCCCAGCAGCAATTTGGTGATGCGGTTGATTCGCCTAAACATCAGCTAAAAGGCGCGGCCCGTAAGTATGCCGCTCAGGCGTCGGATGCCGTCTCAGAGGTCTCCGAGCGCGTAAGGGAAAATCCGCTGACCGGGCTGCTGGCGGCCGGCGCTATCGGGCTGGTGATTGGTTTACTGGCGGGACGGAAATAACCCATTATAAGGCCCTTCGGGCCTTAATTTTTTGCCTCCGGCGCGCTTATGCTAACGCTGACTCAAATCGCCACGACTTCAGCTACGTCAAACTGAAAAACGTAAGGGTCGGACAACAGGTGGAATTCCTCATCATCCGCATAGGTCACTGCGACATGATACGCTTCACCGGCAAAGGCGATGACCGCATCCAGATTGTGCCAGTACGTTGCCAGGAAGAAGTGTTCCCACTCCCCCTGCGTTTCCCGTCTGACAAATGCCCCCGCGTTGCCGCTGATGCCCTGGGAATGCTGTACGCCTGTCGCCTGCAAATGAACCGCAAACGCATCGCCAAACTCAACGGGAACACAACCATGCCAGGTTCTGACAATCATCTTTACACCTCATAAAAAATCAATAAATATGCATTTATAGCAAATAAATGGCGATAATAGTGATTTTTTATGCAATTTCTTTGTGCGAATCATACCGCCTGGTACATCCCGGACATTTGCAGGTATAATCTCACTCATTATTCAGCGGATTCAGACACGAAGATGACAAAACTCACCTTACAAGAACAAATGCTTAAAGCCGGGTTAGTGACCAGCAAAAAAATGGCCAAAGTTCAGAGAACGGCGAAAAAGTCCCGCGTTCAGGCTCGCGAAGCCAGAGAAGCAGTGGAAGAGAATAAAAAAGCGCAGCTTGAGCGAGATAAGCAGCTTAGCGAGCAGCAAAAGCAGGCGGCGCTCTCGAAAGAGTATAAAGCGCAGGTTAAGCAGCTTATTGAAATGAATAAAATCGATATTTCAAAAGGCAATATTGATTTTAACTTCACGGATAACAACTTCATTAAAAAAATCGCCGTGGATAAACTCACCCAGGCACAGCTGATTAGCGGCCGTCTCGCCATTGCGCGTCTGGCCGGCGATAACGACGGCGAGAGCAAATACGCGATTATCCCGGCGAGCGTCGCCGATAAAATTGCCCAGCGCGACGCCAGCAGCATTGTCTTAAACAGCGCGCTAAGTGCGGAAGAGCAGGACGAAGACGATCCGTATGCTGATTTTAAAGTTCCCGATGATTTAATGTGGTAAGCAATGCGGGCCTGCGCAGACCGGCGATTCAGGCCTGGTCTGCGCAGGCGTTGTGCTTTACACTGCGCGCGGCAAAAATTGAGTAGATAAACGATTAACCAGGCGGTAACGGCGATGAACGGAACGATCACAACGTGGTTTAAAGATAAAGGTTTTGGATTTATCAAAGATGAAAACGGCGATAATCGCTATTTTCATGTGATTAAGGTTGCCAACCCTGAACTCATTAAAAAAGATGCAGCAGTCACTTTCGAACCCACCACCAATAACAAGGGTTTGTCAGCCTATGCGGTAAAAGTCCTGCCGGAAAGCAAATATATCTATATTGCAGGCGAGCGGATTAAGCTTACATCGATCAAATCTTTCCTGGTGTACAGCGAGGAAGAGCCCGCCGATGCCCGCATCGACAAAGAGAATGCGGTCCTTTCCGTAGGCCTGTTGATGGGAAACATCAGGCCAAAATCCACCGCTAAGCCTGGCGAAATGCGCTCGGTGAAAAAGCTGGCCATTACCACCTTCCAGGGAACCACCCTCATCTTTTCGGAAGATGAGATAGACATTGAGGCCACGGTAAAACTGCTTAAGGTGTGAAAGCGTACGGCTTAACAAACCGGGCTCTGCGCCCGGTTTGGGAGTGATGACAAATCTGTTTAAACATCTTCCCCGGATCTTCACCGGGTGGCGATTGACGCCTTACCCGGCCTGCCAATACCAGAGTCACAACCTGCCGCGCAATTTCTTCGGACTCGTGCAAGCGAAGCGCCGTTAGGTAATTCCCGCCGTTCTGTTCTTTATCCGCAATGGGACGCCGGGCTCTTCGTCCTTTATTAACCAGATAATTTTTCTCCTCCCTCAGCCAATATCCGCCTGCCTCTCGGTTTATTCCAGTCGCGCGCGCGTTATGCCCGTAAAAACATGACGCAAAATACGCTAATCCGCATTAGCTGTTAAAAAAGTTATTATTACCCTAAATAATTCGAGTTGCAGGACAAGGTACTCGTGCCTTGAACAGCGCTTACGCTGGCCCCGAAGGGGTGAGGCCGCAGGCAGACATCATATTGAGCCCTGCTGATACCCTATTTTCATTTGTCTTGCGCACGGTGATGAGTGAGGTAAGTCCTAAAATGTTCCCGGCGGTAAACGCTTTGTTGGTTTTGCCCACAGCGCGAGGCTAAAATTTTGCCGCTATGGTACTGCCTCCATAGCACATTGCTCACCTGCAGCTCTTGCATACGGTTTGCAGGTGAGCAGCCTTATCCGCAGTAAAATTTACTTATTCACATTTTATCCGCTGATTTCTTGATATATCGGCGATCCGTTCCATAATGAAGTCTACGCACATCGCGCCCTTCTTTAGGGGATACGCCAGTAGCAGCGCTTTTGGACATGACCGCTTCTGCAGCTAGCCCCCATCCGGCTTGATCATCGACATCTCTCAGAACAGAGTTTTTGGATGTTATTCAATAGCTTTTTCCTGTGAAGTCAGAAACGCGTTTTCTCAAAAAAATCTTGAAATGAGGATTTAAGCCCATGAAATATGTATAGTTATCTTGATATAGAAAAAATCAAAGCCAATCTTGAGTGGATTGTTAATCAATCTTCAGCAAACTCTGAGATGCCCTCCGTTTCCGATCGCAAAACAATCTACAGCCTTCTGGAGCTCATACAGACCTATGACGGACTGCTGGAGTTAATTGCCCAATACGGAATTACCGTAGTCGATAAGGAAATCATCGAAGGCTTGTCCCTTACAGAAAGGTTTATCGCTAAGGTCAAATCGAATGCGAATGCATTTTAGCCATGCCCTGGCACCGCGGTTTTCCAGCATCAGCTCACTCTTAACAGCGCGCTCGCGCCACTGGCGATAAAGCGCAGTTAAATCAAAACCCGTGCCGCGAGACAAAATGGCCTCGCGGAAGCGCTGGCCCTGTTCGAGGGTTAAACCGCCCTGCTCAACGCGTCCCGGATAGCTACGCGGTGGAAGTATCAAATCAACGGCATGCATGCCGTTAAATGACGAATAGCGTCTTGCCCTATGATTCAATGGACGCCGCTAAAGATTAGCTTTGGATGCTATATTCATAATGATTTTCTGAATGATTGCCATTAATTAATAAAAACTGTGAATGCAAATTAATAGTGGCATAACAAATCTTGGCATTTAGTGCGATTAAAAATGCTGAAAAACAAACAAATCACCTACACAAAGTACTGATTTAGCTGCGAATTTTTATTAAAAAGTAAATCTGTTCTTTCTTTAAACCTATTGCCATTATATTAAATAAGAAATATCCTAATCTCATCAGGCGTTACTTAAATAAAACATCATACGGCGGTCGAAATTTTTCCTCCGTCTTTTTAAAAATAAGAAAATCATGCTAAAAATCGCCATCATTACCAAAAACATTTATTTAGAAAAGGCCATAGAGGAACTTACCCAAGAAATTTCCAGCACCAAAGGCATAAGCGACCTTTGTTTCCAAAGAAACAACATACAAGATCACCTCACAAAACCAGACATAATTTTTACTGAGATGGAAGTTGGCGAGTATTTATTATGTCAGGAAATGAAAAAATACAAATCAGAGTGTCCAGCGGTGGTAATTTTCACCAAAAAAGAAATAACGTTTAATCCTTGCCTGCTGCCTTTATGCGTTCAAAATGCTGTCATTTTATTTCATAAAAACAGCCTTGAAACAATCAAAAAAAACCTGTCTATTCTCTTTGATGAATTTATCGCGGGCGATAAGAAACGTATAACGATAGAGAAGAATCGCTGTTTAAAATGCCCGCATCAGTCATTGAGTCGTTCGCAACTAAAAATCATTAATGCCATAAATCTTGGCCTTAACAATAATGAAACAGCAAAAAACCTGGGCATCGATCACAGAACCGTATACTCCCATAAATTGCGAATAATGAAGAAATTCCAGTTAGAAAACAATCAGGAGCTTATCAGATTCTCTTCCATCGTTATGAGAAGGACATCTCTCTATTTTAATTGAATTTCATACGCTTGCTTTTAAAACTCAACTTTTGCTTTTTTCTGTCTTTAAAATACGAAAATCCAGAAATCAGTGAAACCAGCAATAAAAAAACCGCGAATACCAGAAGCAATATATTAGCCATACTTAATCCGTTCAATAAAAGATATGCAAGAGATAAGACAGATGATAGAGTGAAGAACATTCACAGAGCAAGTTCGCTTATTAAATTTAAGAAATCCATGCAACAATGTAAGTAAACTCCTAATATTGCAAGGAAGCTATATTTAATATATTAATATTATTTTTCACTAAAAAACACTTCATGCCGGGCTTCATGTTTTTAAGCAAAAGTGGCCAGCGCGTCGATGCACGGGATTACCATAACAGGACAAACCATTCCGAGGGCGCTAAATTGGGCGGAGACGTTTTGCAGAGATTTTGGGGAAGCAAAAATTGGATAAAAAACCGGGCGCTGCGCCTGGTCTTCTTCTACTCGTCAAAACGCTCGGCTAGCTCAGCCCGCGGTTTTCCAGCATCGGCTCAATCTGCGGATCGTGTCCGCGCCACTGGCGATAAAGTTCTGCTAAATCAGTACTATTGCCGCGAGACAAAATCGCTTCGCGGAAGCGCTGGCCGTTTTCACGGCTTAAACCACCCTGCTCAACAAACCACTGGTAGCCGTCATCCGCCAGCATTTGGGTCCACAGGTAAGCGTAATAGCCCGCGGCGTATCCGCCGCCGAAAATATGCGAAAAGTAGCTGCTGCGATAGCGCGGCGGCACGGCGGCCAGATCCATATTCTCCGCACGCAGGGACGCGGCTTCAAACGCATCGACATCGTCCGGGAGTTTATCCTCCCTCACGCTATGCCAGTGCATATCCAGCAGCGCCGCTGCGAGCAGTTCGCTCATGTCGTAGCCTTTATTAAACTTCGCCGCGCGGAACATGCTGTCGCGCAGCGCGGCCGGCATGATTTCCCCGGTTTGATGATGCCGCGCATAGTGGGCAAATACCTGCGGCTCGCTGGCCCAGTGTTCATAAATCTGTGAAGGAAACTCAACAAAATCGCGCGGCGTATTGGTTCCCGACAGGCTGGCATACTTCTGGCTGGCAAACAGGCCGTGCAGGGTATGCCCAAATTCGTGAAATAAGGTGATGACCTCATCCCAGGAAAGCAGCGCGCTATGTCCGGCTTTGGGTTTCTGGTAGTTACAGACGTTATAAATTACCGGATGCTGAGCACGCAGGGTGGATTGTTCAACAAATACGCCCATCCACGCCCCGCCGCTTTTGCTGTCCCGAGAGAAGTAGTCGCCGTAGAACAGCGCAATTCCCTCTCCGTTAGCGTCGATAATTTCCCATACCTGCACGTCCGGATGATAAACCGGAATATCGAATCGCTCGACAAAGCGAATACCGAACAGCTGTGTCGCCGTCCAGAACACGCCGTCGCGCAGGACGCGGTCGAGGGCAAAATAGGGCTTGAGCTGCGCTTCATCGATGGCAAATTTCGCCCTGCGCACCTGCTCGGCGTAATAGAGCCAGTCCCACGCCGCCGCGCGGAAATCACCGCCTTCATTATCAATAACTTGCTGAATATCCGCCAGCTCCTGCTCGGCCCGCGCCTTCGCCGCTGGGGCGATTCGCCGCATAAAGGCAAACGCCTCTGCCGGATCGCCCGCCATCTGATCGGCCATTGACCAGCTGGCGAAGTCATCAGCGCCCAGCAGCTGCGCTTTGCGCGCGCCGAGCTCCGCTAGCCGCAGTACCAGCTCGCGAGTGTCATTCGCATCACCCTTCTGATTTCGCGTCCAGCCTGCTGCAAACAAATTCTCTCGCGTCTGCCGGTCCTGCAGCGAAACCAGCGCGGGCTGCTGGGTCGTATTGAGTAAAGGCAGCAGCCAGCGACCACCTAATCCCTTCTCCTGCGCGGCTTCTGCCGCTGCGCTTATCTCATCGTCGCTAAGCCCTGCGAGCTGATGAGCGTAATCCACCACCAGACCACCAGATTTTACCGCCGCCAGCAGGCGCTGCTGAAACTGGCTTTGCAGCGCTGCCGCTTCGGTATTCAGCGCGCGAAGCGCCGCTTTTTGATCGTCCGCAAGCGTGGCTCCCGCAAGGGTAAAGCGTTGCCAGGTCACCTCCAGCAGACGTCGGGATTCGGCCTCAAGGGAGAGCGACTCTCGCCGCTCCCACACCTGCTTCACGCGTTGAAAAAGGGCATCGTTGAGCCAGATATCATTCGCCAGTTCCGCCAGCTCAGAGGAAAACTGCTCATCAAGCGCCTGAATGGCCGGATTGGTCTCCGCGCCCGCCATAGCGAAGAAGACGTTGGTTACCCGAGCCAGCAGCTGGCCGCTCTGCTCCAGGGCTTCCAGCGTGTTGGCAAAATCAGCCGGCTGCGGGTTATTCGCGATAGCGGCAATCTCTGCGCGCTGGCGACGAACGCCCTCGTCGAAGGCCGGACGGTAATGACTCACGTCAATCAAATCGAAACGCGGCGCCTGATAAGGCAGCAGACTGACGCTAAAAAAAGGATTGTTCTCCGACATCTTCATCTCCTGAACACGATTATTCTGTAAGATTAGGCAACTCATTGATTGACCGCAATGATTACTCTGTTCACCGCCGCGTTCGGCGGGGAGGTCTGGTGATTTCCATTACCCGTCGCCGGGATCGCGTGCTATGGTATGAAGACACAAAAATCGTTGAGGAACAGTAAGATGATTATCCTGGTTACCGGAGCAACAGCGGGTTTTGGTGAAAGCATAACTCGCCGTTTTATCGCTAACGGTCACAAAGTGATTGCCACCGGGCGTCGCGAAGAACGCCTGAAAACGCTTAAAGATGAGCTGGGCGAGAACCTTTATACCGCCCAGCTGGACGTGCGCAACCGTGCAGCCATTGAAGAGCTGATTGCCGGACTGCCGGCAGACTGGCAGGCGATTGATGTTCTCGTCAATAATGCCGGGCTGGCGCTGGGACTGGAGCCCGCGCATAAAGCCAACATTGAAGACTGGGAAGACATGATTGACACCAATAACAAAGGGCTGGTGTATATGACCCGCGCCGTTCTGCCGGGAATGGTTGAGCGTAATCGCGGCCACGTAATCAATATCGGTTCGGTCGCCGGTGCCTGGCCTTATGCTGGCGGTAACGTCTACGGCGCGACCAAAGCGTTTGTGCGTCAGTTCAGCCTCAATCTTCGTACCGATCTTCACGGTACCGCCCTTCGCGTGACCGATATTGAGCCCGGTCTGGTCGGTGGCACCGAATTCTCTAACGTGCGCTTTAAAGGTGATGACGCTAAAGCCGAGAAAGCTTACGAAAATACCCAGGCTCTGACTCCGGAAGACGTCACCGAAGCGGTCTGGTGGGTCGCAACCCTGCCAAAACATGTCAACATTAATACCCTGGAAATCATGCCGGTCAGCCAAAGTTTTGCCGGACTGAACGTGCACCGCCAGGGCTAAGCTCTGTAACCCGGCCCGCGGGCCGGGTCTGGGCTGGAAGACAAAAAACGCGTAAAATAGCGCAAATACCTCATATAAAAGTAATCATCCATGGCCGCAGAAGCACAACTGAATCCGACACAGCCCGTTAATCAGCAAATTTATCGTATCCTGCGTCGGGATATCGTCCATTGTCTGATCCCGCCAGGCACCCCTCTTTCGGAAAAAGAAGTCTCCGTGCGCTTTGACGTTTCCCGGCAACCGGTACGCGAAGCTTTTATCAAACTGGCTGAAAATGGCTTAATTCAGATCCGTCCGCAGCGCGGCAGCTATGTGAATAAAATCTCGCTCTCGCAGGTGCGTAACGGCTGTTTTGTCCGCCAGGCCATCGAATGCGCCGTGGTGCGACGCGCCGCAGGAATGGTGAATGATGAACAGCTCTACCAGCTTGAGCAAAATCTCAATCAGCAGCGTACGGCGGTGGAGCGGCAGCAGTTAACGGATTTTTTCCAGCTGGATGACGAATTTCACCAGAAGCTCTCGCAAATCGCCGACTGCCAGCTCGCCTGGGATACCGTCGAGAATATTAAAGCCACCATTGACCGGGTGCGCTATATGAGCCTCGATCATGTGACCCCACCCGATATGATGCTGCGTCAGCACTATGATATTTTCCAGCCGCTGGTCGCCCGCAATCCGGATGCGGTTGAAAAAGCCATGCGCCTGCATCTGCAAGAAATTAGCGAGTCCGTGCTGCTTGTTCGTCAGGAAAACAGCGACTGGTTCAGCGAGGAATAAAACGAGTTGCGGCAGAACAGGTTATCTGCCGCGAGAAATTGACTTACCTGACAACCAGAACCGGTATTTTAGCGTGACGTAAAATCGACTCAGCGTTTGAACCAAGAAGATGAGTGGATATACCCGGCTTGCGGGAACCAATAACGATAACGTCAAAATCCTCATTGCCGCTCACCGCCAGAATTTCATCGCGCACGTTGCCAAAGACCACTCTGGAATGAATCCGCTCGGCGGGAATGGAGAACAGACGGGATATTGTCTTCATCTTTTTCTCCGATTCCTCACGCATATAGGCCTCAAACTTACGTATATCGGCCGCAAAACCGCGTAAAATTGAGCTGCTGCTGTTCGGCAGAACGTTGAGCAGCGTAATCTCCCCTTCATCCGCTGATGCTAAAAACTCAGCATGGCGAACCGCTTTGTCACTTAAATCCATTTCAAAAACGTCTACGGGCAGCAAAATTTTTTTGTACATAGTCCGTTCTCCTTTTTTCTGAGGAAACTTAGTAAGTTAACTCATCATGCCATATTTACTTCACCAGGAGAATGAATAATCACCCAGATAAATATTTAATTCATTAAAATAAACATCAATTATTTATACTTAACTGTTGTTAGATAAAGTTATGTATATTCAACGATCTGGATCAAAGATTGCGCCTGACGCGAAATATATTTCTGGCGGGAAAAGCGTTCAGGGATAAAGCATGAGGGCAATGCCGCCGGGACCGGCGGCACGCGGGTGAAATAAATTAGTTTGCCTGAGCCCAGGCCGCTACGGTCGCTTTTGCGCCGTGCTGCTGCAGGGATAAATAAGCGCGAACCACCGCGTTCACGAAACGGCTCTCCTGGGGCAGGCTGGCACCGAAAATAGCCTCAATACCCAGCAGCGCGCGCACGCGTTCTTCGCCGTCTGCGCTATTCTGTACGGTTTGCGCAATTACCGGCAGTAAAGGATCGGAGATTTCAATCGCCTGCCCCTGGTCATCCACCCCGCTGACATAGCGCATCCAGGCCGCGACGCCCATTGCCAACAGCGTAAAGTCGCCGCCATGCGCCAGGTGCCAGCGAATCGAATCCAGCATCCGCTGCGGCAGTTTCTGACTGCCGTCCATCGCTATCTGCCAGGTGCGGTGCTTCAGCGCCGGGTTGCTATAGCGCTCGATCAGCAGACCGGCATAGCGTGCCAGATCCACACCCTGCACGTTCAGCGTCGGCGCCTGCTCCTCCAGCATCAGCGCACGCGCGGCGCGACGGTAGTTTTCGTCCTGCATACAGTCATTAATATGCTGGTATCCCGCCAGATAGCCCAGCCAGGCAAGAAACGAGTGGCTGCCGTTCAGCATGCGCAGCTTCATCTCTTCAAAGGGCAGCACGTCCGACACCAGCTCAGCGCCGGCTTTTTCCCACTGCGGACGACCGGCGACAAAGTTGTCTTCAATGACCCACTGACGAAACGGTTCGCAGGCGACGCCGGCCGGGTCGCGAACGCCGGTGAGCTGTTCAATTTTCTCCAGCGTTTCGGCCGTCACCGCCGGTACGATGCGGTCAACCATGGTAGAAGGGAAAGTGACACTGCGCGCAATCCACTCGGCTAATTCGGCATCGACGGCGCGAGCATAGGCGCAGACGACATTACGCATGACGTGACCGTTTTCCGGCATATTGTCGCAGGACATCACGCTGAAGGCCGGCAGACCTGCCGCCTTGCGGCGTGCCAGCGCTTCTACCACCACGCCCGGCGCGGATTTCGGTTGATGAGGGTTTTGCAAATCGGCAACAATCAACGGGTGATCTAACTGCAGTTCACCGCTGGCCGGCGAGTGGCAGTAGCCTTTTTCGGTAATGGTCAATGACACAATAGCGACCTGAGGCTCGCACATTTTTGCCAGCACGCTTTCCAGACCATCGACCTGGGCATGCATCGCCTCTTTGACCACGCCAACAATGCGGGCGGTCCAGGCATCCGCCGACATTTCGGCGACGGTGTAAAGTAAATCCTGCTGTTGCAGATCGGCGATTTGCTGCTCGCCACCGATCAGGTTCACTTCGGTATAGCCCCAGTCGCTGCCGTGTTCTGTCGCCAGAATATCGGCATATACCGCCTGGTGAGCGCGATGAAATGCGCCAAAGCCCAAATGAACGATGCGTGGAATAAGACGGTTGCGATCGTAAGCTGGCAGCGTGGCGTTCGCTGTTAATAGCATATGTTCCATGGTGGCTCTCATACTTATGATTTCTGGATCCCCACGGTAAGTGGGAACCGGCTGGTGAAATAAACCATCTCATGCAATTGGTATGATATCTTTGACTTTTATCAACTACCATACAAGAAGACGGACGAGTTATACTTTCGGTATTTCTGGGAATAAAAGAGTGAAAATGCCGGGCTAATGGCCCGGCAGAGTGTTATTTACGGCGATTCATCATTCGGTGCGGAGTTTGTGTTTTTTAAATATATTGCCCGTTACCCACCGCTTTATTTTGCGGCGCGCAGTCTGCGGCGTCATTCAGCAAGCTCAGATCGCGGTCGCGCACTTCAGGCATCAGAATGGCGGAAATTAAGCCAATGATGGAGTAGCACACCAGCATCACAACAATGGGCATCCAGGAACCGGTCATATTGCAGAAAATACCGGCCAGCACCGGGCCAAAGCCTACGGCGACTAATCCCCCCGCCTCTTTTGAAATTGCCATGCGGGTAAAGCGATTACGTGAACCGAACATTTCCGCCATGGTGATGTTTTCCAGCGCAAACAGACCCAATACCGCGATATTATGAATGACGATCAGTGACGCCATGATGGTGCTCGCGCTATAGCTCTTATCCACAATAATCGACAGCATGGGGTACGCCAGAATAATGGCTGAAATATTAATGATAATATAGGGTAAGCGACGCCCCACTTTATCTGACAGCCACCCAAGAAATGGGATGGTAATAAAGCCGATAACAGAGCTAATCATTAACGCATCGGTAGGGATAGCTTTATCAAACAGTAATGTTTGTACCAGATAGCCCGCTAGGAAAGTTTGCAACAATCCTGAATTTCCCGCCTGTCCGAAGCGCAGACCCGTCGCCAGCCAGAAGGACTTACTTTTCAGCATGGCGCTAAAGGTACCTTCCTGGGTTGCTATCTCTTTCTGCAGGACGCTGTCTTCGCTCACTTTCTCAAAAACCGGGCTCTCTTTCAGATTGAGACGCAGCCAGATGGCAAAGATCATCACCACTACGCTTGCCAGGAACGGCACACGCCATCCCCACGCGACGAGCTGTTCACGGTCCAGCACGAAGAACATCACCGCCCAGATAGCAGTGGCGCTTAACGTACCGCAGTTGGTGCCCATAGCCACCAGCGAAGAGATAATTCCACGCTTACCTTTCGGCGCATATTCCGCCAGCATGGTACCCGCACCTGATATTTCAGCCCCGGCGCCCAACCCCTGAATAATACGTAAAGTCACAAGCAACACCGGCGCTAAAATACCGACCTGGGCATAGGTTGGCAGCACGCCAATAAGCGTGGTACAGATCCCCATCATGGTGATGGTAATAAACAGAACCTTCTTGCGCCCAATACTGTCGCCCATTTTACCAAAAATAAAGGCGCCGACGATCCGCGCAATATAGCCCGCGCCGTAGGTTCCCATTGCCAGAATCAGCGCCATGGCGGCGGATTGCTCCGGGAAAAAAATCTCATGGAAAACCAGCGCTGCGCCAAGGGAATAGAGTTGGAAATCCATAAACTCCAGTGCCGTGCCTAACCAACCAGATACGGCTGCACGAATGAGATCGGAAGTGGTTCTCTCATTTTTTACGGTAGTCATAATGATTATCTCTAATTGTAGAATACAGAGTCCGCACCTGTTGTTATTGGCTGAAGGTTAATAAAACCTTACAGCAACGTTTCCTGTCATTTTCAAAAAGCTCCAGTGCATCGATAACATGTTGATAAGCAAATTGATGAGTAATCAGCTCCTCCGGGTTAATTAAGCCTTGTTCCAGCCACTTTATGACCACCGGGAATTTATTGGCGTTAAGACGCGACGAGAAAATAGAGAGCTCTTTGCCGGTGATACCCTGCTGTGCAACCTGCGAAGGCTCCGTCGAGAATCCCATTAAAACAATTCTCGCCGCCGGAGAAGCCAGGGTGACCGCCTCTTGTAGAATCGAGGGATGACAGGCCGCATCGATAATCAGCGTCGGTAGTACCCCCTCCGCCTTCAGCGTATCCGCCAGAGGCACGACGCTGTTGTTAATCACCCAATCCGCGCCGTTACGCTGGGCCATCTCCAGGCGTTCATCAATGCGATCGACCACGATGACCTGCTTAACGCGATACACCCGCTTCAGCACTTGAATGGTCGTCAGGCCCATTGGCCCGGCGCCGTAGACCAGCGCGATATCCTGGTCGGTTGGCGAAACGTGCCCGGTAACGTTGGCCGCGATAGTGAAAGGCTCAATCATCACCGCATGTCTGTCCGTCACGTTGTCCGGAACCTGCCAGGCATTTTTCGCCGGCACCACCGCGTACTCGCTAAAGCCGCCATCCCGATGCACGCCGAGCACCACCAAAGAGGTGCAGACGTTTGGTTTGCCCACCGAGCAAGGATAGCAATGGCCGCAGCTGATGACCGGATCAACGCTGACCCGCTGGCCGATGGCTTTGTCGGTAACCCCTTCTCCGATGGCGTCGATAACGCCAAAAAATTCATGACCAATAACGCGCGGGTATTTGGCAAACGGATTGTGGCCGCGATAAATATGGCTATCGGAACCGCATATCCCCGCCAGCTTAATTTTTACCCGCACTTCGCCCGCGGCAGGCTGCGGGATCGGACGCTCTTCAATCACCAGTTCGTTGGGCTGGCGAATCACGATACTTTTCATTTTGACTTCCTTCTTTACCAGTTCCACAACGTGCCGTCTTCCAGACGCGCTACAGGCAAATAGGCCGGTTCATAGGGGTATTTCGCGGCCAGTTTTTCATCGAACTCAATTCCCAGCCCCGGTTTTTCACCCGGATGCATATAGCCGTTATCAAACGTCCAGCTGTGCGGGAAGACTTCCAGCATCTGTTCGGAATAGCCCATATATTCCTGGACGCCAAAATTCGGCACCCACAGGTCGAAGTGCAGCGCGGCCGCCATGCAGACCGGAGAAAGATCGGACGGCCCGTGTGAACCGGTGCGTACCTGATAAAGCGAGGCAAAATCGGCGATCCGACGCATCCCCGTAATCCCGCCTGCGTGGGTAATGGTGGTGCGGATATAGTCAATCAGCTGCTCTTCAATCAGCTGTTTACAATCCCAGATGCTGTTGAACACCTCTCCGACGGCAATCGGCGTGACGGTATGCTGACGAATTAAACGGAAACACGCCTGATTCTCCGCTGGGGTCGGATCCTCCATCCAGAACAGGCGGTAATCTTCAATACTCTTACCAAAACGCGCCGCTTCAATCGGCGTCAGGCGATGATGCATGTCGTGCAGCAGATGCTCGTTAAAGCCAAATTTTTCGCGTACGGCGGCAAACAGCTGTGGCGTAAAATCGAGATACTTCTCGGTAGACCACAGCTGCTCTTCCGGCCACTGGCCTTTGGTTGCCGGTTCGTAGGCCTGCCCTTTACCTTTCGCCATCCCGTAGGTGGTTTTCATCCCCGGCACGCCGCACTGCACGCGAATCGCTTTAAACCCCATCTCTTTGTGGCGCGCGTAGTCATCCAGCACTTCATCGATGGAGTGACCCGTAGTGTGGCAGTAGACCATCACGCCTTCGCGCGAAGCCCCGCCCAGCAGCTGGTAGAGCGGCATGCCTGCGGCTTTCGCCTTGATATCCCAGAGCGCCATATCGATAGCGGAAATCGCCGACATCGTGACCGGACCACGACGCCAGTAGGCGCCCTTGTAGAAAAACTGCCAGATATCTTCGATGCGATGCGCGTCGCGGCCAATCAGCTGCGGACAGAGATGATCCCGCAGATAGGACGCAACGGACAGCTCGCGACCGTTTAGCGTCGCGTCACCTAACCCGACGATCCCGTCATCGGTGGTGACTTTAAGGGTGACGAAGTTGCGCTCCGGACAGGTGACGAAAACTTCAGCGGCAACGATCTTCATTTCTCATTCCTTACTTCTGTGCGGTTAGTGGGTAAAAGTAAACCACCAGACCTACTACCATACAAGTATAACGATCGAAAAAGACGCGGCAGATCACAGTATCTCATCGGGGATAAAAGCGGCGTGAACAGAGAAAGCGAGCGAGAAGGCAGGAAGAGATGGGCCGGGACAGCATCACCTGGCCCGGCTCACTCGGTAAAAGAGGCTATGCGCGTCCCCAGCCGGCCACAATAATCAGCATGCCGCACAGCGCAACCAGCGCGCCGGCCCAGTCATAGTGGCTGAGTCTGACGCCATCGATAAAGCGCAGCCACAGCAGCGCAGTACACACGTACACCCCACCGTAAGCGGCATAAACCCGTCCGCTGGCCTCGGGGTGCAGCGTCAGAAGCCAGACAAAAAGCGCCAGCGCCAGGGCCGTCGGCATCAGCAGCCAGGGCGTCGCCCCGCGTTTTAACCAGAGCCAGGGTAAATAGCAGCCAATGATTTCGCACAGGGCGGTAGCAAAGAAAAGCAGCGTGGTTTTTAACATGCAAAGCGTCGTAAGTTGAACAAGCGTTAACGCATTCTACGCAATAATGGCCGTCGTTTACTCTGTTTTGTCGGGTATGCCGTCGAAAGGAGATGTAGTAAACTCAATCCAAGGGAATCGCTTAAAGGAAATCGTGATGAACACAACACTGAACAAACGCTGGTGCCTGACTGCCCTGCTGGCGCTGAGCGCGGTGGTCTTTACCGCATCGTCATTCGCCAAAACGGACAAGCTGGTCATCGAATCCGGCGACAGCGCCCAGAGCCGCCAGCAGGCCGCCATGGAAAAAGAGCAGTGGAATGACACCCGCACTTTACGCCAGAAGGTCAACAAGCGCGCCGAAAAAGAGTGGGATAAAGCCGACGTGGCTTTTGACGCCCAGGACAACTGCCAGAAGAGCGCGAACGTCAACGCGTACTGGGAGCCTAACACCCTGCGCTGCCTTGACCGCCGCACCGGTCGCACCATTACCCCGTAATGAATGGCGCCCGCACGGGCGCCACAATCACCAAAACTTCGCTATAACACACAGGTACTCCCATGACTGACGCTTATCACGTCAAACTCCGCCCGCTTGAGCGCGAAGATCTTCGCTTTGTCCACCAGCTCGACAACAACGCCAGCGTTATGCGCTACTGGTTTGAAGAGCCCTATGAAGCCTTTGTTGAGCTTTCCGACCTGTACGACAAACACATTCACGATCAGAGCGAACGCCGCTTTGTCATTGAATGCGACGGCGAAAAGGCCGGACTGGTTGAGCTGGTTGAAATCAACCACGTGCACCGCCGCGCCGAGTTTCAGATCATTATCTCTCCCGATTATCAGGGGAAAGGTCTGGCCACCCGCGCCGCTAAGCTCGCGATGGATTACGGCTTTATGGTGCTCAACCTGTATAAGCTCTACCTCATCGTCGATAAAGAAAATGAAAAAGCGATCCACATCTACCGCAAACTCGGATTTATGGTGGAAGGCGAGCTGATTCATGAATTCTTTATTAACGGCGAATACCGCAATACCATCCGCATGTGCCTGTTCCAGCACCAGTATCTGGCCGAGCATAAACCGCAGGGCCAGACGCTGCTGAAACCGACGGCTCAGTAATAGTCAATAGTGCTTTTGATGGTGTAGTGGCGGGTTAACGCAGGCTGCACGCTGTCGTCGACAACCTTAAGCTCGCAGCTTACCGGGTTGTCGTGACTGTCGTAATCGCAGGTCTGGCTTACGTTGCCCAGCGCGCGGTCATTGAAGGTGCTCACTGCGGTGTAGTCCATTTTTTTGCGCGGATCGGATGACGGCGTTGAGGCCACCGTAAATTGTTCACCTTTGGCTATGGTGGTTTTGCCCAGCGGATAGCCTTCTCTATCGTAGCGGTACGTCGCTGTACTCTCCTTGCCGCGAGCGGTGACGACAAACCCGTTATCATCGGTTTCCCAGGAGACCCCTGCCGAGGGCATTTCCGCCAGCTGACATTTGCCTTGTAAACGCAGGCGCTTTTCGTGGCTTTGCGCATCCAGGTAGTAGTTAGCGTCCAGCACCAACGCCGCACCGGTTTTATTCTCCCGATCCTCAAATGCCAGCAGGTCAAAGCACCCTTCGCTGGATAAACGCCCTTTAACCCACTTCACCACCTGATCGTGTTCGTCATACAGCGTCTGGCTAAACGCTTTCACCGGCCCGCGCAGCGGATCGAACTCAAATTCGTTAGAAAAGCTGGCCATTTCCGGGGTGAAGGCCTGCGGCGCGCCCTTTTCATCGCAGGCGCTAAGCGCCCCGACAGCCAGTAACAGCAACAACCGTTTTTTCACGCGCGATTCCTTTTGTGCATAGTTCAATCATATTAGCAAATACAATTGTTTACACCACTTCTGCTATGCTTAAATCTGGATAACGTTAATAAGGAGTTTATGATGAAACTATCACCCTGGCTATGTGCGGCTCTGCTGCTGGGTTCGACAGCTGCTTTCGCGGCGCCGGATTCCTGCGAGCGGGTAAAAAGCGATATTCAGCAGAAAATCATCAACAACGGCGTCCCGGAATCGGGCTTCAGCCTGACGATAGTCCCGAACGACCAGCCCGATCAGCCTGGCGCACAGGTTGTCGGCCACTGCGCCAACGACACCTTTAAAATCATCTATACCCGCGACAGCGGTGCGCAGTAACCTCGCCGAATGTCTGGAGAAGTCTTATCCCTCGGTTGACCAGGGATAAGATCTCTCTACTCCATTTTAAGTATCATTCCTCACTCTCCACGCCGACCTTACGAAGGCGTTGGCATTACGCCATTATAACAAAATCATGGAGTGAGCAATGTCTAACCAGGAACATACCGACGGCCTTACCCGTCGAACGCTAATCAAATCAACCGCCCTTGGTTCGCTGGCTCTCGCCGCCGGCGGTTTATCGCTGCCTTTCAGCCTGAGTCACGCCGCTGCCGCGGTGCAAGACGCCGCTCACGGCGAGGAGCGTATCGTCTGGGGCGCCTGTTCGGTCAACTGCGGCAGCCGCTGCGCCCTGCGTTCACACGTGCGTGACGATGAAGTCGTCTGGGTCGAAACCGACAATACCGGCGCGGATATTTATGGCGATCACCAGGTGCGCGCCTGCCTGCGCGACCGTTCCATTCGTCGTCGTATTAACCACCCTGACCGCCTCAACTACCCGATGAAGCGCGTCGGCAAACGCGGCGAAGGCAAGTTTGTCCGCATTAGCTGGGAGGAGGCGCTGGATACGATCGCCGACAATCTCAAACGCATCGTCAAAGAGTATGGCAACGAAGCGGTTTATATTAACTACTCCTCCGGGATTGTCGGCGGCAATATGACGCGATCGTCGCCCACCGCCTCACCGGTTATGCGCCTGATGAACTGCTACGGCGGTTCGTTAAACCAGTACGGGACCTACAGTACCGCGCAGATTTCCTGCGCCATGCCCTACACCTACGGCAGCAACGACGGCAACAGCACCTCCGATATCGAAAACAGCAAGCTGGTGGTGATGTTCGGCAATAACCCGGCGGAAACCCGCATGAGCGGCGGCGGTATCACTTATTATTTAGAACAGGCGCGCGAGCGCTCCAGTGCGCGGATGATCGTTATAGACCCGCGCTACACGGACACCGCCGCCGGGCGGGAGGATGAGTGGATCCCGATTCGCCCCGGCACCGACGCCGCGCTGGTGGCGGGCATCGCCTGGGTGCTGATTAATGAAAATCTGGTCGATCAGGCGTTCCTTGATACGTACTGCGTCGGCTACGATGAAAAAACGCTGCCGGCAGATGCCCCGAAGAACGGGCATTACAAAGCGTATATTCTCGGACAGGGCGATGACGGCGTGGCGAAAACGCCGCAATGGGCCTCGCGGATCACCGGCATTCCCGTCGACCGCATCATCAAGCTGGCCAGGGAAATTGGCAGCACCAGGCCGGCTTACATTTGCCAGGGATGGGGTCCGCAGCGCCAGGCTAACGGCGAGCTGACCTCCCGGGCGATCGCCATGCTGCCTATTTTGACCGGCAACGTCGGCATTAACGGCGGCAACAGCGGCGCCCGCGAATCCACCTATACCATCACCATTGAACGCCTGCCGGTACTGACCAACCCGGTTAAAACCGCCATCTCCTGCTTTAGCTGGACCGACGCCATCGACCGCGGCCCGGAGATGACCGCCACCCGCGACGGCGTTCGAGGGAAAGAGAAGCTGGACGTGCCGATTAAATTCATCTGGAACTACGCCGGCAATACCATCATTAACCAGCACTCCGATATCAATAAGACCCACGAGATCCTGCAGGACGAAAGCAAGTGCGAGACGATCGTGGTTATCGAAAACTTTATGACCTCCTCGGCCAAATACGCCGATATCCTGCTGCCGGACCTGATGACCGTCGAGCAGGAAGACATTATTCCCAACGACTACGCCGGCAATATGGGCTATCTCATCTTTATTCAGCCAGTTACCTCCGCTAAATTCGAGCGCAAACCTATCTACTGGATCCTCAGCGAAGTGGCAAAACGGCTTGGCGAGGATGTCCACCAGAAGTTTACCGAAGGCCGTACCCAGGAGCAGTGGCTGCAGCATTTGTACGCGAAGATGCTGGCGAAAGACCCGGCGCTCCCGAGCTACGATGAACTGAAAAAGATGGGGATTTACAAGCGTAAAGACCCCAACGGCCACTTTGTGGCCTACCGCGACTTCCGCAAAGACCCGGTCGCCAATCCGCTAAAAACACCGTCGGGTAAAATCGAGATCTACTCCAGCCGTCTGGCGGATATCGCCGCCAAATGGCAGCTGGAAAAAGACGAAACCATCAGTCCATTACCGGTATACGCGTCTACTTTCGAAGGCTGGGACGATCCTCTGCGCGAGAAATTCCCGCTGCAAATGTTCGGCTTCCACTATAAAGCGCGTACCCACTCCAGCTACGGCAACGTGGATGTCCTGCAGGCGGCCTGTCGTCAGGAGGTGTGGCTAAATCCGCTGGACGCCGAAAAGCGCGGGATTAAGAACGGCGATATGGTGCGCGTATTCAACGCCCGCGGCGAGCTGCACATTCCGGCTAAGGTGACCCCGCGCATCATGCCCGGCGTGTCGGCGATGGGCCAGGGCGCCTGGCATGACGCCAACATGAATGGCGATCGTATCGATCGCGGATCCTGTATTAATACGCTGACGACGCACCGCCCTTCGCCGCTGGCTAAAGGCAATCCGCAGCACACCAATCTGGTCGAAATCGAGAAGGTTTAAGGAGTAAACCATGAGCGCTCAGTATGGATTTTTTATCGATTCCGCCCGCTGCACCGGCTGTAAAACCTGCGAGCTGGCCTGCAAGGATTATAAAAACCTCACGCCTGACGTGAGCTTTCGCCGCATCTACGAATACGCGGGCGGCGACTGGCAGAAGGACAACGGCGTGTGGCAGCAAAACGTCTTCGCCTATTACCTGTCCATCGCCTGCAACCACTGCGAAGACCCGGCCTGCACGAAAGTGTGCCCCAGCGGCGCCATGCACAAGCGCGATGACGGCTTTGTGGTGGTGAACGAAGAGGTATGCATCGGCTGTCGCTACTGCCATATGGCCTGCCCGTACGGCGCGCCGCAGTACAACGCGGCAAAGGGCCATATGACCAAATGCGACGGCTGCTATGACCGGGTCGCCGAGGGTAAAAAGCCGATTTGCGTCGAGTCCTGCCCGCTGCGGGCGCTCGACTTTGGTCCCATCGAAGAACTGCGCGAAAAGCACGGTCAGCTTGCCGCCGTCGCCCCGCTGCCGTCCGCGCACTTCACCAGGCCGAGTATCGCGATCAAACCGAACGCCAACGCGCGTCCGTGCGGTGATACCACCGGCTATCTGGCCAATCCGAAGGAGGTGTAAAATGGGAAATGGATGGCATGAATGGCCGCTGGTGCTGTTTACGGTGCTGGGGCAAAGCGTTGCAGGGGCGATAATCGTCAGCGGGCTCGGCTGGCTTTCGCTGAATAATAACTCCGAAGCCCGGCAGCGCCTGGTGCGCTGCATGTTTTTTATCTGGCTGGTCATGGGGATTGGCTTTCTGGCGTCGATTATCCACCTCGGCTCGCCGCTGCGGGCATTTAACTCTCTTACCCGGGTCGGCGCATCGGCGTTAAGTAATGAAATCGCCAGCGGCGCGTTGTTTTTCGCCGTCGGAGGAGTCTGGTGGCTGCTGACGTTTCTCGGCAAAATGCCGGCAATCCTGGCCAAGGCCTGGCTTCTGCTCACCATGCTGCTCGGCTGCCTGTTCGTCCTGGAGATGACCCTGGTCTATCAAATTAATACCGTGCCGACCTGGTATAATGCCTACACCACCGCCGCCTTCTTCCTGACGATGGTGCTGTGCGGGCCGCTTTTCGCCGCCCTGCTGCTGCGGGTAGCCAACGTGCCTTTTAACGGCACGGTCTTCGCGTCGATGAGCGTCCTCGCGCTGCTGGCAAGCCTGGCCGTGGTCATTTTGCAGAACAGCGAACTGGCGGAGATCCGCAGTTCCGTGCAGCAGGCCAGCGCCCTGCTGCCAAACTACGGCTGGCTACAAATCCTGCGTTTAGCATTTTTGGCGCTGGGCCTTGGCTGCTGGATCTGCCCGCTGGCAAGAAAGAAAAACCCGCGCATCGCCAGCCTGCTGCTCGGACTGATACTGGTATTACTCGGCGAGTTTATCGGTCGCGGCCTGTTTTATGGCCTACATATGACCGTCGGTACGGCGATTGCCGGTTAATGAATGGGTGCCGCGGCACCCTCTGCAGTAAGGAATAGATATGATGCAATCGCAAGACCGCGATACCGTCGCACTCAGCGCCCGTACGCTGGGGGCGTTGTTCTCTTATGCTCCGGGCAGCGAGCAGGCTGCTCCGCTGGTTGCCGCCCTGCGCGACGGCAGCTGGCAAAGTCAGTGGCCCAGGCCGGTCGCGAACGGCCTGGCGGCGCAGTTCGCTCTCGAAGACGATGAACCGCTGGCGGACGCCTGGCAGCGGCTGTTCATCGGCCCGTGGGCGCTGCCTGCGCCGCCGTGGGGCTCCGTCTGGCTGGATAAAGAAAGCGTGCTGTTTGGCGACTCTACGCTGGCGCTGCGCGAGTGGATGCGGGCTAACGGCATCGGTTTGTCTGAGCAACGCGCTGAACCGGAAGACCACTTCGGTACGCTGCTACTGCTGGCGGCCTGGCTTTGTGAATCCGGTCAGGATGAGGCATTTAACCAGCTTCTGGCCTGGCATCTTCTCCCGTGGTCGAGCCGCTTTCTGAGCGTGTTTATTGCCGGGGCGGGAAACCCTTTTTATCAGGCTCTTGGTCAGCTGGCGCAAGAAACGCTGACGCGATGGCAGGCACGGCTGCCCTGCGCGGTCGCGGATAAGCCGCTCTACCGCTAATGCCCTGACGTTATGCCCGCCCGCCGGGCATAACGCATTTCGTGACAACGTCACCTTTAGCCTCTTTCGCACTTATCGCTTTTGCGTCTATGCTTATTCCCGGTAAAAATAAGCCCCATTCCCCGTTAACCGAATTCGCTGATGCATCGTCTTCACGCTTATCCTGATGTTCAGGTTATGTTTCGCCGCATGGTTATCGCCATGCTGGTCGGCGTCCTCGCCGCGCTCGCGGTTGCCCTGTTTCGCCATGCGATGACCGGTCTGGAAAGCCTGTTTCTGAGCAATGACAGCGGAAGCCTGGTGAACGCCGCCGAGTCGTTGCCACCATGGCGTCGGTTGCTGACGCCCGCGCTTGGCGGCCTTGCGGCTGGCGCCCTGCTCTGGCTCTGGCAGCGCCGCACCCTTGCGCGGCCCCGTGCGCCAACCGACTATATGGAAGCGCTCGAGACCGGCGACGGCGTGTTTGATACGCCAGCCAGCCTGGTAAAATCGCTGGCCTCTCTGCTGGTGGTGACGACCGGCAGCGCCATCGGTCGCGAGGGGGCGATGATCCTGCTGGCGGCGCTGGCCGCGTCGCTGTTCGCCCGCCGCTTTACGCCAAAAGAAGAGTGGAAGCTATGGGTAGCCTGCGGCGCCGCCGCCGGGATGGCCAGCGCTTACCACGCTCCGCTGGCCGGGAGCCTGTTTATCGCCGAGATCTTATTCGGTACCCTGATGCTGGCGTCGCTTGGCCCGGTGGTGATTGCCGCGGTGGTGGCCCTGCTGCTGACCAATCTGCTGAACGGCGATTCGGCTCCGCTGTATCACGTTGAATTCCACGAAACCCTGAGCGCGACGCACTATGCGCTGATGCTGGCGATGGCGCTGCTGGCCGGGCTTTGCGGGCCGCTGTTTATCTGGCTGATGAGCTATAGCCACCGGTGCTTTGTCCGGCTGCGCCTGTCGCCTCCGTGGCAGCTGGCATTGGGCGGCCTTATCGTCGGTCTGCTGTCGCTGCTCGCGCCGGCCGTCTGGGGAAATGGCTATAGCGTTGTGCAAAGCTATCTTCTTTCGCCGCCGCTCTTCAGCGCCATGATTGTGGTGTTTGTCTGCAAGCTGCTCGCCGTGCTGGCCAGCAGCGGTTCCGGCGCGCCGGGCGGCGTTTTTACACCAACGCTGTTTGTTGGGCTGGGGATCGGCATGCTGTTCGCCAGCCTGGCCGGGCTGTGGCTACCTGATTACCAGGCTATCGCGATAGTGGTTGGCTTAACCGGCATGGCGGCGTTTCTGGCAGCCACCACCCACGCGCCGATTATGTCCACGCTGATGATTTGTGAAATGACCGGACAATACGTTTTACTGCCCGGTTTACTGATTGCCAGCGTACTGGCGTCGGTGCTGTCGCGGACGTTACGCCGGGATTCTATCTACCGCCATCACCTCGCCGAGTATCGATAAGTCGATATACTGGCTCAGTTCACGCTGCTCCGCGCGCGGTAAGTAAGGCAGTTCACCGATCAGCGGCGCCGGCAGCTTTTTGCTCAGCACCTCGATGATTTCAGCATAATGCGCCAGGCCTGGGTTAATCCGGTTGGCCACCCAGCCGATCAGCGGCAGGCCGTCGTTGGCAATCGCCTGCGCGGTCAGCAGAGCATGATTGATACAGCCTTCCTGAATGCCGACGACCATTAACACCGGCAGCTGTTCCTGCACCACCCATTCCGAAAGCGGACGCAGGTCGTTCATCAGGCTGCGCCAGCCGCCGGTACCTTCAACCACCACATGTTCAACCTGGCCGCTGAGGCGCTGGAGACCATCCGACAGCAGTCCGTAGTTGATCGGGCAACTGTGCGCCACGCTGCTTTCATCTTCGCTTAACGCGATGGGATTGACAGCTTCATACGGTAACACCAGCGATGACACGCTCTGTAAGACCAGCGCATCTTTGTTCCGCAGTCCGTCCGGCGTCTCTTTACTGCCCTTCGCCACAGGCTTGTACCCGGCGACGCTTTTGCCGCTGGCAGCCAGTGCCTGCAACAGCGCACGGGAAACCACCGTCTTGCCGACAGCGGTGTCAGTACCTGTTATGAAGAAACGCTTAAACATCACTAACCCCACAGTTATGTTGATGAAATATACGGGAGAGAAATAATCAACTGTGGAAAAAGTCTACGCGATGCTGCCGGAAGCCAGCTTGAGATAGCGCAATTTTTGGTGTGAATATGAAAAAATGTTAACCCTGTAACAGTCGTATCAGCAGCGATCCGTTATAGAGGGCATCCTTTACCAGGGCCGCGCCAGCCATCGTTCCCCGGTTAGAAAACTGGGTGCTTTCCACGGCAATATGTCGGCTGTAGGCTGGTAACGATTGTTGTCGAATACAATCAGATATTGCCGGAAACAGAATATCCGCGGCGAGATTGAAGGGAGAGCCGATAAGGATTTTCTGCGGGTTAAAGAGGTTAACCATAATCGCCAGAATCCGTCCAACGTGGTTCCCGACGCCGCTGATAATGTCCCGCGCCAGTAAATCCCCCTGCAGCGCGGCCTGACATAGCCATTCAACGCTCAGCGGCTGCTGATGCAGCATTGAGCTCATCGACTTCGCCATGCGGATCTGCGCCAGTTCCAGCACGCTCTCCACGCTGGCAATGGTTTCCAGACAGCCATGGTTACCGCAATAGCAGCGTTTACCATACGGGTCGACCTGGGTGTGGCCGATTTCGACCAGACTGCTGCTGCCCGCGTGCAGCAGACGACCGTCGGTGATCACGCCCGCGCCAACGTTATGGTCAATCACCACCTGAATCACATCTCGCGCTCCCCGGGAGGCGCCAAACAGCGATTCGGCCATGGTCCAGGCGCTGATATCGTGCTGAATGTAAACCGATACGCCGGTATGATTGGCTAAGATTTCGCCCAGCGGCATGTCCTTAACGTCTTCATAAAACGGCATCCGGTGGATGATACCGTGCTCGGTATCGATGATCCCCGGCATGGTGACGGCGATGGCGGTTAAACGCTCCAGCTTCTTTTGGTGACGAATAAAGAACTGGTCAACCTGATCGAGCAGCCGGCTCGCGAAGGGCTGAACGTGCTGTAACGCCAGTTCCAGCTGCTCTTCCACAACCAGCGCGCTGCTTAAATCCCGTAGCGCGAGGTGGATCTCGCCGCGGCTGATGCGGATAGAGAGGTAGTGCCAGGCTTCGGTTTCCACCATCAAGCCAACGGCAGGCCTTCCCCGGCTCCCTGGCTCCTGGATTTCCGTCTCCTGGACCAGATGCGCTTCCAGCATTTCGCGGACGATTTTGGTGATGCTGGCAGGGGCCAGCTGCGCGAAGCGCGAGAGGTCGATGCGCGACACCGGGCCAAGCTGATCAATCAGGCGATAAACCGCGCCCGCGTTGGTCTGCTTAATTTGATCGATATGGCCTGGCTGACTGTCCGCTACCACCGTTGACTCCCTTTATTTTCGCGCTTCGAAATAAACTGATGGCTATGGTGAAGCACTTCAACGGTACTCGTCAAATTTTTGCTTAGCCTTGTGATTTACCGCACATTTTTAGCCGTTATTTGTCCTAAATGTCTCATGTGGCGCTGGCAAGCAGCGATTCACGAAAACGCCGGGCCGCTTGCCCCTGTTCGTGATGCTTCGACCACACCAGCCACATTTCCGACACCGCGTCCTGCTCTTCGATCGGCAGCCAGCACATTTCCAACAGCTGGACCCGCCTGAAGGACGCCGGTAAAATCGACACGCCAAGACCGGCGGCCACCAGGCCGATAATCGTCATTGCCTCCCCCACCTCCTGGGTGATGGCTGGCGTCAGGTCGTAGCGGCGCATCAAGCCCAGAATGTCGTCATACAGCCCGGTACCCACATGGGGATCGAAAAACACGAACGGCTCCCGCGCCAGTTCCCGCAGGCTTACGCGCGGCTTGCTGGCCAGCGGATGATCGCGGGGCACCATCGCCAGCAGCGGTTCGCGCAGCACTCTTTCCCAGACCAGGGTATCCGGCAGCTGGGTATTACGCATCAGTCCCAGATCCAGCGCGCCCTCGTTCAGCGGCACAATCTGCTCGCGCGTGTTGGTTTCCCGCGTCTGAATATGCACATCGGGATAGCGGCGGCGAAAGGTCGACAGCGTGTCGGAAACCGCCTTGATAAAGGGGGCCGATGAGGTAAATCCAATGCGCAGCTCGCCGGTTTCGCCGTGGTGAAGCCGAGCCGCGCGCGCGGCAGCATCATCGACCTGCGAGAGGATCTGCCGGCTATCGGCGAGAAACTGCCTCCCGGCTTCGGTCAGGCTGACGCTGCGATTAGTACGAGCAAACAGACGCGCGCCAATTTGCTGTTCAAGGATTTGAATCTGCTGGCTAAGCGGCGGCTGAGAGATATTTAACCGCGCCGCCGCATGGCCAAAATGGAGCTCTTCCGCCACGGCAATAAAATAGCGCAGATGGCGCAGTTCAATATTCATATTTAAAACGTCTTATTTGAGATTATTAATATATTAGACAGAATATTTACATTTTCATACCCTGAATAAGTGGCCATTGCGGTCACTTAACTCTCTGTATATCAGCAAGGATTTTTCCGTGAGTCGTACAACTACCGTTGACACCGCCCCGGCAAACGACGTCAGCGACATCATCGCTCCTCAGCCAAACCAGTTTATCAAACGCGGTACTCCGCAATTTATTCGCGTCACTCTCGCCCTCTTTTCTGCCGGACTGGCGACGTTCGCGCTGCTTTATTGCGTCCAGCCGATCCTCCCGGTGCTCTCCAGTGAATTTGGCGTCTCGCCGGCCAGCAGTAGTATCTCGCTGTCGATTTCCACGGCGATGCTGGCGGTCGGCCTGCTGTTTACCGGTCCGCTGTCCGACGCTATTGGCCGCAAACAGGTGATGGTTACCGCGCTGGTGCTGGCCTCCTGCTGCTCACTGCTGTCGACGATGATGTCCAGCTGGCATGGGATCCTGATGATGCGCGCCCTGATCGGCCTGTCGCTGAGCGGCGTGGCGGCGGTCGGCATGACCTATCTGAGCGAAGAGATTCACCCCAGCGTGGTGGCGTTCTCAATGGGTCTTTATATCAGCGGAAACTCCATTGGCGGCATGAGCGGCCGTCTGCTGACGGGGGTATTTACCGATTTCTTCGGCTGGCGGATAGCGCTGGCGGTCATTAGCGGCTTCGCGCTGGCGGCCGCGCTGATGTTCTGGCGCATCCTGCCGGAATCGCGCCACTTCCGTCCAACCTCGCTGCGGCCAAAATCGCTGCTGATCAACTTCCGCCTGCACTGGCGCGATCGCGGGCTGCCGCTGCTGTTTCTTGAGGGTTTCTTGTTAATGGGGTCATTCGTGACGCTGTTTAACTATATCGGCTACCGCCTGATGCTTTCGCCGTGGTCCCTCAGCCAGACGGTCGTTGGCCTGCTATCGGTGGCCTATTTGACCGGTACCTGGAGTTCGCCGAAAGCCGGGGCCATGACCGTTCGCTACGGTCGCGGCCCGGTGCTGCTGTTCTCGACTGCGGTGATGCTCGGTGGCCTGCTGCTGACCCTGTTCTCGTCGCTGTGGCTGATTTTTATCGGCATGCTGCTGTTTTCCGCGGGTTTCTTCGCGGCCCACTCGGTGGCCAGCAGCTGGATTGGCCCGCGCGCGCGTCGTGCCCGCGGCCAGGCGTCATCGCTCTATTTATTCAGCTACTATCTGGGTTCTAGCATGGCGGGGACGTTAGGCGGCGTATTCTGGCATAACTACGGCTGGAACGGCGTAGGTGGGTTTATCGCGCTGATGCTGCTGGCGGCGCTGCTCACCGGCGCGTGTTTACACAAGCGACTGAAATAACGCAGATTAACGTGGCCTGAAACGGGCCACGCTCTTCACCACATCCCCAGTACCGACGACATTCCCAACAGTTCTCTAACGGCATCGACGGAAAGCAGTGCTATAAACAGCCAGGTAAACGGATTCATAATCCACCTCGCATCGGCGGCCTGTGCCTGCATTAAGTTTAGCCGTAGTTCAGAGAAAGCGTCTGCTACTTTACGCACATCTGGATTATTTCGAGCCAAACATAAAATACGCAATCGATTAATCACTACATTATGCTGATGCTTGCGTCGAGCGGGCAAGCCGACGCTGTGGGCAATTTCCCATTAACGTCGGGGTGATTTATGTCGAAAGCGCCCGCATCCCTCGACCCCACCGGCGGATCGCGATAGTGTAGGCCCACGAAAAAGCTTTTGTTCACTTGCCACCGTCAGAGTGTAAACATGACCGAAAATAAAAATTATCATCAGCTTACCCGAACCTTCCAGCGACTCTCCCGCTTCTCGCATCTTTCCGCCATCGCCGGCTGGGATATGTTCGCCATGATGCCCCCCGGCGGCAGCGCGGCCCGCGGCGAAGCGCTGGCCGAGCTTGGCGTTTTGCAGCATCAGATCCTGACCGATAAAAAAGTGGGTGAATGGCTGCAGAATGCGCTTCAGGAAGAGCTAAATGATGTGGAACAGGCCAACCTGCGCGAAATGACCCGCCAGTACGAACAGGCGGCGCTGCTGCCGGAAAGCCTGGTGGAAGCGAAATCGCTGGCGGGTAGCCGCTGCGAGCACGCCTGGCGTAGCCAGCGTCCGGCGAACGACTGGCAGGGTTTTGCCGAGAACCTGCGTGACGTCGTCAAACTGAGTCGCGAAGAGGCGCAGATTCGGGCTGCGGCAAAAGGCGGTTCCCGCTACGACGCGCTGCTGGATATTTTTGAACCCGATATGACCAGCGCCCGTCTTGACGTACTGTTCGCGGACCTGAAATCCTGGCTTCCTTCGCTGCTGGAGAAGGTGGTTGAGAAGCAGGCGCAAACGCCGCTCATCGAACCTCAAGGGCCGTTTCCGATTGCCGACCAGCGCGAGCTGGGGCTGGAGGCGATGCGCGTGCTGGGATTTGATTTTGACGGCGGACGCCTGGATATCAGCGCCCACCCGTTCTGTGGCGGCGTGCCCCAGGACGTCCGTATCACCACGCGCTACAACGAAAACGACCTGCTCAGCGCGCTGTTTGGCGTCATTCACGAAACCGGCCACGCGCGCTATGAACAAAACCTGCCGCGCAACTGGCTCGATCAGCCCATTGCCCTCGCCCGCTCCACGGCGATCCATGAATCGCAAAGCCTGTTTTTCGAGATGCAGCTTGGCCGTAGCGACGCCTTCCTGCAGCGCCTGCTGCCAACGGTACGCCAGTACTTTGGTGAACAGCCGGCCTTTAGCCACGAAAACTTCATCGCATGGAATCAGCGCGTCAAGCCAGGTTTTATCCGCGTCGACGCTGACGAAGTGAGCTATCCGGCACACGTTATTCTGCGCTACGAAATTGAACGCGCGCTGATTGATGGCGATATTGAGGTCGAGGATATTCCGGCGCTGTGGGATGAAAAAATGCAGCACTGGCTGGGACTTTCCACCCTCGGCAACTATCGCGACGGCTGTATGCAGGATATCCACTGGACCGACGGCGGTTTTGGCTATTTCCCTTCCTACACGCTTGGCGCGATGTACGCCGCTCAGCTGATGGCTTCCGCCAGACGGGCGCTGCCGCAGTTGGAAAGCGATATCGCCAACGGTAACTTCAGCGCCCTGTTTGACTGGCTGCGGCAAAATATCTGGCAGCACGGTAGCCGTTTTACCACCTCGCAGCTGATTCAGCATGCAACCGGAGAAGACCTTAACAGCGACTATTTCCGCCAGCACCTTACCTCGCGTTATCTGTAAATCACCGGCGTCGGGCCGCGCCCGACGCCGTGTCCCATCGTTGTAGCAGCGCGTTGTACATATGGTTACACGCCGATACCAAACACTCACGGAAACCTCGATAAGACAGGCATATAGTTCTTTCAACGGCCCCGCAGTGGGGTTGAAACAAGAAACCTTTTCGAGGATATCAGAATGAAAAAAGTATTAGCTCTGGTCGTTGCCGCTGCAATGGGTCTGTCTTCTGTTGCTTTCGCTGCCGATGCTGCCACCACCACGACTCCGGCGCCGGCTGCTGCAACTCACAGCACCACCGCTAAAGCGACCCACCACAAGAAACACCATACCGCCGCTGCGAAACCGGCTGCTGAGCAGAAAGCACAGGCTGCGAAAAAGCACAAAAAAGCAGCCGCTAAACCCGCTGCCACCCAGAAAGCGCAGGCCGCTAAAAAGCACAAAAAAGCAGAAGCTAAACCGGCTGCCACCCAGAAAGCTCAGGCCGCTAAGAAACACAAAAAAGCCGCTGCTAAACCAGTAGCTCAGAAAGCACAGGCAGCGAAAAAACACCACAAAACCACCAAACATCATACCGCTAAACCAGCTGCACAACCGGCTGCTTAATCTCCCGGGTTAAGCGATGTGATATGATATCGGCGCTGGCTTCAGCGCCGTTTTTTTCTGGAGAGCACCATGCTGCGGCGCTATCGTTTTGAGCTCATCCTGATCCTGCTGATTATCTGCGCGCTGGTCGCCAGCCGTTTTTTTCTTTACTAAACCTATTGCTGCCACAGGTTGTCGCCGAGACCGTCGTCAAACGTTTGACGTAACGCGCCGTTAGCCAACGACGAACCGCCAGAATATCAAGCGAAAGCACGCTCCGGTCGATACGCACCCACACCGCCGTCAACAGCCCCAGACAGCAGCCGATACCGTCGGCGATATGAATAGACTGCGAAAAAAAGAGAATATCGTTGGGGTCGCTTAATGCGGTCGCCAAACCTGCCATCACCCCGCTACGCTTTGTTGTCACCTGCTGCGCAACGGCACCTTCACGCAACATTACCGGCAGCGTTAGCGCCCGGAAGAGAAAATGTAAGGGACGAAGATTTTGCTGACGAGAACACCGGCGGCCTGCCCGGGGATTTATCTATCAATCAAACGCCGGAACGGGCGGCGCTGGCCGCAAAACGCGCTCAGCCCGCCGCTTAAACCTGCCTGGTTCCACCACGGTGAGGCCGCGGATTAAAGAACGTGAACCGCCGTCACCAGCAGATAGCCCGTCGCGCCCCAAATCATTGCTGATACCAGCGAAACGTAAACCAATGCGCGAATACCTTGTTTAGACATAAATCCTCCCGTACATCGGGTGTTTGACATTGCAGATATCATCGCCGGGATAACATCTCTGTTTGCTCAACAAGGTGATAGCAATAACAACGTTTTCGGTGAGAAAATGTTTCGCTTTGAAAGTAAGTGATAAACAGGTAAAGAAGTCCGATTTTCCTGTGAAGATATCTCTTTTTTTGCGTGATATTGGCCGTTTTCGCCATTAACTGCCTTGAGAAAAAGCTGAACCGCAAATCCTTTATTCGGCACCCGCCTGTTGTACGTTCGGATACACGATTTATGTTGCTTCCGCTGCCCTTTTCTGCGGAAATAACGCCGCAGGAAAATGGCGTTAACATATTGAATTCACGCCATTCATCCGTAAGCGACTGGCGTTTTTTGCTGATTTCGCCTGCCGCCTGGCTTAATTAAAATTATTCTTAACTTTCATAAACTTAAATCTGCTGCTACTTTCAATATACATAATTATCTCCCCAGAGAGTGATATGCGTAGAGACGTCCTGTTATTACTGTGTTCAATTTCCCTGTTTCCAGCGCTGGTCCAGGCCGACGATGATGGCATGAGTGCAAAAGATATTAAGACGCTGTTTTTTGGTCACGACGACCGAAAACCGGTCAGCAACCCCACGGACGATCCCTGGGATGCGATTGGGCAACTGGAAACCGCCAGCGGTAATCTCTGTACCGCCACGCTTATCGCCCCCAATCTGGCGCTCACCGCCGGGCACTGCCTGCTCACGCCGCCCAAAGGCAAACCGGATAAACCCGTCGCGCTGCGTTTTATCTCGCGTAAAGGCGGCTGGGTGTACGAAATTCACGGTATTGAAGGCCGCGTAGATCCTTCGCTGGGGAAACGGCTTAAGGCGGACGGCGATGGCTGGATAGTTCCCAGCGCCGCGGCGCCGTGGGATTTTGGCCTTATCGTGCTGCGCTACGCCCCTTCCGGCATTACGCCGGTGCCGATTTTTAGCGGCAGCAAAGCCGATCTGACCGCCGCGCTAAAAACCGCAGAACGAAAAGTGACTCAGGCTGGCTATCCGGAAGATCATCTGGATAATCTCTATACCCACCAGGATTGCGTAGTCACCGGCTGGGCGCAGACATCGGTGCTCTCTCATCAGTGCGATACGCTGCCGGGGGATAGCGGCTCGCCGCTGCTGCTGAAAACCGACGACGGCTGGCAGGTGATTGCGGTGCAGAGTTCGGCGCCTGGACCAAAAGATCGCTGGCGGGCGGACAACCGCGCCATCTCCGTCACTGGCTTTCGCGATAAGCTTGAAGCGCTGGCTGCCCAGTAAGCGGTCAGCCTTGCTGCTGGCGCAGCTGCAATAACGACGCGACGGGCATCGGCTCGCTGAAGAAGAAACCCTGCAATCTGTCGCATCCCGCCCGCCGCAGCAGCGCCAGCTGTTGCTGATTCTCAACGCCCTCCGCCACTACCGTGATGCCTAACGCTCCGGCAATACGGACGGTCCCGCGCACCAGCTCCGCCGCCTGGGTATCCACATCCACCAGCCCGGCCAGGGACTTGTCGATTTTAAGACTGTCGAAGCTGAAGCTGCGTAAATAGCCGATGCTGGAATAGCCGGTGCCAAAATCATCGAGCGCCACCGCGATGCCAAGCGCCCTTAAATTCTCAATGGCCGTCTTCGCCCGCTCGGGATTCTCCAGAACGTAGCTCTCCGTGACTTCGAGCTGTAACCGACGGGCCGGGAAATGACAGCGGCCCAGCACCTGCACCACCCGCGACTCAAACTCCGGATCGCGGAACTGCGCCGGGGAGATATTCACCGACAGCAGCAGATCGTCCAGTGGCTGCAGTTCGCTACAGGCGCGTTCAAGCACAAACTGGCCAAGCGCGTAGATCAAACCACTACTTTCGGCGATACCGATAAACGCATCCGGCGGCAGCGCCCCCTGAGGACGCCGCGGCCAGCGCAGCAGCGCTTCCACGCCTTCCATAACCAGCGTATCGGCGTTGACAATCGGCTGATACCAGACATCAAACTCTTCGTTCTCCAGTCCCTGACGAATGCCATTTTCGATATTCAGCTGATACTGCCGCGCGTCGCTGAGCGCTTCGTCATACCAGGTCGTGCGCCCTTTGCCGGTTTTCTTCGAATGGTACATGGCAATATCAGCGCGGCGAAAAAGCTCGGTGCTGGAGCAGCTTGCCGGGAGGCCGCTGGCGATACCGATACTGGCGCTGATATAAATTTTTCGCTCGTTGAGGATAACGGGCGCTTTTAACAGTTCCAGTACCGCCCAGGCAAAAGCCAGCGCCTGATTTACCGCCTGTTCGCCGCTTACCGTCATCGCGAACTCATCGCCGCCCATACGCGCCAGCATCCCTTCAGGCGGAACGCGCTCCCGAAGTTCTTTAGCGATATGAATAATCAGCGCATCGCCAACGTCATGGCCGTAGTTATCATTAACATCCTTAAAGCCGTCGAGATCGATAAATACCACGCTTTGCATTTGGTGTTGGGAGGTTTCGCACACCTGGTTAAGGCGTTCGATCAGCGCCCGTCGGTTTGGCAGGCGGCTCAGCCAGTCGGTCATGGCACTGTCGCGCGCCAGCTTTTCGCCGCGCGCCAGCTTGTAAAGCCCGAGGTAGCTGAAGAGAATAAACAGCAGGATCAGCCCAGCCGCCACGGCGGCAATCAGCCGCATACTGTCGGAGGCCGCCCGCGCGGCTTCCGCGCCGGGAAGCCCCGGCTGCCAGCTCAGGTAACCCACGATCTCCCCGGCCTGGGTGCGCAGCGGAATACTGTATTCACCGCCGCCTGGCGTGACGTGCAGGTTGCGAATCTGAAACGTGTCGCCCAGGCGCTCAAGCATTTGCGAGTTGATATGGCGGGTGATCACCAGATAGCGACGCGTATCATCATGCACCTGTAGCCGCCCTGCCGTCGGGCGAATCAGGCCAATACCAATAAACGCAATACCGGCGCGGGTTCGCGTGATGCCGGCATAAGCGCTTTTACCGCTGCGCAGCGCGGCGGCATGCTGCGAGATAAGCGCACGAAAACCGTTGCCGAGGAATTGGGTATCCTGCTCGGTAAAGCTCTCACTGCGAAACGATCCCCACAGCACCCGATAGTGCTGGTCGAGTATGAAAGTGCCGTCATAGAGATTATTGATTTTAAAACCCGATCCCCATGAGTTGTAGAGCCATTGCGGATCGAGCCTGTCGGCATAGGTCTGATGCACCGCATCATCCCAGATAGCGTTATCCATCACCAGCGACAGCACGCGGTTCACCGAGGTCTGCACCGCCCCATCCACCGATAGCACGGAACGATGCTTATCAATTTCGTTTGCTTTCAGGCCGATCAGGTGTTGGGTGAGATAAAGGAGCGAAACAATGGACACGATTAAGCCGATCCCGGCAAGGACAATCATGATGGACAGCGTTCTGGCGGAGGGAATATTGCGCCAGCCTGGCAAATGAATCATGTTCTGCCCTCATATCGGCCGGCAGCAAAATACGCCGAACTGGCTCTTTTTTAAGCGTAATACAGAGAGCAGAATTTGCCGCCCGCATTCACAGGCGGCATCATATCAGGCGAGTTTAATTAACACCATGCCGACCACCAGCAGAAGCAGACCGGCCCAGCCTTTATGATTCAGCCGCTGGCCAAACAGTACCCAGCCGGCGGCAATGGTCGCCGCGATACCGAAACCGCCCCACAGCGCATAGGCCACCGACAGGTCAATTCCTTTGACCGCCTGCGAAAGCGCGCTAAAGGCGCCCAGGACCGCCGCCAGCGACATAATGCCGTAGAATTTACGTCGAAAGCCGTCGGAAAATTTCAGAAAAACGTTGGCCAAAATTTCCAGCGCAATCGCCAGCGCCAGCCAGGCGGCGTGGACCCACTCAAACTGTTGCATGCGCTTTCTCCTTGCCCGGCTTCACCGCTTTCTGCGTCCCCGATTTAATCAAAACAATCCCGGCGACCAGGGTCACCAGGCCGGCGATTTTTATCGTCGACAGCGTCTCATCAAACAGCAGGACGCTGAAGATAGTGATCAGTAAAATGCCGATCCCCTCCCAGAGGGCATAGGCCACGCCGAGGGCGATTTTTTTCACCGCGAAAGCCAGAAAAATATAAGAAAGCGCGATCATGACCAGCATTAAAATAAAACCAGTATGGCCGCCGCTTACGCTTGCCCATTTCATCGACAACGTGCCGGTAATTTCAGCAACGATAGCTAAAGCTAATAAAATCCAATAAAACATGATCCCTTCTCCTGCTTGAGAATATAATCCATGGCGGCTTACAGAGAAGTAAACCGGAAAAATTCTGACGTTAAATTAGCCGTGCGCAGCGCGCCAGCTCAGGCAGAGAGAAGAAGACTAAAGCGCCGAGCGCCAGTGCTGCTCGCCGAGAAAGCGGGAGTGAGAGAGGGATACTGCAGGGTGAAAAGAAATATACATCCTGAACTGATTGTCCATAAAATTACAATTATCCGCGGTATTGCTTCTCGTCATTTGCGGATCAAAATTGTCCTCTGTAGTTATACACACGCAGATTTGTACCATAACGCCACATTTAACTCAAAGTCTTTGCAGTTCTTTACCTCTGGTATTTGATTTGGATTAGTTTTTTCCGATCGCAATCACCATTATGATATCGTTCCGGCCATTATTGATTAATTGGTCGTTTTTTTTCATTTTAGCGGACGCGACGCGCTGAGACGCCGACTTTGCCAACGTCTACAATGACTCACATTAGACCCCATTTTTTCTCTCGCAGGGAGCGGTATGGCCAAACCCATCATCACGCTTAACGGCTTAAAAATAGTCATCATGCTCGGCATGCTGGTTATCATCCTGACAGGCATTCGCTTCGCGGCGGATATTATCGTTCCTTTTGTTCTGGCGATCTTTCTGGCGGTGGTGATAAACCCGCTGGTTCAGCTCATGGTGCGCTGCCGGGTACCGCGGGTGCTGGCTATTTCGCTCCTGGTCGGCGTGATTGTCCTGCTGGCCGTTGTGCTGCTGGCCTCGCTCGGCACGTCGCTTAACGAGCTTGCGCGCACCCTGCCGCAGTACCGTAATTATCTCTATGAACCGATGCAGACCGTTGCGCCCTGGCTACAGCGCTTCGGCTTTACCGTGTCGGTGGTGGAGCTGAACAAGTATATTGACCCCAACGCGGTGATGACGCTGGTGACCGGCCTGCTCACCCAGCTTTCCAACGCGATGTCCTCTATCTTCCTGCTGCTGCTGACGGTGGTCTTTATGCTGCTGGAAGTGCCGCAGCTTCCCGCGAAGCTGCAGCAGCTGATGTCGCGGCCGGTGGAGGGAATGGGCGCGATTCAGCGCGCGCTGGATAGCGTCTCCCACTACCTGGTGTTAAAAACCGCCATCAGCCTGGTGACCGGCCTGGTGGTCTGGGGAATGCTGGTGCTGCTGGACGTCCGCTTTGCTTTTATGTGGGGACTGCTGGCCTTTGCGCTCAACTACATTCCCAACATTGGTTCGGTGCTCGCGGCGATCCCGCCGATCCTGCAGGTGCTGGTGTTTGGCGGTCTGTACGAAGCGCTGGTGGTCCTGGCAGGCTATCTGGTGATTAACCTGGTGTTCGGCAATATTCTTGAACCGCGCATTATGGGCCGCGGGCTGGGGCTGTCGACGCTGGTGGTCTTCCTGTCATTGATCTTCTGGGGCTGGCTGCTGGGCCCGGTGGGTATGCTACTCTCGGTACCGTTGACGATTATCGTCAAAATCGCCCTCGAACAGACGGTGGCCGGGCAAAGTATTGCCTTTCTGCTGAGTGATTTGAGTAAAAACTAACGCCATTGCGCACGCTTCCCCGGAGGCGATGCTGACGCATCTGTCCGGGCTACCGGCCCGCAGACGACCCTTAACCTGTAGCCCGGGCAGGCGCTTTGCGCCGCCCCCGGGAGCAGAGCGCGGAGCCGCTGAACTTCCCCGGAGGCGATGCGGCGCATCTGTCCGGGCTACCGGCCCGCAGACGACCCTTAACCTTTAGCCCGGGCAGGCGCTTTGCGCCGCCCCCGGGAGCAGAGCGCGGAGCCGCTGAA
>NZ_JAWXQV010000070.1:0-21776 GCF_033843325.1 Klebsiella sp. JN_Kp126 | reverse complement strand
GTACGACACCCCGGGCGGCGAGCCGATTGGCTCGGTGATCTCCGCGTATGAGTTCGACGCCAGCCCGCAGGACGTGGCGCTGCTGCGCAACATCTCCGGCGTCTCCGCTGCGGCCCATATGCCGTTTATCGGCGCCGTCGGCCCGGCCTTCTTTCTGAAAGAGTCCATGGAAGAGGTCGCCGCCATCAAGGATATCGGCAACTACTTCGACCGCGCCGAGTACATCAAATGGAAATCCTTCCGCGACACCGACGACGCGCGCTATATCGGCCTGGTGATGCCGCGCGTGCTGGGCCGCCTGCCGTATGGACCGGACACCGTGCCGGTGCGCAGCTTCAACTACGTCGAGCAGGTGAAAGGCCCGGACCACGAGAAATACCTGTGGACCAGCGCCTCGTTCTCCTTCGCGTCCAACATGGTGAAAAGCTTTATTAATAACGGCTGGTGCGTGCAGATCCGTGGCCCGCAGGCGGGCGGAGCGGTGAAAGATCTGCCGATCCACCTCTACGATCTGGGCACCGGCAACCAGGTGAAGATCCCGTCGGAGGTGATGATCCCGGAAACCCGCGAGTTTGAGTTCGCCAGCCTCGGCTTTATCCCGCTGTCGTACTACAAAAACCGCGACTACGCCTGCTTCTTCTCGGCCAACTCGGCCCAGAAGCCGGCGCTGTACGACACCGCCGACGCCACCGCCAACAGCCGCATCAACGCGCGCCTGCCGTATATCTTCCTGCTGTCGCGTATTGCGCACTACCTGAAGCTCGTTCAGCGTGAAAACATCGGCACCACCAAGGATCGCCGCCTGCTGGAGCTGGAGCTCAACACCTGGGTACGCGGTCTGGTGACGGAGATGACCGACCCGGGCGACGAGCTGCAGGCCTCGCACCCGCTGCGCGACGCGAAGGTGGTGGTGGAAGATATCGAGGACAATCCGGGCTTCTTCCGGGTGAAGCTGTACGCGGTGCCGCACTTCCAGGTGGAAGGGATGGACGTGAACCTGTCTCTGGTTTCTCAGATGCCGAAAGCGAAAGCGTAAGGCGGGGGCAGGGATGAAAACAGTACGACCGCTGTGGGGGCGAGGCCAGATGGTTTCCCCTCAACATTTTCAGCAGGAGGCCGCGCAAGCGGCCTGGCACACCGAGTGTGTCGCCCGACTGGGAGTAATACATCCCTGGGGGGTTGCGCGGACGGCTTTTGACGCCGCGCTGCTGAAGCAGGGGAAACTGAAGGCCGACCACCTGTGCGTACGTTTCGCCGACGGAACGCTCACTGATAGCGATAACGCCGATGTGTTGCCGCCCGTGATGACCTTACCGGAAACAGAAAGCCACGAACTGACGGTGGTTTTGGCGCTGCCCCATGAGTATGAAAACGGCGGCAACTGCCTGCAACCGGAGCAGAAAGCGGAGCGTCCTGTGCGCTGGCGTCTGGCCTGGCGGGAGGTGCGTAACCGCTATGGGGATGACAGCCGCCAGATTGCGGTAATGCAGCCGGAGCTGACGCTGCGTACAGAGGATAACGACAACGGCAATTACCAGACCGTCGCCGTGGCCCGTCTTAAGCGCGACAGCCAGGGAGACTGGTCGCAGGACGCGTCGTTTATCCCGCCGCTGCTGAACGTGCAGGCCAGCCGCTGGCTATGCACTTTGCTAATCCGAAGCGAACGCACGGTATCTGAAATGCGTAGCGTGCTTATCAAAGCAATGCATTTTACTGATGAAAATCACCGACGTCATATTCTTCGATATTACGATCCCCGTGTGTTGTTCCATCTTTCCTGGATGTTTACATACAGACAATTAATGGAACTCATCCCTGTCAGACAGTCATCATACTGGACGCTTTGGATTGAAGGTCAATGGCATACTCTGGTATGTCATTCTTCAGAAGTAATGCTCACATCCGTTGAACATGAAACCGTTTTTCCAGCTGCGCGCCTAAAAAACATAGGGTTAATAAATCGAGTGTTAATGGAAATTCCATTTATTACTGATATTGCAGAACGTCGAAACTGTAGTCAGCGTATTGAAAAATTGCTGAGTCGGGGGCTGAGTCTGGGCCTGACACATCACAATGATCTTATTGCCTTTGCCTGTAGTGGCTTGACCCGTGAGCCTGATTTCTGGCGTATTCCAATAATCCAGGAATGGTTAAGGTGTGCAGAAAAAACGCCTGAACTTTTTTCGCGGATGATTAATGGTTTGAGTGATATTGAATGGCAGACGCTTCTGTTGCAACAGGAAAGATATAAGGAAAATAATCATGAGTGAAAATAACCAGAGATGCGGTTTTTGTAGCCGTTACGGGCTACCCGTTCTACCTGTACGGCCGGGTATCGCAGATAATCATGATAATATCCCATATTTGCCTGAAAATATCTCACCGTCCATCGCTCCTCGTGGCCGTTCTGCCTATACAGGGCGTTTATTGAGAGAAGGTTACCTTCATGTCTATGATGAAATGATTAATCGATGGCAGGATTACTATGTGACGGAAGAAGGTTATTATTATCCTTTGCCTGGATGTGGTGATGTGCCACCAAGATTGTTAAGTGGTGAAATGAAGCCATGTATTACTAAGCCAGAAGATCTGGCAAAAGCTTCATTAATTACGTTACCTGTAATGCCGCCGCCAATGAAAAACGGCATATTCTGGTTTGCCTGGTCGCAAAACAAATGGACGCCTGCGGTAAGGAAAAAATATGAAGATCCTGCGGTCCGTCAAAAAATAATGCAAAGATTTGATATGGATGGATGGCTAAGCAGCGGTAATGGGGAAAAGCTATTAGCCCTTTCCCAAGTGACTAAAGTTGTTGCCGAGTATAGCCCAATGTCAGCTTATGCCGAAATTAAGGACTACTCGGCGTCATATTTTCAGCCCCTTCCACTTGCCGCGACCAATTTGATTAAGTCTGCCGAGAAATTAATGCCGGGTAAAGGGGCAATTTTAGTGCTTCAGGATCCAGTGGCAATACTGCAAGAAATTTCATCGCTGCTGTCATATCAAACAACCCGGGATCTTTATGGCAATGAGAAATATATCTGGAAACACTCTTTAGCTTCCACACTGATTGGCTTAAAGGAGTCAATGACCCGTCAGATGGCGCGGGACAAGATTGCAAACGTTGAGTTCACTTCCATGAGTGAGAAACTCGGAACAAAAACACGAGAAGGCCTTGATTTATTACCTTCCCAGGAGCTCGCAAAGCAGCGCAATGCTGATTTGGATGCCACACTAAATAGTCGCGTTGAGACAGAATGGCAGACCTACGCGTCACATTATGATGAAAAACAGCTTGAACAATTTATCAAGGAATTTAATGAAGAAGTTAATTCCTACGATGAATCAGTCGTCGGTCCTACGACAGAGATGTACCTGGAGTGGTTCAAAAGTGAAGTCACCACTGGGTACTTCAAGTGCAATTTTGATGTGGCCGATATTCAGAGTGGGTTCGATTATATACAGACAGTGGGTTATTGCATCGTTGGCATGCAAGATAAGGCATTGACGCTGCGCTATTTCACCGAACAGCTAAAAATGAAGTCTAATGATTACAACAATATCCTGATGCGTGCGCTGGTGTTTAATCAGGACAAACTGTCACAGCGTCTGGGAGCGTTAGTTCAGGATAATAGTAGTTTGTGGGCTCAGCCCTGGAATGGGGTTGCTGATGCTTTTAAAGATACGTTTGACAAGATGCAGGAGGCCGCCGCAGGTTACCTTGGAACCTTTTTGGGAAAAGTCATTGGTCCTGTTTCACAAATTTTACAGGCAGCAGCAAAAAGTCATTTGAGTTATCAATTATTTAGCATGATGGCCGTTATTGACCGACGCGCATTTATTCCTGTAACTCGTATTGGGAGCGAGGCTGATTTTGTGGAGGACGTTGTCAGAGTGCTGGGCAGAAATGCCGGGATTACCGGGGACAGTACTGAAGATGTTCTGCGTATGTACGTCAGATGGGAAGTTCGCCGACTTGGAATTGATGGCGTGCCACTTACCGGAGCCGGCGAACGCCATTATATTGCCGCTGTTGATATGAATACGTTCAATGAGCTGGCTGCGCTACCGGAAAGTCAACGCGTGTATCGCCTGAGTGAATCCTTACGCACCGATGCTGATGTTGACAGGTTATTATTTGCTCGCTGGCAGAACCATATCAACGCGGGTTTCAGTTCGATAAAGCAAAGCGTGCCTTTGGCGCTCGGGGTGGTCTCAATGGCGTTGCAAACAGCGTCGTTGTGGGTAAGCATGGATTTCAGCCATAAGCCCGTAACCGCAAGTCAGCAGGAAGCCAGAAATCGCTTCTGGGCAGGAACACTGTCATTAACGGGAACAACAGCCGGAACGATAGAGTCGGCGATAATTCGCTTTAATAAACTGGGTGCGGAGTTTCCCGGTTCAGCGGCGGAAAAAATTGCAAAATGGTTTGCTGCATCCGGACGTTTCCTTGGTGCTGCAGGGGGACTGGTGGCGGCTTATTATGATGCTGTTCATTTTCAGGAAGAATGGAACAGTAAGCGTAAAGGGTTGGCTTTTGCCTATGGAGCGTCGACGGTATCTGGTTTGTATTTAGCTTTTGCGCCATTTATTAACTGGAAGTGGTTGGGAAGGGTACTAGGGAGAATAGGCTGGCGTGTAGGTAGTCGGACGTTGGTTACTGTTGGAGCAAGTGCTGAAGTTATTGGTCTTACTGTGGGATGGATAATGGTGGCGGTGCTTCTGATTGCAGCCTTTTATATTTCATGGAAACAGACCAATGAGTTGCAGCAATGGCTGGAGAAAACCATGTGGGGAGTAACGCCGGAGGGACTTCATCCTGAACCACATCAGACACTTCAGATTGAAATGCAGAGTCTGAAAGATATTATGCAGGTGGGATAATACATGGATTATGATGGTTTGATGTTCAAATATGACAAAAACAGATTTCCTGATATAGAGTTAACAGATGATGAAATAAATAATCAATTACATCAGAATGAAAAAATAGACCTGGGTGACAAGAAAGTCATGGATGATGCGGCGGTGATTCATCTCAGCTCGGGTTATATGGAGGTGGTGGATAAGTGGTATGCGATAAAAGGATTTTTAACCGTACCGTCACTGGCATTACTTGTGCTTTTTGCCTCAGGTGTAATTTATATACCCTGTAATATGTTTGTTCATTTTTTTTTTGCAGCAGGATTATGACGGATGGTTTTATGCCATCGGTTTTATTGCTCTTTTTGTGTCAATTCTGGCCTCTTTGTTCTGTTATTTAATGCTAAGAGTTGAATGTTTTCGCTGGACGCATTATCCCGTCAGATTTGACAGGAAAAACAGACTGGTGCATGTATTCAGCGTGGACGGTGAGGTTTACAGTGCCCCCTGGGACGACATCTTTTTCACCACCGGCGATTGCGTGACCCATAAATTAACGAAGCGGAAGAATTACGATATTCGCGGACATGTGCTGGCGGAGGATCGCAAAACGGTGCTGAAAACGTTCACGCTGTCGGTTTCTGCCCCGCGGCGTGAAGACTTATACCGCAACTGGGAATTTGTGCGCCGCTATATGGAAGAAGGGCCGGAGGCGGTTGCCGGCGTGCTGAAACTGATGCCGCCGGTGGAGGGACGCCGGGAAGGGATATTTTTTGGCTACTGGTATCTGATGTTCAGCGCCACCTACGGGGCGCCATTTTTTGTGGTGCCCTTTCTGATGGCGCTGTATCTGACGGCCTGGCCGTTCCGGGTCTTTGCGATGTACACCTGCCGGATCCCGCGCTGGAGTGAGGAGGTGCAGGCCAGCTGCGTGATTGCGCCGGACGATCCCTGGGATATCAGTGCCGCGCAGAATCCCCGTTCGCTCTGGCGCTGGATGCTTGGAATGGACAAGTCGCACAGCATGGTGGATAAAAAACGCGCCATGATGGCTGTGACAAAAGTCTCAGACGCTTCAGAGTGAAATGCAGAATCTGAAAGACATTATGCGGGCAGGATAAAAAATGGATTATGATGGATTAATGATTAAATACAAGTACCGGGCCTCACCTGTACTGACTGAAGATGAACGGGCTAATCAATTACATCAGAATGAAAAAGTAGACCTGGGTGACAAAAAAGTCATGGATGATGCGGCGGTGATTCATCTCAGCTCGGGTTATATGGAGGTGGTGGATAAGTGGTATGCGGTAAAAGGATTTTTAACCGTTCCATCCCTGGCTCTGTTTCTTCTTTTTACTTGGGGTGTATATGATTTTACATCAACAATGATATATGAGTACTTATCCGGGCGTCAGAGAGATCTTTTTTTCTGGGGATTCGGCACTGGTGCAGTAATCATTTCTTTTCTTCTGGCATGGTTCTGTTCATTTATGATGAGGGTTGAATGTTTCCGCTGGACGCATTATCCGGTCAGGTTTGACAGGAAAAACAGACTGGTGCATGTATTCAGCGTGGACGGGGAGGTTTACAGTGCCCCCTGGGACGACATCTTTTTCACCACCGGTGATTGCGTGACCCATAAGTTAACGAAGCGGAAGAATTACGATATTCGCGGACATGTGCTGGCGGAAGATCGCAAAACGGTGCTGAAAACGTTCACGCTGTCGGTTTCCGCTCCGCTGCGTGAAGACCTGTACCGCAACTGGGAATTTGTGCGCCGCTATATGGAAGAAGGGCCGGAGGCGGTTGCCGGCGTACTGAAACTGATGCCGCCAGTGGAGGGACGCCGGGAAGGGATATTTTTTGGCTACTGGTATCTGATGTTCAGCGCCACCTACGGGGCGCCGTTTTTTGTGGTGCCTTTTCTGATGGCGCTGTATCTGACGGCCTGGCCGTTCCGGGTCTTTGCGATGTACACCTGCCGGATCCCGCGCTGGAGTGAGGAGGTGCAGGCCAGCTGCGTGATTGCGCCGGACGATCCCTGGGATATCAGTGCCGCGCAGAATCCCCGTTCGCTCTGGCGCTGGATGCTGGGAATGGACAAGTCGCACAGCATGGTGGATAAAAAACGCGCCATGATGGAGGTGAAGAAATGAAAGGCATCGTTCGTATTGGCGATAAAACAACGCATGGTGGTCAGGTGCTGTCCGGTTCCGGGACCATGAAATTTCAGGGGGTGGGTGTGGCGCGTTTAGGCGATGCGGTAAGTTGTCCCATAGAAGGGCATAGTCCATCATATATAGCGGAAGGCCACCCTACTATGAAAGATAATGGCGTACCCGTTGCATTTCATAATTATAAATGTACTTGTGGTTGCACATTAATTACCTCACTAAGCTGCGCTACAACGAGTAAATAATGCCTGTTGATCTCTCTGTGATTCCTCCCGCAACTAAGCGGAAATTACCTCCGTCTGTAAAACGATGGTCGGTTGTGCTGCTTGTCTTCATTGTTTGTGGTGGGCTTTTTACCTCATTGTTGTGGCCCTCACATAGCATAGTACGAGGGGGATTATTCTGGAACTGTTTTATCAGCTTACCATTTATAATATGGTTGTTTATATTTGGTGTTCGCTGGCTATGTTATTTGACATCCGTATGGTTCTCTGATGGCTGGAATCATGAACGGGAAAAAGATATTGAGAATGAAATTCAGCGTGGGCAGCGTTATCTGACGCTGGAAGCTGTATGTACGCATTTACCACACGTTGTAACGTCTGGTGTCATGACGGACCAATTTATAATACCCGGGGGAGTTGAGTTACCCACAGTGGTGGATGAAGTCACGCAAATAGTGAGCTATCAAACCCGTTTTGGCGATGCCAGGTTGCCTCTATCAATCAGAATAGTCAGGGAGCTAACCTTACTTCTTGAGGACGTAACATTACAGACAGCGTTAATGAAATGTAAGGCTTCAAAGCGGTTGACTGTGGTTTTACAGCTCGATAGTGATATTGCATTGGCGTCAGATACTATTTCAGATATTCAGGAGGAAATTAAATTACTTGTGCCTGAGCATGCGCAAGTTTTGTTTTTCTCCCAATTTGGATTGACCGATATTGATAATTGGCTGGATAAACCTCGAACTATAGAAACTCTATTGATTTTGTCAATCAAATTAAAAACAAAATTACGTAATGGAGAAGGGGAAGCTGCAGTGGCATTGCTTTTAAACGCCACACAAGCCGATTCACAACTGAAAAATTATATAGCTCATATTCACAGGCCGGAAAAAACAACTCATGCAGGACTAAATGCATCAGTGATGCAGTCATTGTTATGGGGGAAGAGCAATCTCGAAAATATCGAATATCTCTGGTTAGCAGGAATGGGGGCGAAAAATAAAGAGAAAACACAGGTTGCTAATAATCTCGGTTTGCCATTGAATGATACAAAGGCGAAGTTGATCGATATTGACATGAAGAGTGGTTTTACGGGGAGTGTATCGCCGTGGCTTGCTATTGCTTTGGCTTCTGGTAATCACAGATATTCCTCACCGCAGCTGATTGTCAGTATGTCTGAACATGATGATTTCTTGTGGTCGTTGGTCGTTAGGCCTCAAGCACAGTTGTAGCTTCGAATTTATTATCCTCGTGTTATTTAAGTTGTAAGGCATTGCTGATGTTTCTCTATCCAGTTATTTTATGTCGGGAGAAAAGGTGAAACGTATTTTACAGGGAATAAAAAACACAACATTTCAGTTGTGGTTTATCTTGTTTGTTCTTTTATGCTTGGGAGTTGCAGCATGCCTTATCCTCAGGAGTGAACCGACTATACTGGGGATTTCTCCAGACTCTATCTGGTTTGAGCGGCTATTTATATTAGCTCTGGTACTAACGGGTGGATTACTGCTCTTTATTATCATTTTTTTTATTACGACATATTTGTTTGGTAAAAACACTTACCGCCAGGCTAAATTCCTCTCATCTGGAAATAAAACCGATTTTATACAGCATCGAAGTGAGGCAGAATCCTCGACCGTTGCCAGCATTCGGCATTTGAAAGCCCACCTCCGCCGTCGCTACAACCTTTTCTGGCGCAGTAAGGTCCGCCTGCTGCTGGTCTGTGGCGAACCCGCGCACATCGCCGCCATCGCCCCCGGTCTGGCGGAAAAACAGTGGCTCGAAGGCCACCGCACGGTGCTGATTTACGGCGGCAGCCTGACATCGGCACCGGACACCGGGCACCTGACCGCCCTGCGTAAGCTGCGCCGCAGCCGTCCGTTGGACGGCATCGTGCTGGCGCTGGATGAGAGACAGACCACCGCCGGTACGCTGGATAACCATCTTCGCACCCTGGAGCAGGTCGGGGAGGCGCTGCGCTGGCAGCCGCCGGTGTACCTGTGGCAGGTGACTGACAGCGACTGGTCGCAGGATGCGCGCGTCACCCAGACGGTAGGGGCGCTTTTCCCGGCCCGCGCCACGCCGGCGGGGGTGGAGCGCCAGCTCCGCGCTATCCTGCCATCCCTGCGCGAAAGGGGAATGCAGCAGCTGTGCGCCGGGCCGTCGCACGATTTCCTGTTACGTTTCGGCCGGCAGCTGGAGAAACAGGGAATATCCCACTGGAAAACGCTGCTGACGCCGTGGCTGACGGAGCACCTGAAGCGTGTTCCGCTGCGCGGCCTGATGTTCAGCCCGTCGCTGGCCCCTGAGGATAATGTCGCGGGCCATGAACACCGCTGGTCCGCTCCGGCGGTCTGGCAGGGCGTGACGGCGGACTGCGCTCAGGCGCGGGGCGTGCGGGCAGGGATACCGTGGCAGCGAACGTCTGGCGTCATCCTGCTGACGCTGATTGCCCTGTGGGGGGCGGGCAGCGTGGTCTCCTTTGCCGTTAACCGCCACCATATCGTCAGCGCGGCGGCGCGGGCGCAGCAGCTGGTGAATCATCCCGCGGTTAACGACCCGCAGCTGATGGCGCTGCAGGCCCTGCGTAACGATATCGGGCGTCTGCAGACGCAACAGGCGAATGGCGCTCCCTGGTACCAGCGCTTCGGGCTGGACCACAATGCGCCGCTCTCCGCTGCCCTGATGCCCTGGTACGGCCGGGCCAGTAACCGCCTGATACGCGATGCGGCCATGCAGGCGCTGACGCAGAAACTGACCGTCCTGGCGAACCTGCCGCCGCGCAGCCCGCAGCGTGCCACGTCAGCTAAAGCGGGCTACGACCAGCTAAAAGCATACCTGATGATGGCGCGCCCGGACAAAGCCGACGCTGCCCTGTACGCGCAGGTGATGACAACCACCGCGCCATCCCGGCCGGGACTCTCCCCGGCGCTGTGGCAGAGTATCGCCCCGGACCTTCACGCCTTTTACATGCAGAGCCTGCCGTTGCAGCCTGCCTGGAAAATCACGCCGGACAGGCAGCTGGTCACCCGGGTACGTCAGGTGCTGCTGGAGCAGATTGGCCGGCGCAACGCGGAAAGTACGCTGTATGAGAACATGCTCACCCGGGTGCGCCGCAGCTACGCGGACATGACGCTGGAGGACATGACGCCGCAGACCGACGCCGGTCGCCTGTTCAGCACGCCGGAGTCGGTGCCGGGGATGTTCACCCGCCAGGCGTGGGAGGGCGGGGTTCAGGAAGCCATTGATAACGCCGTGGCGTCCCGGCGCGATGAAATCGACTGGGTGCTGAGCGATAGCCGTAAAACGCTGCCCGGCGACGTCTCCCCGGAGGCGCTGAAGCAGCGCCTGACGGCGCGCTACTTCACCGATTTTGCCGGTGCCTGGCTGAACTTCCTCAGCAGTATCCGGCTGAACCCAGCGCACAATATTGCCGACGTCACCGACCAGTTAACGCTGGCCGGGGACGTGCGCCAGTCGCCGCTGATTGCCCTGATGAACACCCTGGCTTACCAGGGGCAGACCGGGCAGCAGAAAGAGGCCATTTCCGCATCGCTGGTGAAATCGGCGAAAAACCTGCTGGGCGGTGATGACCGGCCGGTGATTGACCAGCAGGCCGCCGGACCGGCGGGGCCGCTGGACAGCACCTTCGGGCCGCTGCTGCAGCTTATGGGTAAAAACAGCGCGCAGAGCGTGATGGCGGCGGACAGTTCGCTCAGTTTACAGACTTACCTGACGCGCCTGACCCGCGTGCGCCTCAGGCTCCAGCAGGTGGCAAACGCCGCCGACCCGCAGGCGATGATGCAGCAGCTGGCGCAGACGGTCTTCCAGGGCAAGAGCGTTGACCTGACCGACACGCAGGAGTATGGCAGTCTGGTGGCGGCAAGCCTCGGTGAAGAGTGGAGCGGTTTCGGGCAGACGATGTTTGTTCAGCCGCTGACCCAGGCCTGGGAGACGGTGCTTCAGCCGTCGGCGGCCAGCCTGAACGAAGCGTGGCAGCGCTCAGTTGTCGCGAACTGGAATTCAGCGTTTAAAGGGCGTTATCCCTTTGCTGCCGCGAAGAGCGAAGCCTCGCTGCCGATGCTGGCGGCGTTCATCCGCCGCGATACCGGACGTATTGACCGTTTCCTCAGCACGCAGCTGGGCGGCGTTCTGCACCGGGAGGGCAGCACCTGGGTGGCGGACAGAACCCGCAGCCAGGGGCTGACGTTCAGCCCGGCCTTCCTGAACGCGGTGAACCAGCTCAGCCAGCTGTCCGACATCCTGTTCACCGACGGCAGCCAGGGTATCAGCTTTGAACTGCAGGGGGTGGCGATGCCGGAAGTGGTGGAAACACAGCTGACGCTTGACGGGCAGAAACTCCACTATTTTAACCAGGTTGCCGACTGGCAGAGCTTCCGCTGGCCGGGGGTAATCAATAAACCGGGGGCGATGCTGACCTGGACGTCGACGGCGGCGGGAACCCGTCTGTATACAAACTACAGTGGCCCGTGGGGCGTTATCCGGATGCTGGAACAGATGCAGCGGCAGAAAGCGGGGGACGGGCTGTACCGGCTGAGCGTCACCGCGCCGGACAGGCGACAGCTTCAGTGGCTGCTGCGTACGGAACTGGGCGACGGACCGCTGGCGCTGCTGAAGCTGCGAAACTTCAGTCTGCCGTCGCAGATATTCAGCGTCGGTGTCCCGGCGCCAGGCCGCACGAATGAATATGAGTCTGACGTTGTGGAAGGGAGTGAATAATGGCCTCTGTTGATATTCTGCTCGCCACCCGCCGGAGATACCCCCCGGAAACGATGATTTCAAGAAGATGCGTGATGAGGTAAGGGCGCGCAACTTATTGCTTCAATGTTCAATGTTCAATGTTCAATGTTCAATGTTCAATGACACTGATGCGATTTGAGGCTGCAGAAAACACCTATCGCGATCTTCTCCCCATTTTAAACGCACCTCCTGTAGCTCTAAGGCTAAAAGCATATTTCTATGGACGACTTAACCCTGCGTTATTTTGACGCCGAAATGCGTTACCTGCGTGAAGCGGGCGAAGAGTTCGCCCGCGCCCATCCTGACCGGGCGGCGGCCTTAAATCTCGACAAAGCGGGCGCGCGCGACCCCTATGTCGAGCGCCTGTTTGAAGGCTTCGCCTTTCTGATGGGCCGCCTGCGCGAAAAGCTCGACGACGATCTGCCGGAGCTGACCGGCGGACTGGTGAGCATGATCTGGCCACACTACCTGCGTACCATTCCGTCGCTCTCCATTGTTGAGTTCACCGCGGACTGGCGTGAGCTGAAAGAACCTGTCCGCGTTGAAAAAGGCTTTGGAATTCTTTCTCAGCCCATTGGTGAAAAGCGCACCCGCTGCCATTACACCACGACGCAGCCGCTGACCCTGCAGCCCCTGTCGCTCGCCCGGGCGGGGATCTCGACGGAACCGGATGGGCGCTCGCTTCTCCGCCTGCGCTTTGAGTGCAGCCCGCTGGCAGACTGGAGCCGCATCGACTTAAGCCGCATCCCGCTGTACCTGAATGGCGATGCGCCGCTGGCCTGCGCCTTGCATGAGGCGCTGACGCTCCGGGTGGCGAAAACGGGTATCCGCTTTCCCGGCGATGCTGACCGCAGACCGCTGGACGCCCGTTTTGCCGTCTGCGGTTTCAGTAAGGAGGAGGCGCTGCTGCCGGAGTGCGGCAGTTTCAGCGGTTATCAGCTGCTGCTGGAGTATTTTACCTTCCGTGAAAAGTTTATGTCGGTGACGCTGCGCGGCCTGGAAAATGTGGATTTCCCGGAAGAACTGGCGTGGTTTGAAATCGATATCGTGCTGGAGAGACAGTGGCCGCATGAATATGCGCTGTCGGAGAAACATCTGCGCCTGCACTGCACGCCGGTGATTAATCTGTTTCCGCTGGAGTCCGATCCGCTGCATCTGGACTCGCTACAGACCGAATACCTGCTGCGCCCGATGCGTGTCCAGGACGGTCATACCGAGATTTATTCCGTGGATTCGGTCACCTCCTCGCGCCACTCCGGTCACCAGACGTATGTGCCGTTCACCAGCTTCCGTCACAAGGGAGGAATGCTGCGCCATGATGCGCCGGAATATTATTACCATACGCGGGTAAAGTCCGGTCCTTCAGGGCTGCACGACACCTGGCTGACGCTCGGCGGCGAGGCGTTTGATAACCACACCGTACCGGAGAATGAAAAACTGTCGCTCAGCCTGACCGGCACCAACGGCCAGCTGCCGCGCCGGGCGCTGCAGAGTACGCTGCTGGACACGGTGGTGAAATCCACCACCGCGCGCATTCAGGTGCGTAACCTCTGCGCCCCGACGCTGCCGTGCTACCCGCCGGACCGCGATCGTTTTCACTGGCGGGTGCTGAGCCATCTCGGCAGCAGTTTCCTGTGGATGATGGATAACGCTGACGTGCTGCGCGGCGCGCTGGCCCTCTATGACTGGACCGATAACGAGATGAACCGCCGCCGCCTGGAAGCGATTGTCGATGTCAGGCATAGCGAGGTGGAACGTTTTGCGCAGGGCCATTTTCTGCGCGGCGTGCAGATTGAGGTGACCCTCGACAGCAGCGGCTTCGCCGGGCACGGCGATATCTGCCTGTTCGGCGAGATGCTGAACCGCTTCTTCGCGCTGTATACCGATATTCACCTGTTCAATCATCTGATTCTGATACTACAACCTGGGGGAGAGCGCCTCGAATGGCAGGAGAACCACAACCGCCGCATTCCCGGCTAAGCCCCCGGCTTGAGCGGGAAATCTATCGCATCAACTTCTACCGCTTCTGCCAGTTACTGGAAAAGCGTCGTCCGGGCGCATCGCCGTTGGGCAGCACCCTGAATCCGGCGGACGATCCGGTACGGTTTCGCCCGCATCCGGGAATGGGCTTCCCGGTCAGCGAGCTGAAAGCGGTGGAATATGATGAAGACCATCCGGATGCGCCGCCGACGGTGCGCACGACGTTTATGGGGCTCTACGGCGTCGACTCGCCGCTGCCCACCGCGTGGCTCGACGAGATCGCCCAGCAGCGGGAAGGGCACGAAGCGCAGGAGGCGTTTCTCGATATCTTTAACCACCGCATTCTGACGCAGTTTTACCGCATCTGGCGAGAATATTCCTACCCGGCGACGTTTGAAGCGGGGGGCAGGGACAGCACCTCGCAGAGCCTGCTGGGCCTTATCGGTCTGGGAATGCCGGGTACCGATAAGCATATCGCCACCCCGATATCGCGTTTTCTGGCGCTGCTCGGCATCATGCGCCTGCCTGCGCGTACCGAAGAGGGGATTCAGGCGCTGGTACGTCTGCTGGCTCCCCGCACGCGGACCACCGTCACGCCGCACTGCCCGCGCACGTTTTTCATCAACAATCCACTGGGTTTTTACGGCAATGACGATTTTCTGCTCGATGGCTATAACGTGCTGGGCGACGAAACGACAGAGGTCAGCAGCCAGCTATTGATTGCGCTGTACACGGACGATATCGCCGAGGCGCAGGGGTGGTTACCGGAAGGGCAGATATATCAGGACTTTCTGGTCCTGCTGCGGGTCTATCTCGGCTGGCGCTATAAAGCGCGTATACAGCTGACCGTTCCTGCCCGGTTACTGCCTGCGCCGGTGCTGGGCGAACCCCCCTTTATGCTTGGCATGACGGGGATACTGGGCGTGGAGGGAGAGGAGAGCCCGCCCGATATCCCCGCCACCTTTACTATTGAGCCTGGCGGCTATTGCGGAATGCCGTCTGCAACTTTACAACAAGGAAACCAGCGTGTTGCATACCACTTTGATTAAACGATGGAGTTTACTTCTTATGCCTTTACTGCTGACAGGCTGTGGCCTGACGCAGAAAATTAGCGACAGCACCTCATCGGCGGTGAAATCGGTATTTTATAAGCAGGTAAACGTCCTGCATCTGGACGTTACCGCCCGGGCGGAACTGAACACCGATGAGCGGGAGAACACCTCGCTCTCCCAGCCGGTGATGGTGTGGGTCTACCAGCTCAGTGACCGCAAGGCGTTCGATAAACGGGTCTATCAGCAGCTGGTCACGGAAAGCGAGGAGGCCGCCGGAGACGAACGGCTTGCCAGCCGTAGCCTGGTGGTAAAACCCGGCGCTGACGTCAGCCTGGATATGCCGATGGACGAGAAGGCGCAGTTTATCGCGGTGGTGGGGTTATTCCGGGCGCCGGATATGGTGAAGAATGACTGGAAGCTGGTGCTGAGGCGCGACGATCTCGATCCCGACAAACCGCGCATTATTGAAGCCAGCCATAACCGCCTGACGCTGAAACCCCTGAAGGATGACTGAGATGCCCACACGCCATAATGCCCCCTCGCTGTATGAAATGCTGTACGGCAACTTTACCGGCGGACTCGACCTGCATCAGGTCAGTGAGGAAAACCAGGTTATTCTGTCGGTGCTGGATAATATGCAGCGCGTCCTCAACTGTCGCGCCGGGACGCTGGCGCACCTGCCCGATTACGGCCTGCCGGATATGACTAAAATCCTCCAGGGGATGCCGGGTACGGCTCATGAGCTGATGGGCATCCTGTCGGCCGTATTGCTTAAATATGAACCGCGGCTGAAGAAAATTGACGTGGTTCTGCTTGAGCAGGCTATTCCCGGCGAGCTGCGTTACGCCATTGACGCGGAGCTGAAGGGCGTAGGCCTGGTGCGCTACGGCACCGAATTTATGCCCGAGGGCAGGGTGCTTATCCGCCACCTCAAACAGCAGCAGTACCTGGAAGTCCGCTCCTCTATCTAGTTTTTATTCTGGCTGAAACCATCATGACGACCCCTTCTGAATGTTGCCTGAAAACCGGCGGCGACCCGCGTACGCTTGCGGATTACGCGCGCCTTCGCGATGAAATGAACAAACTGACCCATCCGGCGCGCCCGGATGTCAACTGGCGGCTCGCGGAAAAACTCTGCCTGTCGCTGTTTGAGCACAACGGCGTGGAGCTACAGACTGCCGCCTGGTATACGCTTGTCCGCACGCATCTGGCGGGGCTATACGGCATGAATGAAGGGCTGGCGATACTGGTCGCGCTGGTCTCCCGGCAGTGGAGCAATATGTGGCCGCAGCCGACGACTGCGCGAATCAAAATACTCAGTTCGCTCAGTCAACGGCTGCAGCAGGCGATGCGCACGCTGTCGCTGACCTATATCGACCTGAGCCAGCTTTACCAGGCAGAAGCGCATCTGACGGCGCTGGATGACGTACTGCAGCGTCTGGAACTCAAACATGCCGGCCAGCTTGATGCCCTGTCTATCCTGCTGCACAACGCGGCGGTGCGGCTGGAGAGCAGCGAAAATAAAGAGGAGACCGCGCCGCAAGCGGCCGCGCCTGATCCTGCCCCTTCCAGCCTCCCTGAACCGACCGCGCAGGTGAAATGGGTCTATGTCGCCGAACCGGCATCGCGGCCGAATGCTGACGTTGTGACGGCATTCCCGGCGCCCGCGATGCCCTGGAAGCCGTTTGTCGCCGGGATGCTGACTATGCTGGCGCTGGCCGGGGCCGCGGCGGGAGGATGGCGGGCAACGCACCCGTCCGATTCGGGGCAGATGCGGTTTCCCGCCCGGTTCTCTCCATTACCCGCGGTGCTTTCCGCTGAGCAGTTACAGACGCTACGACAACAATCCCCCTCGGCCGAGACGGGGATAAAACAGACTCAGCAGCAGCTGGCGCAGCTTTTACAGCTAAAACCGGACTGGGCTTTGAGTTATGGCACTCATCTGGCGCAGCAGGCGCTGACGCTATGGCCAGAACAGGCGAAACCGCTGGCGCGGCAATGGCAACAGCAGGTCAGCGCCGCAGCGCTTCCCGTGGAGAATCTCAGCGGCTGGCACCAGGGAATGACGCAGCTACAGCAGTTGACGAACCGGCTTAACGCGCTGGATGAACAGAAGGGGCGGTATATCACGGTGAGTGAGCTGAAGTCAGCGGTGTTTGCCATAACGCAGTCGTTGAGCCGTACCGTTCCGGCGGAAGAGCAGCTGCGACAACTCTCCGCACAGCCGCGCAATCAGCCCGGGTCTGCGGCGCAGCAGAACCAGACGGAGCAGCATCTGCAACAACTGATTGCCCGCTATGCTGCGCTGAAACAAAAAACGGCGGAATAAGTCTGCAATAGCCACCCGCACGGGTCATTAGCGTGACGCATGACTTTCGCTATCGGAACGGCCGGTCGCTGGCCTGATGCGACAACCCTGCCACACCCGGCACCGGCGCGCCTGTCGCGCCGGTGCCTCCTTTCAGCGTTCAATCTCCTCAGACAGGGCTATCTAATAACGCCGTAATTCACTGGCTTCCCAGCTATACGCGTCCCTGGCGATTAACGTGTCGCCAAGCTCCTGATAATCGAAATGATAAAACTCAGCGCGGGCGCCATAACCGGAGTAGTCGACTGCCGCAAGGCCAACAAACGCTCCGGTAAAGAATCCGCCATAGCTTTGCAGGACATAATCATCCGAAAGGATCGCAGCATCTAGCTTCACAGGGATTTCAGTGAACTCAACCCCATCAAAGCTATATTCATAGCTATACGTTTCCTTCCTGACTTTCGTCCGGAACCAGACATATTCAACGTGCTCCGGGACCTTGATGGCTTCATCTTTTAAATATGATGTATACCGTCCTCGATTATTCTCACCTATTTCAATGACCTTACCGTTAATTTCATTCCAGGTAATGAACACAAAACTCCAGTGACGATCGTTATAGTAATTCGTTAATCCAGCCATTTGCTGGTAGTTAAATGGATTAAATTTAACTTTAACTTTCGCATCAAAATAAAAGGCTTGCCAGCGTCGGGCAATCAGCGACAGGTCATGGGTATTCGCTAAAGATCCCTGGCCAATTAACGTTAACTTGCCATCGCCGGTGGTACCCATTTTTTCTGTAAACGGCACCCGCAGGGTGTTCCAGTTACCATCGAGTGTCGCCGTTGTAAATTCGTCGTGCTGGCTACGGTCTGCCGGACTTTCGGTATCAATGGCATCTTTCGGGCCTTCAACAAACGTCTTTCCGCCGTGACCGCCTTCAATACGCGGCCAGCCGCCTTCATCCCAGTACACCTTCTGAATAGCCGTTTCTCTGCCCAGCGTTGACCAGCCGCGAGGATCGTAGACTGACTCACCCGGGCGATTCCACGGACGCGCGCAGAGTGAGGCGTAGTACCATTCGCCGCCGGGGGTGGAAACCAACGCGCCGTGCCCTTGCTTTTGGATGTAGCTGTCTGGTGTATCGACGTTGGTTAAGAAGACCTCACCTGGCTCCGTTTCAAAGCTGTTGGCGTCTAAGGTTTTAGAACGCGCAACCACTTCCTGGTGCGTAAATACGGTGCCCCCCTGGGCGGCAAAAAGATAATAATATCCGTTCAGTTTATAGAGATGCGGCCCTTCAACGAGCCCAACGGCGGTCCCCCGATAAACGGTACGCGCGGTCTCTGGCATTAATTTCAGGGTTTTTGTATCCAGTTCAGTTAACGTGATGCCGTCAAAGGGATGGTGATATTCGCGATGGTCCCAGGTTTGCTGCACGATATATTTTCGGCCATCATCGTCGTGGAAGAGAGAAGCATCAAAACCTACGCCGTTAAGCTTAATGGGATCTGACCACGGGCCGCGGATATCGGCTGCGGTGGTCAGATAGTTTGTCATGTCTTTAAAGGCGCCTTCGGTGACTTTGACGTCGGTATACACTAGCCAGAATTGACCGTCGGCATAAGAGAGCGCCGGCGCCCAAATGCCGCCTGATGAAGGATTGCCTTTCATATCCAGCAGGGTGGTGGTTGACAGGGGCGAAGGGAGAAGATTCCAGTGCTCCAGGTCTTTTGACTCATGTAAACGAACGCCAGGGAACCACTCAAACGTAGAGTTGGCGATATAGTAGGTGTCCTCGACACGGATAATACTGGGGTCGGCATTAAACCCACGTAAAATAGGGTTTTGAATAAGTGACATATCATTACACCTTTTTATTTAAATGTTCCAAATGCATTTAATTTATATTTTTAACTACGCGCGGACCTCATCAAGCTGACGGTTGATATCGGTTACGTTTTTGTCAGAGATGGGGTAAACCTGCATGATGATCATCGATACGATGGCTAACGCGATAGGGATCCACACCGCGGTCATAATGATCCCGTCGATAGCGCTGGCGCTTTGCTGGGCGCCGGTTTCATTAAAGCCATAGACGGCCAGTAACCACAGGGGAATCGCGCCGCCGATGGTAAAGCCGATTTTGAAAAAGAGGCCCATAATCGCATTAATGATCGCCGCATTTCGCTTGCCGGATTTTAATTCGCCATACGCAATCACTTCAGGAACCAGCGCCCACATAAAGCCGGTCGCGGACGTTAAGCCCCATTGTTTAATGAAGGTGGCGATGTAAGCAAGCCAAAGCGCATCGTGCATGCCCTCGCGTGACCAGACGTAAGTCAGTAGCTCACCGACAATAAACATGGCCAGAAAAATATGGAAGAAGCCTTTTTTACCAAAAATTTTCTTGAGTTTGGGCCAAAAAATAGGGAATGCGATGCCCGGTATGGAGGCGACAAGGCCTACGGCGCCCATCCATTCTGAATGACCGACAACGTACTGATTGAAAAAGCCGTTAACCGTGTTCATGAAAAACATGAACGTGAAGGCCAGCATGAAAAACAGCCCGAGAATAACCAGCGGGCGGTTATGTTTGAGTTCAAGGAACAGATCGGTCGTTTTGACGTTGGCGGTCTGTTCTGCCGTCGCGACAACGCGTTCTTTCGTAAATTTATAGCAGATGAAAAGCGCCACCGCGCCGATGAGCATATACACGGAGTAGACGCCGAACCAGGCGTAGTTGGCTGATGGATCGGTATAGTTTCCCAGATTGAGCTCAATGCCGAAAAAACCGGTGTCCTTAAGGCTGCGATCTTTTGGTGAAGCCATCTGTACAAACATCGGGAACAGGGTATAAACAAGAAGATTGGCGCTATTGGCCAGCATCATTCGGGTACTGGTGAGTTTATCAATCGATTCCGGATCCCGGGTCAGGGATGCATTAAGCGAACCATAAGGAATATTCACTACGGAATAAACTAAATCCAGAGCCAAATAAACGATGAAGGCAAAAGGTACCGAACCTCTGACCCCAGGAATGGGAGCAAAAAGTAAAGCGGAAAGGATCACCAGCGGTACGCCGGCTCTTAACAGCCAGGGGCGGTATTTACCTGCTTTTGACGTTCTTTTGTCAACATACGTGCCGACCATCGGATCCCAAAAGACATTGATGATTCGGACAAAAAGAAATATAAACCCTGCCGTTGCCGTGCTGATGGTATTAACCGTCAGCATGTGAAGAGCCAGAAAGCCGCCTATTGTGCCAAAAACCAGGTTTTGAGCGAAGTCGCCCATACCATAACCAATACGTTCTCCACGCGTTAATTTATGATATTCATCATGGCGGCTTTGCATTATGTTTTTACTCATTCTGAGCAGACTCCGGTGTGTTGTGTGGATGTGTAACAATTTCTGACATAAATGATCTCGAAGAATCTATTACGTTTTTAAATTAATTTATTATGTTTTTTTACTTCTGTGATCATCGAAGCAAAGCCTCTTCCAGACCCTCCATTTCACTTGTTGATTAACGCGTTACAAGCTATACCCCGGTAGATTTAAAACGCCGCAAAACCGGCATTTTGTTTTATTGTTTTTTTTTACTCTGACCACTCCAGGAAATGTACTCTACAGGGTTATCCGTGCGCTGAGTAAATGGCGCGAATATTTGCGAGATGGCTCACGTTTGAGCATTTTCTTAATCACGGAGTGAAATAACGTAATTGAGCAACCGGCCAGGAGAATACAGGATGTGTCACAGTTGTTAATTTTTCGCTTCATAAATTATGGGATTCATCATGCCATCTTGTGCTGAGCGGGGCGCTGCCAACGGTTTGACTCACCCATGCGACGGTGCCGGGGCGGCGGCTGGCGGCGGCTGGCGGCGGCCGGGCCCTGTGTCCCGGGGATGCAGGGCAAAGCGTTAGCGCCCTGAACGCTACCCATCGTCTGGGGGGCAAAACGTGATGCTGTGAGTAGGGAGGACGTCGCCATCGTTTTAAACTACGGCGTTAATTTCGGCGTATGCCCCAGCGCATTCAACGAATTCACTGCTGGCCGGTGAACTATCCAAAGTGATAATTCACCCGGGCAGCGCTAATTCTTAAACAACAACTATGGAGCTCGGATAACCCTAATAGTGTAAAGCCTCTGTTGATGTACAAAATAAAAATTAAATTGTTCTTATGATAGCGACATATTCTGATTGCCCAGAATGGGATTGTTATTATCTGAATAAAATTAACCTATATTGAGATAATTATGACAATGATAAAAAAACTTCCATTACCCATGGCGGTTATCGCCGCGCTTTTCCCATTTACCTCTGCAGTCGCCCAAGAGTTCACTCAGGAACAGATCGACGCCATTGTGGCGAAAGCCGTCGATAAAGCCCTGGCCGAACGCC
>NZ_JAWXQV010000069.1:0-22728 GCF_033843325.1 Klebsiella sp. JN_Kp126 | reverse complement strand
AAACAAGTGAAGAGCCCATCCTGACGGATGGGCTTTTTGCGTTTTTGTCGTCTGAGAAATCCGTATTAAAGCCCGGCAGGGATCCTTTACCAGACCTTTGTCATGATAGGGCATCCGCAGCACTTAAGCGAAATAAGTATATATCGCTTTGAAATAAAAGGTTTTTTGTACTTTACCTGGCGTCACAACGAGAACGATGTATCGTGCGGAGAGGTTGCCGGCAAAACCACTGAAAGCCGTGACGGCGAATAGCATAGATCTATTTAAACCCAATTATTTATCGAAAACTCATCTACAAAGAATTTATTTTGTGAATAAAATAATTAGCATGAACGTTATATGAAAATAAAAATAGAGATAAACGCGTTTCTGAATATTTAACAGGAATTATATTAAGAATATTACCCGCATAACGCTTAAGTTATTCTAAAGTCATCAGGTTAACAAATAGATACGAAACCCTCTCCCCTGCCGAGCACACAGGCATAACAGCTGGACTTTTTCTGCGAAATGACTTAGTGTCCTTAACACTTTGTTAACTCGATCTGGTTTAAGTTAATTCAAATTTGCTAAAAACATAGGGTGCATTGCCTGTATGGAAGCTAACCCGGTAACGTCTTTTGACGAATAGTGCATGTTACCGGCTGGCAATATGAGAATATAAATGAAATTTCTGATTAACTGGCCTCCTTTGCGCCAACTGATACATTATATCCGGGAGCGTTTTACCTTTCTGGTCCTGCTCTGCTGGCCGGCGATCATCTGGCTGGTTTGCCGGGCGCTTGTCTGGTTAACGGATGGATTAATGGTTCTTCTGGGTAAACCCACCGACCACTCGTTTACCGTGTATCTTCAGCCGCTTATGACGCTAAGTGCGCTGCTGAGAATTTCCGTCAGCTGGGTGCTGCTGCTGTTTATCCTGTTCAGCATGGCGATGGGATTCACCTGGGCTCTGCGGCGCTTTATGAATCGTCATAAATAGCGCCGATGCCGCGACCGGCAGAGCGACATCGGTATTGCCTCAGGCCATTTTCCCGATCGTCTTACGAAAACGCAGTAGGGCGATAGTAAAAAACACGCCACCGATAGCCAGCAGCGTCAGAAACTGCGGCCAGACGATAGAGAAATCAGCGCCTCGATAAAGAATGGCCTGCGCCAGGCTGACAAAGTGGGTCGTCGGCATGGTGAGCATAATATCCTGTACAGCCTGCGGCATACTTTCCCGGGGCGTGGAGCCGCCGGAAAGCATCTGCAGCGGCAAAAGCACCAGAATCATCAGCAGCCCCAGCTGCGGCATGGAACGCGCCACCGTGCCCATAAAAATGCCGATTGAGGTAGTGGCAAACAGGCTCAGGGCCACCCCAAGCATAAAGAGCGGTATCGAGCCTTCTATCGGTACCTGCAGCACGCCCTGAACCATCAGGATCAGGGAGAGTCCGGAAACTACCAGCACCACCAGCCCCATTGACCATATCTTCGCCATCATGATTTCAAACGGCGTGACCGGCATAACCAGCAGGTGCTCCACGGTACCATGTTCCCGCTCGCGTATCAGCGCCGAGCCGGTCAGCACGATCGCCAGCATGGTGATATTGTTGATAATTGCCATGACGGCGCCGAAACGCTCCTGCTCCAGGTTCGGGTTAAAACGCATCCTGACGGCCAGCTCAACCGGCAGCGTACCGTTGTCCCGGTAGCGGGCGACAAAGCTGTTCACCTCGCCGGTGACGATATTCTGGATATAGCTATTGCCGGTAAACGCCTGGCTCATTCGCGTCGCGTCGACGTTAACCTGTAGCTCGGGCTGGCGTCCGGCCAGAACATCGCGCTGGAAATCCGGCGGAATATTGATGGCGAAAGTATAGCGCCCCGCATCCAGTCCGGCGTCCATCTCATCAGCGGTAATCAGCTCCGGCGGCAAAAACCAGGGCCGGTAAAAACCATTGATAATACGCGATGAAAGCTGCGACTTATCCATGTCGGCAATAGCGATGGGCGCCAGATGCAGCGAACCCGGCATAACGGTCGCGGAGGAGTAAACCGAGACGGTAAAAGCAAAGACAATCAACGTCAGCATCGCTTTATCGTCCAGCAGGCTGCGTAGCTCTTTCATCCCCAAATTATAAATATTGCGTAATCCGCGCATTATCCCTCCTGTTTTTTCAACAGCCACACGCTCAGGCCCAGCACCAGCGGAACCGCGATAAGCAGCGGAATAAAGGATCCCCACAGGTCGGTCAGATTCAGCGCTTTGGAAAACGTTCCTCGCGCGATGGTCAGAAAGTGGCTGGTTGGATAAATCTGGCCAATCCAGCGCCCGGGTCCTTCCAGCGAGGCGACGGGGTCGATCATCCCGGAAAACTGCGTCGCCGGGATAAGCGTAATGATCGCGGTGCCGAAAATCGCCGCAATCTGGCTTTTCATAAAGGTTGAAATCAGCAGGCCAAGCCCGGTGGCGATAGTGACGTAGAGCAGCGCGGCGAGGGTGAGCGTCAGAAAACTCCCTTTGTGCGGTACGCCAAAAACAAAGACCGACAGCGCGCAGAGCAGGAAGAAGTTGAACATCCCCAGCATGATATACGGCACCTGTTTACCCAGCAGAAATTCGCTGCGGGTGGTTGGCGTCACGTACAGATTGATGATTGAACCAAGCTCTTTCTCGCGGACCACGCTGAGCGCGCTGAGCATCGCCGGGATCATCATCAACAGCAGCGGAATCACCGCCGGTACAATCGCCGGCAGGCTCTTCACATCCGGGTTATAGCGATAGCGGGTCTCGATGGAAATCAGTGAAGTATCGCGATTGGGGCTGGCCTGGCGACCGGCCATCTCCTGCAGCCAGGCCAGATGCATGGCCTGCACATAGCCGCGCACCGTCTCCGCGCGGTTCGGCATCGCACCGTCCACCCACACGCCAATCTGCACCGGCGTTCCCCGGGCGATATCGCGGCCAAAATTAGGCGGAATTTCAATCGCTACCGCCAGCTCGCCGTTGCGCATTCTTCTGTCCAGTTCGCTATAGCTTTGCAGCGGCGGCTGTTCGATGAAGTAGCGTGAGCCGGCGATATTTTGCGACCAGCCCTGGCTGTTGATGGTCTGGTCGCGGTCGAGCACCGCAAACCGCAGATCTTCGACGTCCATACTGATCCCATAGCCCATAATAAACATCAGGATCACGGTGCCGAGCAGTGCCAGGGTCGATCGCACCGGATCGCGGCGCAGCTCAAGAGCTTCGCGGCGGCTGTAGCTAAACAGGCGCTGCAGGCTGAACGCCTGACGCGGCGCCACGCTTTCGGCTTTATGTTCCATCGCGGGAACCGGTGCAGCCTGCGCATCAGGCGGCTGCGCGGCATCCGCCGCTTCCTGTAGCCAGGCGATAAACGCCTCTTCAAGGCTGGCCGATCCGCGCTGCTCCACCAGCGCCTGCGGCGTATCGCTGGCCAGCACTTTTCCGGCATGCATCAGCGAAATGCGATCGCAGCGTTCCGCTTCATTCATAAAGTGGGTGGAGATAAAAATGGTCACCCGGTCCTGACGCGCAAGATCGACCATCAGCTGCCAGAACATGTCCCGGGCTACCGGATCGACGCCGGAGGTGGGTTCATCAAGGATTAACATTTCCGGGCGGTGGATCACCGCGACCGCCAGCGAGAGGCGCTGGCGGATACCTAGCGGCAGCGAAGCGGGCAGGGAGTCCTCAACCTCTTCCAGCATAAAGCGCTGGCTCATTTCGGCGATCCGCCCCGGGATCTCCGCATCCGGGATGTGGAACAGGCGGGCATGCAGCTCGAGGTTTTGCCGTACGGTCAGTTCGCTATAGAGGGAGAAGGCCTGCGACATATAGCCAACGCGGCGGCGGGTTTCGATATCCCTGGGGTCGACCGGCTGGCCAAACAGCCACGCCTCGCCTTCGCTGGCCGGTAGCAGCCCGGTCAGCATTTTCATGGTCGTTGATTTGCCGCAGCCGTTTGAGCCGAGGAAGCCGAAAATCTCGCCGCGGGCAATGCGAAAGTTGACGTGGTCAACGGCGACAAATTGACCGAAGCGCATCGTTAGCCCGCGCGCTTCAATCGCAACTTCGCTTTCGTCAGCATTGCGCGGCGGGATGATCACCTCTTTATGCGCCAGGCGCTGGGCTTCGGGAAGCAGGGCGATAAAGGCCTGTTCCAGCGTCTGACTCGCCGTGTGCGCTTTAAGCTCATCGGCGCTGCCGGTCGCCAGAACTTCCCCCGCGTTCATGGCCACCAGCCAGTCAAAGCGCTCCGCCTCCTCCATGTAAGCGGTGGCGACCAGGACGCTCATCTCCGGCTGACGCTGGCGGATGCTGTCGATCAGATCCCAAAACTGCGCCCGCGAGAGAGGATCGACGCCGGTGGTGGGTTCATCGAGGATCAGCAACTGCGGGTCGTGAATGAGCGCGCAGCACAGGCCGAGCTTTTGCTTCATCCCCCCGGAGAGTTTTCCTGCCGGGCGGTCGCGAAACGGCGCCAGGCCGGTACTCTGGAGCAGCTCATTGATGCGGATGTCGCGTTCGGCTTTATCATGGCCGAACAGACGGGCGAAGAAATCGACGTTTTCATAGACCGACAGGGTATGGTAGAGGTTCTTCCCCAGCCCCTGGGGCATCCAGGCGATTTTCGGGCAGACGTCCTGGCGATGACGTACCTCGCTCATATCGCCGCCGAGCACCATAATGTTGCCGTGCTCAATCACGCGCGCGCCGGAGATCAGCGATAGCAGGCTGGACTTGCCCACGCCGTCGGGCCCGATCAGGCCCACCATACGGCGAGCGGGAATGCTCAGCGTAATGTCCTTCAGCGCGACGGTTGCGCCAAAGTGCTGGCTGACGTTTTCCAGGCGGGCGACGGTTTTCATTGCGGCAACCTCACCGTCAGCGCTTCAGGCCACGCCTGCTGGTTATCCAGGCGGACCCAGGCCATCCCGGGCAGGCCGGTCTTCACATACTCCAGATGCTCCGCCAGCAGCTCTGGCGGAATACGGGCTTTTACGCGGAACATCAGCTTCAGCCGTTCATCGCTGGTTTCCACCGTTTTAGGCGTAAACTGCGCCACGCTGGCGACAAAACTGATATTGGCGGGGATCACCAGATTCGGCGCGGCATCGAGGATAATTCGCGCTTCGCTGCCCAGCGCCAGCAGACCCGCCTGCTCGGTAGGCAGGAAGAAGGTCATATAGACATCGGATAAATCGACCATATTCAGCACCCGGCCGCCCGCCGCCAGCACCTCTCCCGGTTCGGCGACGCGGTACTGAATGCGGCCATCGCGCGGGGCTTTCAGCTCGCTATCGTCGATATCGGCGATAATCCGCCGTTCGGTCGCCTGGGCGGCCTCGACCCGGGTTTGCGCCTGAATGATGCTGGTGCGCGCCGCCTCAATCGCGGCCCTGGCGGCAGAGACCTGCGCTTTGGCGGATTCCAGCGCCGCCCTGGCGCTTTCTGCCGCCGCCTGGTCGTCATCCAGCTGCTGCGCGGAGACCGCGCCGCGCTGCGAGAGCGTGCTGGAGCGGACGTGACGTTTAGCCGAGGAGTTCAGCTCCGCCTGCCGCTGCTTCACCACCGCTTCCGTAGCGCGCATTTCGCTTTGGCGCTGGTCGAGCAGGGCTTTCGCGGCGGCAATCGCGCTCTCTGCTTCCTTGATTTGCGCGGCGGCCTCCAGCCGTTGTTCGTTGAGTACCCGGGTGTCCATACGGGCCAGCACGTCGCCCTGGCGAACAAACTGCCCCTCTTTGACCAGGATGGTGTCGATACGCCCGGCGGTTTTGGTGGCGATATCGACTTCAGTGGCTTCAATCCTGCCGTTACTGCTGGCAAAACCCTCAGGAATTCCCGGTGGGCGCAGCATCCACCATGCCGCTGCGGCAATCACCACCGCTAAACCAATAACGTATCCAACCCAACGCCGTTTGATTTTGTCCATACGCGACTCGCTTTGTTCCATAGGCTGAGTGGTGCGCGCTTCTCCTCCGCATGGCGGAGTTTCGTCTCTTCAGGGAAGGGAGAAATCGGGGATAAGGCCGACCGGCGCAGGGAGCCTGCAGCGCTGCTAACCGGTCAGAAAGAGGTGCGATCAATGTGGTCATCATCAGCAATCCTCGCCTTAAATGAAACACGCATATTTATTGCTACCGTCAATGTCATACTAACACCCGCAATGAGTATGTCCATATACAAAGCAGGGTCTTGTTGTCGGGTTAACATAAAAACAGCGAGGAGCGCGATGGAACAATATTACCCATAATGCCTATTGGGGTTAATGCTCCGGATACCGGCGCAGATAATCTTAATCGTTCTTCATTAAATCATCGTACATATAAGCTATTCCTTAGCGCTAATAACCAGAGGATATTATTCCCTGGCGACTGGCGCATTTTTAATCTGGTTGCCCCAGGAGAACTGTTGTATGATCGGCGGCCCTGAAAATACACTCACGCCGGGCGAGCGCTTTATTCAATGAAAGATGAAAGCCAAAAATATATCTCGATTATTTTTAAGGAGTGGTTGCCGCTGTACGACAGCCTGACGCCGGAAGTGAGGGCGGTACTTAAAAATATCGCCGGGCAGCAGGCGGAGGCGTTAGCGACCCGTTTTTATGATTTTATTTTCCAGGACCCGGACATTGCGCGGCACCTTAGCTATGACTTAGTTCAGGAGCGGCTCAGCAGCTCGCTGGCCGGGTGGGTGAAAGATATCCTGATGTGCGATAAGGAAAATCTGCAGGCGCTGGCGGAGCGGCAGTACCTGATCGGCAGCATCCATTCACGCATTGGTATCCCGGCAGAGGCGGTACTGCGCGGCGCGCGCCAGCTGAAAGCCGGGCTGATTGAAAATATCCGCGATAGCCAGCTCGATCGCGAGACCAGCGTTGCCGCCATCTACTACGCCATCATGGCCATTAACATGGCGGTAGAAATGATGTGCCACGCCTATACCCTGTCGCACTATCGGGCGACGAAAAATGAAGAAGCGTACCGCCTGTATAGCCTGATGGATAACGTGCCGCTGGAATATGGCAAACAGCAGGCCTCGCTCTCCGGATGGGAAAATACCGCTATTTTTAATATCGTTAGCGATAATAAAAGCGATATTAACGGAGCGTTATTATCTGATTCTGAATTTGGCCTGTGGTTCCGCCATAAATGCGTGCGTTATTTTAACAAAAATCCGCAAATGCAGGAAATCGCCGACTTAATTAGCAAGGTGGATGCGCTGTTATCCGCCTGGAAATCCTCGTCTGAGGGTTCTGAGTATAAAAACACGCAGGCTTTGCTGCAGGGGATCCATATCCATTGCCAGCAGATCGGCAGCCAGATGGGGGTGCTGTTTAGCAGCCTGTCGCAGATGCAAAGCGGTAAGGATACGCTGACCAGCCTGCTTAACCGCCGCTATCTGCCGGTTGTCCTCAAGCATGAAGTGACGCTGGCGATGGAATATGAACTGCCGATGACGGTGGCGATTATCGACATCGACCACTTTAAAGAGATCAATGATAGCTGGGGGCACATGGTCGGCGACCGGGCGATTAAGCACGTTGCGGAGCTGCTCAGCGATAATATTCGATCCAGCGATTATATCTTCCGCTACGGCGGCGAGGAGTTTCTGCTGGTGCTGGTGGAGACCGGCGCCGCGGAAGCCTTTACGATCCTTGAACGGCTGCGTAAAAAAATCAGCCAGCTGGCGTTTAGCGTTGGCGCTGACAATGAGATTTCGATTACCGCCAGCATCGGCTACGCCGTCCACACCGGTCATCCGGATTACAATCTGCTGCTGCGCGATGCCGACAGCGCGCTGTACGTCGCCAAGCGCGATGGGCGCAACTGCGTGAAGCTGCATGAAGGCGGCGGCAACTAAGCTGCCGGGTCCTTCCCGGAGGCGGCGCGCTGCGCCTGTCCGGGCTACCGGATCGCAGACGGCTGTGAACCTGTAGCCCGGGCAAGGCGCCTCAGGCGCCGCCCCCGGGAGAGATGTGGCAGCGGATTTCAGTGCGGAGAGATCGCCGCGCCTCAAAACAGCACCGGTAGCCCCAGGCCGCGTTTTACTTCATGCAGCGTCCGTTGCGTCAGTTCGTGCGCCCGCTCGCTTCCCCGGCGCAGCAGCGCCAGCAGCATGCCTTTATCCTGAATATAGGTCGCCCGGCGTTCGCGTATCGGCGCCAGCAGCTCCTGTAAGCAGGTCTCCAGCGCGTTTTTGCACTGCCTGTCTCCCAGCCCTCCGCGCCGATAATGGGCTTTCATCTCGGCAACGAAGGTCTTATCAGCATGAAAGGCGTCGAGATAAGTGAAGACCACGTTGCCTTCTGTCTGACCCGGGTCGGCGACCCGCAGGTGATTCGGGTCGGTATACATGGCGCTGACCGCGCGGTGGATCTCCTCTTCGCTGGCCGAAAGGGTGAGCGTGTTTCCCAGCGATTTCGACATTTTGGCGTTGCCATCGATGCCCGGCAGGCGGCTGACGTCGCTGAGCAGCGCTTTGCAGTGCCGTAAGATCGGCGTCGTCGTCAGGCTATTCATTTTGTGCACGATCTCATTGGTCTGTTCAATCATCGGTAGCTGATCGTCGCCAACCGGCACTAGTTCGGCCTTAAAGGCGGTGATATCGGCGGCCTGGCTTATGGGATAGGCTAAAAATCCCACCGGCAGCGAGCGGGAAAATCCCTTCTGGGCGATTTCATTTTTCACCGTCGGATTGCGTTCAACCCGGGCAACGGTGACGATATTCATATACAGCGCGCTGAGTTCGGCCAGCGCCGGCAGGGCGGATTGCAGGCAAATGGTGGTCTTCTGCGGATCGATGCCGACGGCGAGATAATCGGCCATCACCTCAAGGATATTGCTGCTGATTTTTTGCGGGTTGCTGCCGTTGTCGGTCAGTCCCTGGAGATCCGCGACGAGGATAAACTGCTGGTGGTCGTGCTGGAGCAGCACGCGCTGGCGCAGGGAACCGACGTAGTGGCCGAGGTGCAGCTGGCCGGTAGGACGGTCGCCGGTCAGGATCGTTTGGCTGGTGTTCATGAGTGACTCCTTAGGATGCTATCAGGCCGAAGGGCGACACTCAGAAACAACAAAGCCGCCTTCCGGCGGCTTTGAATAGAGGAAACGTCAAATCTTGCCGCCTGTTATGCAGGCAGCCACCAACGGCGGAGGTGAGAGATGACAACGTTTCTGTTCATCTTTTTATCCTGCCACGAAAAGCCGCGGCAGTAAAAGCCCTTTTTTATTCAGCGATAAACCGGCAGCAGGTTAAAGCTGGATAAAATATGAATTATTGCGTTGGCGCCGCCGAAGCACAAAATCAGGACAATCATGGCATTGCCGCCCCAGACCCGATAGTTCGGGCTGCCGAAACGCCTGCGCGAGGCGCGCGCCAGCAGGGCGGGGACGATAGCGGCCCAGACGGTGGCGGCGAGACCGGCGAAACCAATGGCGTAGATAAAACCGTTAGGCCACAGCAGCCCGCCGGCGATCGGCGGCAGAAAGGTCACCAGCGCGGTTTTAAACCGCCCCAGCCGACTATCGTCAAACTTAAACAGATCCGCCAGATAATCAAACAGGCCAAGAGTCACGCCCAGGAACGAGCTGGCGACGGCGAAGTTGGAAAAGACCGTCAGCAGTAAGTCCAGGGTCGAACTGTTCAGCAGGCCGCTTAAGGTCTGCACCAGCACGTCGATGTTGCCGCCTTTTTCGGCGATAGCGATAAACGCCGGGCGCGGAATATTGCCCATTGTGCCGACCAGCCAGATGATATACAGCACCAGCGCCATCAGCGTGCCGAGCAGCAGGCAGCGGCGAATGATAAGCGGATCTTTACCGTAGTACTTCATCAGGCTGGGGACGTTGCCGTGATAGCCAAAGGAGGCCAGGCAGAACGGCAGCGTCATCAGGACGTAGGGCAGATAGGACGCATTGACCTCCGCGCGGTTAAACAGAATCGCGGGCTCCACGTGCCACATCAGGCCGCCGAAGGTCATAAAGAAGGTGAGGATTTTGGCGCCCAGCACGATAGTCGTCATCCGGCTTACCGCTTTCGTACTTAGCCAGACGATAAAGGCGACCACCAGCGCGAACGCCAGCCCGCCCAGGCGTGCGGGAACCGCGAGGTTCATCTGCGCAAAAGTATGCTGAATAACTGAACCGCTTGCGGAAATATAGGCGTAGGTCAGGATATATAAAACAAAGGCGACGGTCAGGCCGTTAATAATATTCCAGCCGTTTCCCAGTAAATCCTTCGTAATCGTGTCGAAGCTGGCGCCAATATGATAATTGAGATTGGCTTCGAGGATCATTAACCCGGAATGCAGCATGCAAAACCAGGTAAAAATGAGCGCCAGCAGCGACCAGAAAAACCAGGCGCCGGACATCACCACCGGTAAAGAAAACATGCCTGCGCCAATAATCGTGCCGCCGATAATCATCGCTCCGCCAATCAGCGATGGGGTATTTGTTGAGACCGCTTTTGAGACTGATAGTGTAGCCATAAGGTGCATTCCTCACGTGGCTATATAGTAAATAACGGGCTGCGGGCAAACGGCTACCCGGCGCAACCCGAATAATTGAGCTTAAAGAGATGGATTTAAATTAATGGCGCTCCCGTTGCGAGAGCGCCAGGACGTTATTTATTTCACCGGTTTCAGTCTGGCGACGAAGTGGCGCAGTACCGGCGGTTCATAGGTGAAGGTCAGGCCCTTAATCGTGGCGGCGCGCGCCTTAACGGCGATCAGCGCATCAGCGATATAGTCCATATGATCGTTGGTATAAACCCGGCGCGGAATGGTCAGGCGCAGCAGCTCCATCGGCGACGCCTTCTGTTTGCCGGTTTGCGGGTCGCGGCCCAGCAGCAGGGAGCCGATTTCCACGCTGCGGATTCCCGCTTCCAGATACAGCTCGTTGTTTAGCGCGTGCGCCGGGAACTGCTCCGGTGGGATATGCGGCAGCAGCAGCTTAGCATCGACGAACACCGCATGGCCGCCGGTCGGATACTGAATCGGAATGCCGCCTTCGCGCAGGCGTTCGCCGAGGTATTCCACCTGATTGATGCGATAAGCGAGGTAATCCTCGTTGGTCCCTTCTTCCAGGCCGATAGCCAACGCCTCCATATCGCGCCCCGCCAGGCCGCCGTAGGTGACAAAGCCCTCCATCGGCACGCAGCGGATGCGCACTTCGTTGAACAGATCTTCGTCATCGCGGAAGCAGCAGAGTCCGCCGATATTCACCATCGGGTCTTTCTTGGCGGACATGGTTAGCATATCGCCGTACTGGTACATCTCAAGAATAATCTCTTTCACCGATTTATCGGCGTAGCCCTCTTCGCGCTGTTTAATAAACCAGGCGTTTTCGCAGAAGCGGGCGGAGTCGATCACCACCGGAATATTATTCTGGCGGGCAATCTGATACACCTCGCGCATATTCGCCAGCGATACCGGCTGGCCGCCGGAGCTGTTACAGGTGACGGTGGTAATAATCGCCGCCACGTTTTCCGCGCCGTGTTCGGCGATGGTCGATTTCAGCAAATCAATATCAAAGTTGCCTTTCCAGTCGTACCACGAGGTGGTATCGAAGGCTTTCGGCGTCACCACGTTAATGGCTTTTGCGCCGTTGAGCTCCACGTGCGCGGCGGTGGTATCGAAGTGGAAGTTGGAAATAAACACCGGATGCGCCGACTTGCGGCGAGCAATCAGGCTCGGGAACAGAATCTGCTCCGCGCCGCGCCCCTGATGGGTGGGAATGGTATACGGATAGCCGATAATCTCTTTGACCTTTTCGCACAGATGCTGATAGTTACGCGACCCGGCGTAGGCTTCGTCGCCCATCATCAGCCCGGCCCACTGATGATCGCTCATGGCGCCGGTGCCGGAGTCGGTCAGCAGGTCGATATACACGTCCTGGCTATTGAGCAAAAACGGGTTATAGCCCGCCTCTTCCAGCGCTTTGACGCGATCGTCAAAGGTAGTCATACGAATGTTTTCGACCATTTTAATGCGGAACGGCTCAGGGATACGTTTCATTTATTTTCTCCATGGGGATGCTGTGCCGCGTTTGGCTATTTGGCGACAAATAAAAAGCGCAACAAATAGCGACTAAACGCAGTGCTGAATTAATTTTTTTAGGGAGTGAACAGCAGCGGAGAATTAACGAGGGAAGTCGTTGGAGATGCGGTGATCTAAATTATACCAGTCGTCCAGGCCGCCCTGGGCAATGAGGCGATAAATCGATTTTTGCGTCATGACATCGTCCTCTGTGGGTGAAGGGATGCCATAAAAATAAGGTAAAATGAGAAAATAACCACGATTAAAATCACAAAAAATTATTTATCGATAAGCGGAGTATAAAAATTTGACGCTCGTCGTCTTTTTAGCGTTATTGATTAGCAGGCGATGGTTTTTTGTTTTTTTATTACGCCAATAACGGCTTATTGAGTGAGGTTTTTAGCGCCTTCACCGCAATCAATGAAGGCGCAGGCGGGACTTACATGCTGGAGAAGACGTTCATAATGATGCCGCCGGAGATGATCAGCACCATGGCGAGGATGGCCGGGATATCCGGTTTTTGCTTATAGAGGATCATCGAGCAAATCGTGACGCCGACGATACCAAAGCCGCACCACAGCGAGTAGGCGACGCCGACCGGAATGGTGCTCATCGCACGGGTGAGGGCGAAGTAGCACAGGCCGTAGGCGCAGACCACCAGCACCGACGGCGCCAGCTTGCTGAAGCCGTTGGTCTTTTTGATCATCGACGTGCCGGTGATTTCGGAGCCGATAGACAGCGCCAGCCATAAAAATCCGAGGTTAAACATATGTAATTCCTTTTCTGTTAGTTGGCGACTTTTTTGTCCAGAGATGCAGCGGCCGGCTGCGCGGGCGCTTCCTCGCTCTCTTCGCTACCCATTTTGGAAAACAGGTTCATGATCACGATCCCGCTGGCGATAACCGCCATACCGATAATGGCGGCGGTGTCCGGGTGCTGGCCGTAAAACGCCATTCCCAGCGTCGATACCACGAGAATGCCGGTACCGGACCAGGTGGCGTAGGCCAGACCGACGGGAATATCCTTCACCGCGCGGGATAGCGAGTAGTAGCAGGTGCAGTACAGCAGCACCAGCAGCCCGAGCAGCAGCATTTTGCTCATCCCTTCACTGCTGCCGAACATTTTGAGGGTGGAGGTAGCTGAGGTTTCGGAAACGATAACCAGCAGCATCCATAGCCAACACTTTGTTTTTGAAGACATAAGTTAAACTCCGGGTTTACTATTTAAGGTAAGGTTCTTTTTTTCTGTTTTTTAAAAAATCGATAGCGGCATCGGTCAACTGCGCTTCAGGAGCACAGGCCAGCGCCGGATTATTCACCACGTCTGTGACAGTGAGATAACGCCGCGGACCGCTCGCCGACGGCGCCGCCGCTTCGCGACCCGACGCCAGCTTCTCCAGCAATTCGTTCATGGTGCACAGCGCGATGCCGCATTCGGCCAGGCGGGCCAGCGTGGCCTGCATATGTCCGGCGTAAGCGCTATCAGGCTGCGCCCCGCGCAGCTGGTTAAGCTCGCTGGCGGGATCGCAGTGATAGCGCAGCGCCAGCACCGGCAGGCCGCTCAGCAGGGCATCGTGCACGCGGCGGGCAACCGGACCGTGCAGGGAACCCTTCACCAGATCCGCTGCCAGCGGGTAGTCGAGAAACGGCAGCAGCAGCGCCTTATACGAGGCCGAAGGCAGCTCCTGTTGCCAGTCGGCCGCCGGCAGCGTTTTACCGATAGCCCGCCACTGCTCGCCGTCGTCAATCCCGCTATCCAGCGCCAGGTGCAGGCTCTCGCCGCAGCCGGCCAGCCGCTGGCGAATAGCGTGCCGGTAGCCCGCCGCGGCGGTCACCATCACCAGTACCGGCGGCCGCAGACGCTGGATAATGCGTTCAACCAAGTCTTCCATCTGTTGGTCGGTCATGGCGAGCCTCCGTTAGCCGATGAGCGTGACCTGCGCGCCGTTTTTCAAGCCGGCGGCGTTGGCCTCTTCGGTATCAATATGAAACTCCAGCGCAAAGTCTTCGCGTACCCGCACCACCACTTCATCGAAGGTCAGCTGGCGTTCGCCGTCGCTGCGGACGCTAACCTTCTGGCCGTTGGCGACGTTCAGCTGGCGGGCATCCTGCGGCGACATATGGATATGCCGCCAGGCGCAGATCACCTGCGATCGCAGTTCAACGTGGCCTGCCGGGCCGATCAGCAGCGCGCTGCCCGCGTTCTCCAGCTGGCCGGATTCGCGAACCGGCGCTTTGATGCCGAGGGTAAAGCAGTCGGCGCGGGAGATTTCCAGCTGCGATACCGGGCGGGTTGGGCCGAGGACGCGCACCTGGGTGAGCGAGCCCTTCGGACCGACCACGGTGACGCACTCCTGGGCCGCGAACTGCCCCGGCTGGCGCAGCGGCTTAAACGGCGTCAGGACGTAGCCCTTGCCAAACAGCGCTTCGACGTCCTGCTGCGCCAGATGGACGTGGCGGTTAGAGATGCCGACCGGGATAGCCGGAGCAGCGTGGCTCAGGCGGGCGGCGATTTTTTCATGGAGCAGGGTGTCGATCATGCCTTCTTCCCTTTCCTCATCGCCGCGTTTTTATCTTCCGTCGGCGCAGGCGCGGCGGCGGGTTCAGTGGGTTCCCTTGTTTCTACAGCGGCGGGCGCGACGGCTTCAGCCTCAAGCGGCGCGGCAGCTTCCGCGCGCGGCGGACGGCCTTTCAGGGTGCTGAGGGCGTCCACGACGCTGCGCTCCGGACGGGCGATCGTCAGGGATTTGACCTGCGGGTCGATGAGCGCGGCGACGGCCACGCCGCGTTCGATAGCGGTGTGAATCGCGCTGATCTCCCCTTCAAAGCAGACGCTCACCAGCCCCGAACCGACTTTGCGGTAGCCAATGCAGGACACGCCTGCGCTTTTGCAGGCGGCATCCACGGCCTGAACGGCGGCAACTAACCCTCGCGTTTCAATTACGCCTAAACTTTTCATTGTCGGCTCCTGTTAATGGCGGACTAAGCGAATATCAAAATCAAACTGCGTGAAGAACGTTTCCAGCCGGTCTAACTCCTCGGCGGAATACGTTGGGTCCTGGGTAATGGGATAGGACATATCGAGGCGCTCATATTTTTTGCGCCCCAGCTGGTGGTACGGCAGCATATCGATGCGGCGGATATTTCCGCGCTTCGCCAGCTTTTGTACGTAATCAATGGCTCCGGTAATGGCATCGAACGAGTCGTTATAGCCGCGAACCAGCGGCATGCGGATAATGACGTTAGCGCCGGAGTCCACCAGCCACTCCAGGTTACGGCGAATGCCTTCGTTACCGATGCCAAATAACGCTTTATGGTGCTCGCTGTTAATTTGCTTAATATCGAATAAGAAGGTGTCGGTCACCGGCGCCAGCTTTTGATAATTGGCCAGCGGCGTGGTGCCCTGCGTTTCCACGGCGGTATTGAGCATCATCTTTTTGCATTCGCTAAAGAGCGCGACGGCAAAATCGGTCTGCAGGCTCATTTCCCCGCCGCCGATGGTGACGCCGCCGCCGGAGGAGATATAAAAGTCGTAGTCCTGCATGATGATCTCCATCAGTTCGCTGACGGTGACATCTTTGCCCATAATATCCAGCGCGTTCTGGGTGCAGATCTCTTCGCACTTGCGGCAGCCGATACAGTCTTTATTGCGGTTGACGAAATGCTTCATTTCGCCGTTTTCTTCCGCCCGATAATGAATTCCCGCCGGGCAGACGTTGACGCAGTCGCCGCAGTTAATGCATTTATCCTGTGAGAACATCACCTGAAACTGGCTATTCAGCCCTTCCGGGTTAGCGCACCACGGGCAGCGAATATTGCAGCCTTTGAAAAAAACCAGCGTGCGGATCCCATCGCCGTCATAGATCGAATATTTCTGAATATTGAATATTCGCCCGGTTAATTCTTGTTTTGCGCTCACACATACCTCCAGAAAAACGATCGGGACATCCGTGTCCAAAAACGTCCGTGTCTTTATCAGAACTTCTCGATGACCGTACGGCTGATAATCTCGTCCTGAACTTCTTTGCACAGCTCAACGAAGTAGGCGCTGTAGCCCGCGACGCGGACGATCAGGTCGCGGTATTTTTCCGGCTCCTGCTGGGCTTTTTTCAGCACTTCGTTATCGACATAGCTGAACTGCATCTGGCCGTTGCCGAGAATCGACGCGGTGCGCAGCAGGGTAATCAGGCCGTGACGACCTTCCGGGGTATCCAGCAGCCCTTTGAGGAACTTGAAGTTGTGCACCATGCCGATGTTCATGGTTTCGACGTTCATCTTGCTCACCGACTTGATGATCGCCGTCGGACCCTGCTTATCCGCGCCCTGAGTCGGGCTGATACCGTCGGAGAGCGGCATCCACGCCAGGCGACCGTTCGGCGTGGCGTTGGTCAGCTCGCCGATCGGCGTATTGTTGGAGATGGACAGGGTGCCGTGGCTCAGGGTGGAGTAGAGCATCTTGTACTTACGGCACTCGCGCTCGGTCCACTCGGTGATATCCAGCGCATACTGATCGACGTAGTTATCGTCGTTGCCGTATTTCGGCGCGTTGAGGCAGTCGCGGCGCAGGCCTTCAAAGCCTTCGAAGTTCGCCAGCAGCGCGTCGCGTACCTGCTCGAGGGTGTATTTCTTATCTTCAAACACCAGCTTACGAATCGCCGCCATGGAGTCGACGTAGGTCGCCAGACCGGAGAAGATCAGCCCCGGGCCGTGGTTGATCATCGCGCCGCCGGCGGCAACGTCTTTGCCTTTTTCCATGCAGCCTTCCACCAGCAGCGACATCAGCGGCTTCGGCGCCACGTCGCGGTGCACGCGCTGGCTGATGACCGTCCCGATCGCCGACAGGCGTACGATATGGGCGATCTGTTTTTTCACCGCCGCGTCGAAATCCTCGAAGGTGTGCAGGTCGCGCAGGTCGCCGGTATCCAGCCCCTGATAGCTGTCAAACAGCACCATCCGACCGCGGTTTAAAACGAACTCAATGGCGATGGGCCACTGGGTGTAGCCGGTGGAGGTCCACTGATAGATGCGGCCGGATTTCTGCGGCTCGACGCAGCCCATCAGGCAGTAGTCGCGGGCGTCTTCGAAATCGAAGCCTTTACGCAGCATCATCTTGATATGGGAGTCGTCGAAGTGGCAGGCCGGGAAGCCCATCCCCGCTTTGACGACGTCGACGATTTTTTCCATATACTTCTGCGGCGACTGGTTGTGAATACGGCAGGCCAGCGACGGCTGGTAAACCTTCACGAAGCGCACGGCGTCCATGATCAGGTAGGTCAGGTCGTTACAGGCATCGCCGCCGGAGCGCTTCTGACCGCCGACGGTCAGGTTGATAAACGGCTGATAGCCGGCGAAATATTTCGCCCCCAGCTCGCTGGACATCCACATCAGCTCGGCGCATTTGATGATAAACGCCTGCAGCAGCTCCAGCGCGGTGTCGTGAGTCAGGCGGCCTTCGCGGATATCGGCTTCAAACATCGGGTAGCAGTACTGGTCTACGCGTCCCAGGGACAGTCCGGTCTGGTTCTCTTCAATTTCAAACAGCGACTCCACGGTCCAGATGCTCTGCAGCGCTTCCTGCAGGGTTTTCGGCGGATTCGCCGGCACGTTCTGGTTCACCTCGGCGATGGTCAGCAGCTCGGCGCGGCGCTGGGCGTTCTGCTCAATCGCGGCCAGTTCGCGGGCGCGGGCGGCGATGCGGTGCGCGTAGTTAATCACCCCTTCGCAGGTTTCAATGGCCGCCTTGTAGTAGTAAATACGGTCGATATCTTCCGGGTTTTCCATGCTCAGGCTGGCGAGATGCGCCTCGGCGTCGGCTTTAATGCCGTTCATCCCTTTGGTAAACAGCAGCACGTCGTAGCCCGGGCAGGTGTCGCCGCCGCCGTTGATCTGGTGGTAGGAGAGGTCGCTGACGAAGGTCTCGCCGCTGAACGCCCATACGCCCGCTTCGCGGTACTGGGCTTCGCAGATTTCATCCAGCGAACGGCCTTCCCAGAACGGCACGATCTCTTCGCGGATGGTTTTTTTATCTGCTTCGCTGATCTCAAACGGATCCTGCGGACGGGTGCTCATGGTATCGAGTTCGTCGCGCACCCAGCGCCAGGCGATATCCGGCGAGAAGGCGCCCGCGCGCGGCTTGCCGCACGGATGACCGACGATCAGCTCATCGTCCTGAATCAGAATCGGCGCGGTTTCGCAGGCGTGGCGGAAGGCTTTGGCGCGCAGCAGAATCGTCGGCATGCCGGGGTTGGCTTTGACCACTTCGGTAAAGGCCAGCGCGCGGTAGATAGAGACGCTCGGGCGCACGGTCAGGTAGTGGTTACGCAGGCGCTGCATGCGCGGGGTCAGCCCTTCTGCTGCCGGCGTCTCGCCGGCGGCGGCAAACGGGGCGGCGGAAACGTGCTGGACGCCCTTGAACAAACGCACCGGCAGATGCAGGGCGCTCAGGTTGTGCTGCGCGCTGAGGAACATGTTGGAGAGTTCGTTAATGCGCGCGTTTTCAAGGCTTGCGCCGTGCAGCAGGGCGTCGAACATCGGATAACCGTCGATCGCGCAGGCGGCGCGCACTTCGCACAGCTCCGCCAGCTTGAACCACAGCGATTCGACGATTTCATACGCCTGCTGCGGGGAGAGCGCGCCGTTGTTGATATCGTGCTGGTAGTAAGGCAGCAGGGCTTTGTCGGCGCCTTCCGGGTTGACGGCGTAGCTGCCGTTATCGAGCTGGAGCGCCAGCTGGAACAGATAAAAGGCCTGGCACGCCTCTTTGAAGCTGCGCGCCGGATGCGCCGGAACGTGGTGCAGAATGGCGGCGCTGTCCAGCAGTTCCGCCCGGCGGTAAGCGTTGGTTTCCGCGGCGGCCAGCTGTTCCGCGCTGTTGGCCAGGTTTTGCGCCAGCGCCAGCAGGGCATCGCAGGCGTAGATGGCCGCACGGCAGCCGTTGACTTCATCCATGCCGCTGCGGCTGACGGCGCTGCCCAGCGCACGGGTTTTCTCTTCCAGCTGATGTTTTATCGCCAGCACGCCTTTTTCGATCACCAGCTTGTAATCCGGGGAGTCGAGATCGCTATTCAGGTTGAGGAACTGGAACGCGGACGGGCGACGGACGGCGCTCTCGTCGTGGAAAATCGCCCCGTGCGGTTTGCGGGTCTGGTTGCCGACGATCAGCTCGTCGGCGCTGATGCACAGCGGCAGCTGGCGCATCAGTTCATAGAAGCGGCGCGCCGGTTTGACGGCGGCGGGAACCCCGGCGATATCGCCATCAAGGGCGTTGAGCGTGGTGGCATGTTCGGTGCACAGGGTGCTTTTTTGTGAGAGTAAACGTTCTGCCAACACTTTGACGCGCGGCGTTAAGCTGTAGTGTGCCATAGGTAAGGTTCTCCAAATCTTGTTATCAGTGGCCCTGAACGGCGTTGCCGGTCCATGCCCGGCGATAGAGTTCGGTCAGTGCGTGAGCGTCCGGCGCGCGTGGGTTCGTCGGGGTACAGCTGTCGCGTAGCGCCTGGCCGACCATCTCCGCCAGCCGCTGTTCAAATTCGGCGGCAATGACGCCGGTATCACGAATGCCGGCCGGCATGCTCATCTCGTCTTTTAGCGCCTGAATGGCGACCAGCAGGCTGGCGACGCCCTGGCGGGTAGTGGCCGCGGGCAGATCCAGCAGATGGGCTAATCGGGCGTATTTGCGGGCAGCATCGGTATCGCACTGCCCGTGATAATCGGCGTTCCAGGCCACCACGTCCGCCATCAGCAGGGCGTTAGCGCGGCCGTGGGGGACGCGAAATACGCCGCCGAGCGCGTGGGCAAGGCTGTGGGTGATGCCCAGCGAGGCGTTGGTGAAAGCCATGCCCGCCATGCAGGAGGCGTTGTGCATCTTTTCCCGCGCCAGCAGGTCGCCACCGTTGCGCCAGCAGGTCGGCAGAAAGCGAAATACCTGCTGCACCACTTTCTCCGCCAGCGCATCGGAAAAGTCGCTGGCGGCGAGGGATACATAGGCTTCCAGCGCGTGACACAGCACGTCCATCCCGGTATCGGCGGTGATCGCCGGCGGCACCGAGGCCACCAGCGCCGGGTCAAGAATGGCGATATCCGGCAGCAGTGACGGGTCCACCAGCACCAGCTTCTCGGCGTGGGCTTTCACCACAGAAAAGGCGGTGACCTCAGAGCCGGTGCCGCTGGTGGTGGGGATCGCCACAAAGCAGGGCGGCTCGCGGTGAGCGTCCGGACGGGTTTGCGCCAGGGCGAAAATAACCGCTTTGGCTGCATCAATCACCGAACCGCCGCCCAGCGCGATAACCAGATCCGGATAGCTGTTATCCATCCGCTTCATACCGCGCACCACGGTGGCGATATCCGGGTCGGCCACCACGTCGTCCCAGACCTGGAAAGCGATGCCGCGCGCATTGAGGATCTGCGTGACGCGATCGGCGAGGCCAAACTTAACCATCGCCTGGTCAGTGACCAGCAGTACGTTGCGGGCGGGCAGCTCGTTCAGGATGGCAAGCGCATCCTGACCAAAGCGAATCCGGGGTTTCAGCAAAAATTCACTCATTGGGTTATTGACTCCTTAAGCGTCCCGAAACACGTTCTCGACAATGGCGACCACCGACATGGCCTTGTAGCGCTCTTTGTTGAGCGCCAGATACTCTTCGGCCAGCACGATGTCGTGCATACCTGCGCCGACGCTATCAACGGCAACCCAGGTCTGGTCTTTCATCGGCTGCTGGTCATCATCTAATTTGACGATCAGCAGCAGGTTGCTGCCCCTTAGCTCATCGCACTTCTGCGTGGCGACGACATGTCCGACTACCTTTGCGAGAATCATTGTTTTTATCGCCTTATATCAATGTGTTACTTACCAAGGCGTTCCAGCACCTGGCGGATGACGCGTTCCACGTTTTGCTCATTAATCTCGCTGTCCGCGCCGACGGCGGCGGCAGTCGCAAAGCGATCGTCGGCGCTGGCCGGGTGGGCTGCGGTGGCGGCGGTCGCCGGGGCGTTAAAACGCTCATCGTCGAAGATGCTGCGGTTCGGGCCGGCCGCCGGGCTGACGATGGTCGGCTGCGGTTCCGGGCGGCTGCCCGGCGCGCGCAGCTCATCGATGGAGCGCACGCCGTAGCCCACTTTGCGGATGTTGAGCAGGTTCATCGGCCCGACGTTGTCTGAGCTGGAGCCGCCGCCGACCGCGCCGCAGCCGAGGGTCAGGGCCGGGGTGATATTGGTGGTCGCGCCGATGCCGCCCAGCGCCGCCGGGGTGTTGATCAGAATGCGGTTAACCGGTTTTTCCAGGCAGAACTGGCGGATGACGTCCTGGTTGCGGGTGTGGATCACCAGCGTGTGGCCGAGGCCTTCGTTGGTCAGCAGCTCCACGACGCGGTGGCAGGCGGCTTTCCAGTCCTCTTCGACGTACAGGCCGAGTACCGGGCACAGTTTTTCCCGCGAGTAGGGGTTGGAATGCGATACCGTGGTCTGCGCGGCAATCAGCACCCGGGTGCTGGCCGGGACGCAGAAGCCGGCCATCTGGCTCAGATAGAGCGCGGTTTTACCCACCACTTTGGGGTTGATGGTGCCGTTGGGGCGCAGCAGCAGGGCTGCCATTTTCGCCGCTTCGCTTTCGTTCATGAAGTACGCGCCCTGGGCTTCCAGTTCGCGATGCACTTCGTCGTAGATACAGCGTTCGACGATAATCGACTGCTCGGAGGCGCAGATCACGCCGTTATCGAAGGTTTTACTGGTGATGATATCTTTCACCGCGTAGGGGATATCGGCGCTGCGTTCGATAAACGCCGGGCCGTTACCCGGACCGCCGCTGATGGTCGGCGTGCCGGACGCGTAGGCGGCGCGCACCATGCCTTCGCCGCCGGTCGCCAGGATCAGCGACACGTCTTTGCTGTGCATCAGCTCTGAGGTGGCTTCGAGGGTCAGCTGGCTAATGGCGTCGACGCTACCGGCAGGTGCCCCTGCCGCTTCCGCCGCGCGCTTCACGATTTCAATCGCTTTCCAGCTGCACTGGCGGGCGCCGGGATGCGGGGAGAAGATAATCGCGTTGCCGGCCTTCAGGGCAATCAGCGTTTTGTAGATGACGGTGGAGGTCGGGTTGGTCGACGGCACCAGCGCACAAATCACCCCCAGCGGCACGCCCACGTCCATCACTTTTTGTAGCGGATCGTCATGAATGATGCCGACGGTCTTCATATCTTTGATGGCGTCGTAGACGCGCAGCGAGGCGAAGCGGTTCTTCAGCACTTTGTCCTGCCAGTTGCCAAAACCGGTTTCTTCCGCGGCCATTTTCGCCAGCGCTTCGGCATGATGCGCCGCTTCCTGGGCCACGTTCTTCACGATGGCGTCGATTTGCTGCTGCGAAAAGGTGGCCAGAATCGCCTGCGCCTTTTTGGCATTGCGCACCAGCTCCCGGGCGTTCTGCCGGGACTGCAAATCGTTATCCAGTTCAATCATGAGTCTATCCTTCATCAGACTAAAAGAGTGGAGACGGGGCGCGCCCTGTCAGGTCATGCTTTGTGCTGCGCCGCGATTTTTTCGATGTCGTTATGCGGACGCGCGATGACGCGAGAGGTGACGACTTCGCCGATGCGTTTTGCCGCTTCCACGCCGGAATCCACCGCGGCATTCACCGCGCCGACGTCGCCTTTCACCATCGCGGTGACGAGGCCGGAGCCGACGTTTTCATAGCCAATCAG
>NZ_JAWXQV010000068.1:0-23144 GCF_033843325.1 Klebsiella sp. JN_Kp126 | reverse complement strand
GCTCACCCCTCCCGCTCATTGCTGCTCCTGCTGGTGTTACAGTGTATTCAGCCACACCCACCAGGTCGGAGAGCGAAAGGATTGACGTCACCTCGTAGGTCACGCTGATCTCTTCGCTCTCACCTGCAATAGCCGCCCCCAGCAGGGAGTGGTAAACCTTGATCGGCGTGACAATCTTTTTAATCGTGAAACTCATATAACCTCACTGATTTGCGTTAAGTAATACAGGCGATATTTTCAGATTACCCACCACGGCAGAACTGAGGGTCAGTGTGATGGTTGTGTACGTCGCTGAAAATGAAATGCTCAGGCTGTTGTAGGTATAAAAGCTTAATGTCGTCACCTTTGCGCCGACGTTATTGTGCTTGTGAATGGACAGCAGATACGAGCAGTTCGCCGTTCCTGATGTAGTCAGTGAAACAGCCAGCAGAGCAATCGCACCATCAGGAAATGTGTTTATGGAAAACTGATAGCTCGTCGTCGAGCCATCAGTCGTGATGTCCTGGTCAAGGACGTGTGAGGACATTCCGGCAATACTGATCATATTGAGTTCCAGCGGTCTGTTACGTTGTAGTTAATACCGGAGGACTGATCCGGCATGCCACGCTGACGCCATACTACGATTTTTGTGTTGTTCTCGATTGTGGTCAGGCGCAAGCCCTGGCTGGTACGGGTAATGCTGAACTTAGTCAGGGGGTTGACGTTTCCACTAATAAGCTGAAAAGGTTGTGTTGTGCAGTTATTTGTCAGCCTGCGGGCGGTCTGTATTTTGAATGTCGCAAAATAGGACTCACCAACAACCGAAACTGTCGCCTCTTCGTTGTAATCCATAAAAACGACCTGCGTACCCAGGCTCGCAACCGTCCACTGAGAGGTCGACGGCACCAGAATACCGGAGAATGCCAGGTTGCCGCCTGTTGAGCCAGTAGGTCCGCCATTTAACGCCTGTCGCATTGTCCCCATGTCAATGCCAGCCCAGCGCGGCAGGGCGCCGTAGAAATAGACTAACCCGCCTGAAGCCATCATCGTTCCGTACGAGCCTTCCCATTTCATCTCGCCGTGGAAATGCGCAGGCAGACTGCTTTTGTTTCTGATGAGTGGTGCTGCGGTGCCCGTTGTCCAGAAGTAAGCATTCATCGGCGCATTGTATGGCTGGCAACCCGCGCCAATAAGAACAGGGGACCGGCCAGCGGAAACAGTGACGAAACATCCCTCGCCAAATCCACAGCCGTGGAACGACGTGTCGCCATTACCCTTCTCGTACGCTATAGCGGTAAGGCACGAACCGCGCCAGCGGCAGAATACAGCTGAATTAAGTTCAGCGTAGGTTCCGGCAGAATTGCCATTATTAAACACAATTCCGTAGCGGTTGGCAGCAAATGTGCAGCGTTTTGGCCGAACGCCATCGCATCCAATATATTTAATCGCCGCAGTGTTTTTATTTCCCCGAAATACAATCCCTTCAAATTCCTGTAAAACAACATACCCGGATGCACCTTTTACGGTAAACGCAGCCACATAAGCAGGCTGGGCAGCATCGTCAACTTCAAGAGCGTCATTAAAACCCGCCCCTCCGTTTCCCAGCTCTGAATAATCAATACTCGCGCTTCCTGATAAACACCGTGGGAGTCTTGAATATTTGGTGTAATCATCATCGGTATATTCATAAACGACAGGCGTTCGGACGGTGTAAGTTTCGCCGTTAATTAGCAGAGGTCCGACATTATCGTTATCGTGCGCGGCCTGAAATGCTGGCCCCCAGTCCCACGTGGAAGGAAACGTAGTAGGTTTGTTTGTAACATATCTGGCGTATTGCCAGATGGTGGGAGCCTGAGCGCTTAAAGCCTGATTAACCGTCGTGATTTGACCGTCTAATTCTGTAGGCACGTGGGTAATAATATTGTCGCCCATTCCCGGTTCGTCTGAACCCAGGTTTGAGCGAAGAGCTGCATCTCCAATGTTCGACCATTTTCCCGTCGGGTTTTCCGCCGACCACACCCCGCCATCGTTCTCCGGAGAATCCCCCGCAATGACATGTTCCAGCTCTCCAAGATATTTGTACCAGGAGCCATTGTAGTAAACGATTTGCTGGCGATTATCGACTGTGAGGCCGGTCGCCCAGTTTCCCAGCTCCTGCCAGCCAATGGCCCCTACCGCCTGCTCGCCGCGACCAGTGATATACGTGATGAAGCGACTGAAGATCATCTCCATGCCGTACCAGGTTTTGCGGAGCACTCCTAACCGGTCATCGAGATCTTCTTTTGTCCTGTCATTAACGAATCTATCCACGTTTTCGGCGTTATCGTACAGGTCCTTTACGGCTGCGGACCCTAAAGGATTTTTCGTTTTGTATGTGCTCATAGTCGCCCTATAACAAAAAACCCGCCGAAGCGGGTTGTTGAGAGTCATTTATGTTTTATGCAACGTCGCCGGGGTAACCGGCGTTGTCGTAGTCGTAGAATGACGCGCGGTACTCTTTTGCGGTGACCTGGCACGTCCCGTCAGATTGCGGGGCAATTTCTGAAACAATCGCGTCATAGCCGACACGAGAGGAATCACAGAAAATCAGCCTCACCGGCTCGATGGAAGGTGTGCTGAAATCAATAGCGTCGAACTCGCTGAGATACGGTACGGAGAGTTGATAATCCCCGACCTTTGTCGCCACCATCAGCGCAGATGCTGATCCGTCCTGGTAGCGAATCAGTGTTCTCGGATTCGGATATGTCCAGTTCAGGGGTTCTGATACCGTCAACGTCGAGACGCCGTCAGTGGTCGATAATGACTCCACCAGGCAGCTGATTGTCGTCGCTGAATCCGGTATGTCGTCAGTCAGAACGATACGGTCACCGACGTTGTAACACAGCGCATCCAGCTCCGTTGTAGTCTGGAACGTCAACCGCTGATGCAGATACTTCATCAGGCGTCTCATACCAATCTGCCAGGCGTGGTCCCGGTTCAGAACACCATCGAGTTTATAGTCCTCGATTTTGACCGGTGTCGGATTGTCAGTCGTGCGGCACTGGACTGTTTCCTCCGCCCAGGTAGTGCCGTTGATGTAGGTAACGTCAACACCGTCATAATCGTCATCTGACGGCGGAGAGAACCCTGTCTGCAGTTCTTCCGTCATTTCATGCGGCGTGATAATACCTGTCCAGGGCTTAACCCCTTCACGCCCGACCGTCGCCAGCCCATCACTGAGCAGGAAATAGGATTTCCCGGCATTCGCGATTTTCTGCAGCATTTCCAGGGCGGAGAGACTGTCGCCGGTAGCAAAATCGAAATACTCGTTCCCGGGCGCCCAGTACATCGACTCCAGTTCGCTGATGGTCTCTGTATCCATCTGAAGACCCAGAGAGTTCCCTACGTGCAGCAGCGCGCCGGAAATCGTCCGCGGTGTACCTGAGTCATAAACACGTGTGGCTACGACATTCACCCGCCGATCGGACTGTGCCGCAAGTTTCCCGCCGGTCTCGACAGTCACCCCCAGGAGAGTCACGCCAGCATAGGATACCGGACGCGTCAGAAGTCGCCCCCTGAGTGCCTGCCAGTACATGTTGTCACGGGCATTGTTGCTGCCCTGCTCGTTCCGTCGACGACAACGAACTTCAACCAGACCAGGTGAGTCAAGAACTATGCGTTCAGTGAATCCAAGCCCGTTAACGTTTTTCAGCGCATACTCACCTGTTTTACTGATCCATCCGGCACCAGAACCATAAACCCGATACTGAATCTCCCACTCAACATGGCGTATTCGTTTTTTCCCTTTGCTGTCAAAGCCACAGATACCACTTGGGAAAGAAAAATTGACCTCAAAAATATCAACAGTTTCGTTATCCGGGCTTGCCAGAAATGGCCCCATCCAGGTATCGCTGTCATTCAGTCCGGTGGCTTCGTAGTCGATCATTGTCCGGGCGATGAAGCCGGGCCATGACGCATCAATCGCCCCGTCAACCATGCGACCTACCGTCGCCGTGGTCCCGTCAGTCGAAATAATCTGGTACTCATTGCCACGGTGAGACAGCGAAAGTCGTTGCGTGCCTTCCGGCATACCTGAGAATGCAGTTCCTGTGGCGCTGTTATAGGCCAGGGTCACGTTTGCTGTTATGGCCGCACTGCCGCCTGTTGATGCCGTGCCAGTAGAGTAAGCCGGGGTATCGCCGAAAACAGACGACGGAAGCGAAGACGAGGTAATTGATCCACCGGCGAACGGGCTGGACTCCTCCGTGATCAGCACTGTACCGCCATTGTCCTGCGCGACCAGTCCCGAACCGGTCAGCCCCTCCGAGATCGCGGCCAGCAGGCCGGACATGTTCACATAATCTGCAACCAGCGAGACGGTATAGGTTGTTCCGTGCCAGGTGAACGTAAAGGTTGTACTGCCCAGAGAGAAATCGTAAGTCGTCGGCGCAGCGCTGGCCTGGATTTTAGCCGCGCTGCCACCCTCACCAGGCACGGCATCCTGCCCCGGCGTATATGCTGCAATGAAGAGATCATAATCAACACTGTTAAAACTCAGCGTCACCGGCATTCCAGCCGCCGGAGCGATTTCCGTCAGCAGCTTGCTGGCAAACACGCTGTAGCCTGACGAGGTGGAAATCAGGAAATTGGTAGGCGCTTTAATCTCCACAATAGTACCTTCGACCCAGCTGTCAGGCAGAGCGTTGTCGTCTTCATCTTCATCATCGTCGTCATCCGTATCAAGCCCGGTAAACGTTACGGTCGCGCCGGACACAGTCATGCTGTCCGCGATAATATCGTCTGAGTCCGGTGAGGTCTGCGCCATATCAAGGCCAGTACCTGAAGACGTTCCGCCCACCTCGGTGGAATTAAACCAGTTCTCGCTACGTTCATCGCCGGATACATCGGCGCCAGGTGGGTAATGGGTGTGGCTGAATCCATCAAGGGTCGATGCTGGCGTATCCCCCACGCGCAGATCACCATTAGAGAATGAGAAGTTACCCATTCCCAGACAAACCAGCATATGAACCCGCATGATCGTCGGATCGACAGGGTCAAACCGGGTAACCGGCTGGACCACATAATCCGGGTAAATACGGCGGCGGCCAAAAACTTCACGAATGGGGTCACCCAGTTTGGCTGTATTCGCTTTTGCCGGATTGAGATCAAGACTTCTGCCTGTCGAAGAGGAATATCCCCCGGAGTCCAGGCCCGACATCATGAAAAGCGTGTAAGCCGCAGAGGCTACTGCGACGGCCACCGCTGCCCACGCGGCTATCTCAAGCCCCGTCCCGTAGGGTACGGGATAGATACGCACATCGCTTTCAGGCCTGATATAGCATAACGGCCATTGCTCGGGAGGAATGTTGACGCCACCCAGCTCAACCGACACAGGGTGTCTCTCACGCTCACTGTAGCTTTCAACATTTTCAACCATCCACGCATGCAGCGTCATTGCCCTGTGTTCATGCGTTTCAAGCGGCTCACCAGGTAGCCGGGAGGGGTAGATTCTAATCACCGCCAGAACTCCACTTTGACAAAGCGCCGCTTAAATCGCGGCAACGGCAGAAACGTGACATTCGTTCCCGGGTTGCATTCGGCTACATGTAACTGGCCGCCAATACTGACGACGATCCCCACATGCGTTACCGATGAGCCGGAGTAACAAGCCACACCAGCCCCCTCACAGGGCTCACAGCGTTGCAGGGAAAGCATCAGTTTTCTGGCCTCCCGATCGAGACCACCTCCGTCTTTGGTCACACCGGCAAAATCAGGCCATTCAGGCACCGCTAAATCGCGACGTATCTCGTTAACAATGCCAAAACAGTCGAGTTGCGGGTACACCCTGCCGCCCTTCAGCCAGGTGACTGAACGGTATTTTTCAGGATTGAAGGTCATAAATTTTCCTTAGTTGGCGTAGCGCAGGCCGGGGAAGTAATTCAGGGTGTAACGATTACGGGGCCACGCAGTATCCAGCACGTTCATGTAACCCGCAGTGATCTGCGCTTCTGTCGCAGTCCAGTAACCAGACTTAATCGCCAGGGTGTAAGGAACGGCGGCTGGCGCGGCTAAATCCGTGGAGATGAAACTACGATATGTCAGAGATGCCGAGTTAAGGTTGTTGATGGCGTTTCGAATGGCCGTTGAAACCTTGCCATCAACGTTGCAGAGCGCAAATTTTAAATCCTGAGTGCCATCATCATTACGGGCGGGTAATGCGACATCCATCGCGCAGGCTTTGAACTCAACGGTGTCCCCGTTCTCTGTTGTCGCGGTGATATCGTCGTACCCGTTGCACAGGTAATGGACTTCATCCCCGATGTTGATCTGCAGCGTTTCAATAATGACTTCAGGCCCGCAGCTGGCATAGAGACGGTTGAGAATTGTCATGCTTCAGGCCACTCCCTGTTAACTGCCAGATCAAGAATGTCGCTGTTCACAATAAAATCCGGGAACTCTGCCCAGCCAGGAGGGAGGATCGGTCTCTCCCAGAGCTCCAGCGTCGCTGAAAATCGCCAATATTTTCCCCCTTCTGGTGTAGGACCTTCGTAAATATCGACAAACCGACATACGTAATCCTGTGCACCAAGCGGGGTTAACATGGGCATATTGAACCAGTCAGCCCCATCCGTAATTGTATCCCTGAACCAGGCTTCAAAAAGTTGCGCTTGCCCATCGGTAAATATCCACGAAACCGGCGTTTGAGTTGGTACAGACGTATAAGCCCGTCGCTGTCTCCGACGACCGGTGACCATCTGGGTACTTTTGAGCGGAGAGGTCGGTTTAAGCCCAAAGTTTTCCTTTAGGGGGCAAGGTAAATAATCAGCCGGGTAGTTGATGTTGGTTGAAATAGCCATTAACCGATCTTCCTCCCGGAGGTTGTTTTTGCCATTAACACTTTATGCAGATCGCCTTGCCCGCTCGCTACAGAATTAACGGCTTTACGATATCCACGTTCAGCTCCCTCATCTGCTGCCTTTCGCACGAGAGCGAGAGTCGCATCAGACGGGTTTCCATTTATTGGGATGGTGATGTTCGGAGCGTAAATAGCACCGCCGCCGGTTGACTGGGTTGCAACCCTGTCCAGGGTGGCATCAAGTTTCGCACTGGTTTTAGCCGTCGTGACGCGCTCGCCCTTCTGCAGGAGCCATGTTCCGGTTTCCGGCACTGAGTCGATACCGTCATGGGCCTGGCCGTGTAATGCCGACCCGATCGCCGTCATGAATACACCAGCAGCTGCTGCAGCAGCAATTGCTTGAGCCGGAGCCACCGCCGGGCCAACGTAAGGAACGCCTATCCATTGCGTGAAGGCATTAAGCGCCGCCATTGCTACCTGCGCAGCGGCATATTGCAGCATGGCCGCACCTACCGACTGTATAAAAGTTGCTGCAAAATCTTGAGCATTCAACTTTCCAGTTTCTGCCCACGTTATGATCATGTCGGTCATGCTGCTGAATGTTTGCGCCCCAACCTGCTGCATTGTGGAGTACAAATCCATCGCAGCAGTAGCCTGCGTTGTAAAACCAGAAATTAACCCAGCACTATAATCATTCTGTAATTCATCCTGTTGTTTATAATAATCATTTTGAATTTCAAGCCTCTTATTCAGTGCATCTTGTAACGCTTCAGTTTCAGCGTCATAAAGACTTTTAGAAATATCACCGGATTGGTATTGCTTTAATAAATCCTCGCGATTCCCCTCATAGTCCTGCTGAATACTGTTGCGCTCTTGCATTCGACTACGTTCTCGGTCGCCAGAATAACGACCAATAAATTCACTATCATGCCCCTGTTTAATTAATTTATTCTGTCTTTCAAGGCCTGATACGTACTCAGCCACTTTCGCGTTTTCCTGATTAAGGCGTAGCTCTTCCTTCTTAGAATCAAGAAACTTTGCAGCAGATCGTAATTGGTCTTTTTGAGCTTCGGATAATTTCTTTAGATTACCACTACTTATATCGAAGTTTAATTTTTCAAGCTCTGTAACTTCAGCTGTTTTTTTACCCGTAGTTTCAATGAGAGCGGCTTGTTTTTGGAGGTCCAAAAGTCGGTTTTTAAACGCGTTATCAGATGAATTACTCTTTGGTGTTATCTTCTGATTAGATTGCCCTTTCCCCAGGTTGTAATCGCCACCTTTTGGCTGGTCGATTCCCATGTCAGAGAGAAGAGAAGTTAACCCATTAGCTCCTTTCTCCACATCCTCAGGGGTTAAGCTTGATTTGATGGCTCGAAGATACTGAAGACGTTTATTTAAAAAATCTAATTCATCTTTTTGCTCTTTACTTTGATTGCCCCTTTTATTGAGGAATTCAATTCGTTGCTCTACATCATTTTCATCAGCTGAATCATAGTTACCGGATACCGCACCGATCCGCGAGCGTGTATAGGAAGCGATGGCGCCAAGCCCACCAGCAATTCGGCCAACTACACCGGCTAAACTGATCGCCTCGCCCACCAGATCGGACAGGCCCTGCAGGATAGCAGGGTCAGTGAACACATCATGGATACTATCAAGTCCGTCCTGTAGAGGGGATAAATCTACTTTTGCCAGGCCAGACGCAATTTCCATTTTTAAGCCGCGGGCGCTTGTCTCAATATCCTGGAAAAACTGATTAACTTTAACGAGGTTATCAATATCTTCCTGCGGCGGGGCTACGCCAAAATCCTTTGATAACTGAAGGAACTGTTTTAGCTTCTCGTTGTTGTTGTCGAACAACGGCAGCATTTTTGACAGGTCGTTCCCCAGACTTTCAAGAATGTTTGTTTTCCCTGCCTGAGAGGGTATTTTTTGCAATGCCGAGCTGATAGCTAACAACTGCTTGTCAGGCGCCTGCTGTGATAACTTCTGAGCTGAAAGCCCGAGGGTATCCAGCGCTTGAGCAGCCTCACCTGATTTATTCAGTACCGCATCGCCGACTTTATCATTAATGTCTTTGAAAATATCGGCTATGTTATCGCCGGTTAAACCTGCCTGTTCAGCTGCGTATTGCCAGGAAAGCAAATCCTGGGTGGACATTTTTAATGACTTAGCCCAACGATCAGCTTCGGTCACTTGCTGTGCTGTATTTTTTACAATCGCCAGCCCAGCAGCGCCAATCCCGACAGCGGCAGTTGCCGCAGCTGCTCCAATAGCAATAATGGAGGTGCTTATTTCCTTGGCGTCTTTTTTTACCTGGTCACGCCATTTTTGGGATGCCCTTTCGGCTTTATCCATTCCTTGAACAAATCCGCCGACCTTTGCTATGAGATCAATTGTTAAAGTACCAAGGGACTTGCCAGCCATTTAATTTTCTCCAGGCAATAAAAAACCCCGCCGGAGCGAGGTTCATTTTAATTTACTAAATCTAACTTTTTCCGCACCCTCGCACCTGGAAGGAGGCCGTATAGTCAATAGCATTATTTTTATTCACCAGATAAAGGTATGACTTATTACCTACATAACCGCCATAACTGTTTTTAGCGTTAAGAGTAAAAGGAACTAACCATCCGTAATAAGTTGTAAATCCTGACTTGCACCAACCTTTGAAAGGTTCATTGAAATCATATCGTGCAGAATAAGGGTCCTTAAGGCGCGCCGACATACTATCTTTAATTATTTCCTGATAATTATCAGGTAACTTCCCATAATCGGCGCGGCTTAGCTCAGCCTTATCTGGCGCACTAACGCAGCCACCTAAAAGCATTACAGTAAAAACAACAGCTGTTTTCTTTATCATAATTCCCTCGGTATAAATATAATCATCCCAGAGAGTATATAACCAAATAAATGATATCAACGCCAACTTTTCATAGCTTCTTCCAGAGATAATGGCGCTTCGTTGATGTGCGGTGCAAAGTCACTTACCTTGAACGGCGGCGTGTTCTTTGCCTTATTGATGTTAGCCAGGACAGACGCCACCAGCGAAGCCCCCCACTCGGTACGCATCATGATATTGAGCGGTCCGTACTTCTCACGGTACTTGAGCCAAACCAGAAATTCCCTGCGACTCATCCGCTCCTGAGCCTCTGCGATGGTGCGGCCGCCGATGCCGTTCATCACCAGTTCGCACCAGAATTCATCCTCGCCGGTTAGCTCGTAGTCTTTCCCAGTTCGTTTACATCATGAATTGCAGCCAGGAGGGCCATAACGATCGGACCGTCTAGCGCCCCACGCTCCGGGATAGCAGTTCCAAGAATGTCAGCCGCGGTAAACACTGGGGCGCCGTCCTGATCGCAAATATGCGCCGCAATGCGCTCAGCAATCGGGTCCGATTTCCCGTTATACGCCAGCAGTTCAGCTTTAGTGGTGTGGTAACCCATCGGGCGCACATAGACGGTTGCGATATGCTCTTTCCCGTCACGGCCTTTCCACTTAATTTCTTTTTCCACGGGACGCCCGGTAAAGGCACCGGTTTCTTTTAACGTATCGAGAGTAAGTTGCATTTCAGCTCCTGAATTGAAAAGCCCGGATATCCGGCATTTGCTCATTCTCGGCAACGCCATAACCCGCCAGAGAGGAAGGCTGGCCCAGCTCAAGGCCCGGACGCCAGAGATAGTTACCCTCGGAGTCCTTCAGGATGCGAACCGCAAACAGGCTGTTGTTGTTCATCATGAACTTAGCGCCGTTGCGGTGTACCTTGCGCAGGGTGTAGACCAGCTTGATAATCGCATCGGCCGTCACACCTGCCGCCGCACCGGAAAGAATGTGCTGCAGGGTGCCAAAGGCACGGGTTTTATCGTCATCCAGAGAAGATGCATAGGCCAGGAATCCTTTCGGTTTCTTCGTACCATTGCCGCTGGTGAAGGCGATTTCTTCCTGTTCCGAAAACTCAACCGCCAGTTCGCTGTTGATCCAGTCCTCTACGTTAAAGAAAGCATCATCCAGCATCGTCTGGGTTGCCTGAGGGTTTCCGTAGATTTCACCCATGAACGGTTCAATCTGACCGAGTTTGGATGCAGCAGTCTCAGGGCGGGCATCAGTTTCACCGACCCAGCCGGAAGCGGTGCCGCCAAGGTTAACCAGCTTTTTATAGTTGGCACCACCAACGGTGATAGTTGTCGCCTCCTGGCGCATCACCACTTCATCTTTCAGAAGATTAAGAATGGTGCGGTCCAGCTCTTCCGGGACAGCATATCCGCCGTCTTCATCCACGCCAACCTGCAGGGCTTTACGCTCAAGATCGCGCAGTCCGTCATCCTTACCCTTGCGCATAAAGTCGATGAAAGCGGTTTTGTGCTCGGTTGCGGCCTTGCTTTGAGTGCCACCAGCGGGACGTTTAAGCTGTTTAAGCTCATCTTCCAGCGCGGTTTTAAGCTGATCCAGCTCGGTCAGCTTGCCGTTAAGTGTTTCAACTTCTCCGGCCAGCTTGCCTTTTTCAGATTCGATAGCGTCAATGCGCTTATCATTTTTCGCTTTAAAATCATCGAATTTTTGCTGCAAATCCTGCGCGACCTGCTCAACGTCTTTAATTTCGACTGCCATAATTCAACTCCTGATTAAAATTTGATGTTTTTCAATGCATCCAGTGCGACATCCACGCCATCAGCGTCACGCTGAGAGAGGTTGCCATAGCCCCCGGCCATGAATGCTTTGGCCTGGGTGCGGGAGAGCCCAACATCGCGCAGGACCCGTTCTATACTTTTCTGGGATGGTGTTTCACCACGGGCAAACGCGCTTTTAACATCGCTCACCCGCGCTTCATCATTCGACGGAAACGTTACGGGGCTGACCTCCCAAAGGTCGATCTCCTTAAGAAGAAACACGCCTTTATCGCGGTCGTATTCCCAGTCTTTGAGCATGTAACCAATAGAAAGGCCGGTTAAAGAACCGGCCTTCATGTGGGCATGCGCTCGCTTTGAAAGAGGATCATCATCAATGAGTAACCGACCTTTGACATATAAGCCGACCTCATCCTCTTTCATTTCGGTATAAACCCCGATGGGTTCATCCATCTGATGCTGCCAGAGCATGGCTGGAAGCGCATTTTTCTCCCGCCATGACTGAAGTGATTTACTGAAAGCGCCGGGAACAACTACATCGTCGTAACTGTCCTTAACGCCAAATACAGAACCATAGCCTTCAAACTCCCCGCTATCGCTGACAGACTTTAGCTTCAGCGGAATATCCAGCCGCTGTTTAGTCATCGGCATCATGTTTTTCCTCGGTTGTTTTGCTCTTATTGCTGTCAGACGGCTTGGTCGTCATATTCATCGGTGTCAGATAAATATCACCGCCAGAGCGTGGGTTCATATCTTCCAGTTCACGGCAGTCGTTTGGTGAGTAAATACCCCAGTTAATACCGGTTGAATACGATTCGAACCTTGATTTCATATCCCCGCGCAGCAACGCACCGGCATTGAATTTGGCATAGTAGGTGCCCTGTTTCGATTCCTTCACCAGTCCTACGTTAATTCGCTGCTCGATGCGGGTCATGTAAGGGACAAGGGAATAATTAATAAAGCCGATGCCAAGGTTTTCGATATTGCTGAAGGTCGCGCGGTCGGTGTTCTGTACCATGTGCATCGGCACCCTGAACAGTCGGCAAATCTCCTCCAGCTGGAATTTTCTGGTCTCAAGAAACTGACTGTCCTCGGCATTGAGCGCCATCGACTTCCAGTCGAGACCCATTTCAAGAATCATCGGACGATGCGCATTGCTGAGCCCGAGGTGACGATCCTCAAAATCTTTCTTCAACCTGTCATAGGCTGCATCAGTCAACGTTTGCTCAGTACGAAGGACCCCGGAAGTGACAGCACCGTTTGAGAACAATCGGGCACCGTGTTCTTCAGTCGCCATACCCAGAGAAATGGCCTCCCTTGCGTATGCGATTGGGTTCAGGCCCACCAGCCCGTCAAATGTCAGCGTCCTGACGTGCCAGATATCATCCTGCCCCAGCACATCCGTCGAACCATCAGGGAAAGTGACCTGATACACCGGTTGCCACTGGCTGTTTAGCTTCGGGTCTACACAACCGGGATCAATAGGCAGGAGTTCAACCACTTCCCCCAGGGCTTTAACCTTATAAGCGTAAAAATTCCCGCGCAGGCAAAGACAGACTATGACCAACTCCCAGAACTCCTGAGGGGTCATATAGTCATTTGGCTTCATCGTCAGTAATTTGTGCAGCCTTTCAGATGTCGCTTTTTGCTTACTGTTGCCAGTGACCTTGTACAGGTTGCAGGGAAGCATTCCCATTGACTCAGCCAGCACTCTAATACAACCAAAGACCGCTGTAAGACGCATCGCTTTCTGGCTGCTGACACGTTTTCCGGTGTAAGTGTCGTAAGTCATCCCCACAGCTTCTGCCAATTCTGCAGGCGTGGTAACCGGAGTATCGTTTTTTCTGAATAACCCAGGAAAGAACATCAGTCACCGCCTTCGTTATAAACATTACGTGGCGCGGACAAATATTTCGATACTGCCCATGACCAGAACAGACACAATAAGCCAGCAGAAATAAAACCCGCTGGCGGGAAAACCAGCCATGCTCCGTAAGAAAACAAAGCAGCACCGACCACCCCGATTAGCGGGGCAAGAATCATCAGGATCATAACTGCCTCTTTAAAGTGAACGGACGCCGTGACTTTCCAGGTGGTCAGAAAGGGTCGTCTCTGGTTCGCCACCATTAACAAGTAAACGGCTCATCGCAATAAACATCGCGACAGGACCGTCAATTTTGTTTTCAGGCGTAGCCTTGTTGGGGAAAATATTCTCGTTTTTGTCGGGTTTGACGGTGACGTTTGACATCATCCATGTCATTACCGGATTGCCATCGTGATGAAAACGCCCGGCGTAAATTTTCGCCTCGACTTCCTTCATTGCTTCAGACAAGTTTTTTACCGTCTGAGGGACTTCAACAATCGGTACTCCTTCAGCTGCTACCGACAAAGCAAACTGAGTGGCACTCCACGGGTCGTATGCAAACTCGTTCAGCGAGTCGCCACGAGCCCATTCGATCGTTTCCTCTTTAATCACTGCATGGTCAACGACATCACCATCGGTAAATTCAAGGAATCCAGAGAGATTCCATTTTCTGTAAAGGTCTGCCTGCTGCCTAGAACAGGCTTCCAGCCGCCCTTCAGGTATCCAGAATCGGGAGCGGACATAAACATCGCCATTTGGAGCGAGCCAGACTTTAACCGCAGCTGAAATATCAATTTTGTTGGAAAGGTCAACGCCGAGCCACATTGACCACCTGGCCGAAGTGGCATCTTCCCAGGCGTCACGGCATTTTTCCCATCGAGCCATGTCCATCCATGCTTTTTCACCCTGCACCCAGATATTGAGATGTTTGGTAAAAAAGCCGACCCGCGCCGCCACCTGCTCTTTCGCCTTTTTAGCCAGGCGGCGCATATCATCCAATCGTTTACAAACCCCCAGTCCGGGGTTTGCTTTCGGCCAGTTGGCCTCGTCGAAAGGATCATCCCCATCATCCAGGGTGTAAATCAGGGCAAAATAGCTGTCATCCTTAATCGATAGTGGGTCCGGGTTATCGAAGTTCTTCAGAATCTTAATCGCGTAATCCCGCTGCTCGTAACAGATGCCTTCTTTATTAAAACCCGCAGTAGTGATGGCGAAAATAAGGGACTGCAGGCGTGCACCGGTTGCTGTTTCCAGAACCTCCCAGACGTCACGGGTTTTATGCGCATGGAGCTCATCAACGATCCCGCAGTGAATATTCAGGCCATCGAGGTTATTCGCATCACTGGCGACAGGTTCAAATTTTGAGCCTGTCCGTTCCTGGTGAATGTTCAGCTTGTTGCTGCCAAACAACCGCCCCAGCGTTTTCGGCGCCAACTTAATCATGCGCTTCGCATCATCGAACACGATGCGCGCCTGATCTCGGGTTGTTGCGGCGGAATATACCTCAGCGCCGCCCTCACCATCAGCACCAGCCATATAAAGGCCGATTCCAGATGAAAGCGTTGATTTGGCATTCTTACGGGCCACTTCGTCATAGGCGGTACGAAATCGCCGCACAAACATTGGGTCGCCGTCGTCGTCCAGGATACCTTCAGACGTCAGTTCGTCGATCAGCGGGGAGACAAACCCGAAAAGATTTATCAGGATAAAAATGTGCCAATCCATTAACTCGATCGGCTTGCCGGTCAAATGCCCCTTCACATGAGGAACAAAGTTATAAAAATCGAGAACGTGCTGGGCGCGGTCTTCATCAAAATAAACACCGCGCCCTGGGCCGTGCTCTAAATCATGAAAGAACCGCCGGCACGCCAGGCGCACCAGTTCGCCAGCAACGATATCGCCAGATACCACGCGCTCGGCGTAGCGGAATCCATCTGCAACGGTTGCCATTCATCATTTGCGCTTTTTGAGAAATTCTTCCAGTGGGTCGGCTTCTGCCGGGCCTTTTGCACCAACCTTGGATCGGCTGGCAGGTGTCATGCCGAATTCACTCAGCATTGCTCTAATTCGTTTCCATGCATCAGCCTTCATGACTGCTGCAGGGTGCGGCTTTATCATTCGTATTTCCCGCTCCCCACCCTCATCAGAATCATCTTCGCTGTAGACGGCATAGGTATAACCTTCCCGATCAAGCGTTTCGCAATGGTGCCGATACTCGACGTAAGCCTCGATCAACAACTCCAGCGCTTTAGCATCCAGCGTGGTCAACACGCCAACAGCATCGAGCTCTTCACCAATTCGCTTGAACCAGTATTTGCCCTGCTTATCAAAATGCTTGGGAATTGGGGGGACCCCTGACGGGGGTTTCGGCTCGTTCTTGTTGATCGGGCGTTTGGATGGGTTACCCTTCACTAAAGCCAGATGTGTCGGGGTTTTCGGTGGTCCTGGCATAATCGAAAACTCCTATTAATCATCGGATGAGGGACCCCAAAAAAAAGTTTTCTAACCTGCGGCGGTGTGAAAAAAGGTTAGGCGGCGGTCCTTTTGGCCGTTGCCGTCAGGGATTTGACCCCGCCCCCCTCTGCCACGGCTAAAATGAGAATCGATATCATTTGATGCGTTCGCGCCCGGTTTTCGTTCGATGGCAGGGCCAGCACAGGCTTTCGAGGTTCGAATCGTCATCGATACCCCCATGAGCCTTAGCCTTGATATGGTCAACGGTTGTAGCCGCGACAGCGCGTCCAGTACGCAGGCAGTTCTGACACAGATGATTATCACGCTTCAGGATGCGGGCACGCTTGATATCCCACTTGCCGCCGTAGCCACGCTCATGGCGGCTCTTACCCTGCTGATGCTGCTGCCAGCCCTCATTTCGATGCTGCTCACAGTAGCCTGAACGGTCCGTAGTCGTACCTGGACAACCTCTCTTGCGACATGCGCGAGGGATTAACGCTGGCATGGTTCAATCCTCACGGAACCGTAAAGCGTATGCCGCTTCACTTCACCTTTCTCTGTCGTCATATAACCACGCTCATCAGGAACGGCTGCGATTACTTCGCCCTTCTCATCGTCATCAGTGAAGACATGCTTAACCTCAATACCATCGAGAAAAACAGCGTATCGCTCTACACCGAGATTAATCTTCCTGCCTGGATCGTCATCTAATACAGTGAGACGCATATAACCTCCGCTGACTATCGGCTGAATCTTTGCCAAATAATTCCACCCGCTAAGCATTCATTGTGAATAGCTTTGCGAATGTGGTCTGCCAGTTCATCCAGCGCTTTCTGGTCTGCTGCCACTTGCTTTACAACATCCATTGCCGCGCTCTTAGCAGCTTTTTTCAGCGTGTTTTCAAGTACCACTTCGAGATTGGAATAAATATCAGATTTAACTTCGAACTTATCGGCGCTGATGGTTACCTTGTTCTGCACAGGCTTATCATTGCGAACACCAAAGCTGATGTTGTAGATATTGGTCACCGACTGAGGCGCTTCGAGTTCCGAAGCGTAAATTTCACCACCAATGAATGCGTCGTTGATGAATACTTTACCGCTGCGATCAATTTTGAACCCGTTGCCAAACTGTGTGTTTGCCAGGTGGTTAACGGCAAACTCCTGCCCTTCCGCTGTCAGGAAGGTGAAGTGATTTTCTTTCTGGTATTCCGTCACTGTGCGCCTGGTTTCAGCAAAGCCCAGTTCGCGTAGTTCGGCGGCACCCGACTTGGACGGCAGGTCACCAGATAGCAATGCACCACGGTAAAACAGCGCATAGAGCACGTCTGTAGCAGCGCCAGATAGCGTAAGGTTTTATTACTCATGATACGTTTCCTTTTAGACGTGAGCCTGTCGCACGATAAATCCGCCAAGAGGTAACGGTTTACCCAGGCTCACTACTGAAAGACTCTCTTTGATGTGAGCGTGCGATGCGCATGAAATTCCGGTCCGGATACATGTGTTTTTATCAGGATATCCAAACCAATTTGCTTGCCTTATTTTGGTCTTCACCGAAGTAAATCCGTTCAATGGAGATGTGAGCAATGAGTCTAGAAAAATTATTAATCAAAGACAGGAAGTGCGGTACCTGTTCTGTTTGTTGCCATTCGTTACGAATCGAGCAACCTAATCTTAAGAAGCTCGCCGATGTGCCATGCCAGTACCTTAGACCACAAGGAGGATGCTCGATTTATAATGCACGGCCAGATGTATGCCGTACCTGGTATTGCGGATGGCGAATAATGGATGTTGGCCCAGAAATGAGACCCGACCGGAGTGGGGTTCTGATCCGTTTCGATGGCTCCGCACTCTGTTTTCAACCCGTAGATAAAGATCGTGTATCGTCTTTGCTCGATTCAGAGCCGCTGCGCGTTTTAGGTGCCTCCATAGCCAATGGAATGAAGGTTGAAATATCAGTCCCCACGAAGGAAGGGTATTGCTCAGCCAATTTGGACGTTACTGAACTTATGTCAGAGGTCGTTAAAAGTAGAGAGTATGAAAAAATGCGGTCCGCACTGCTTGCGGCTATCCAGTTTGCGTCACATTCAAAGACAGACCCTGTAGAACCACTGGAGTGATTAGTCGAGTCGGAGCCCCCTCCGACTCTTTAAAATGGTACTTCTTACAATGCTTAAATTTTTCTAGTAGGCTGACTTCCTCATTATTAATCGACACCATTAATGATTTATCAGATCGAACAGTTATTTTTTTCATTGCATGGTTTTCTCTAAATTACTGAGTCCAGCTAGCCTCTTCTGATTTGCAGTTCGCCTGCCACGCTCTGTTGTGAGCCAGAATGTCCCGCTTCGTCTGACGGTCCATCACGTCAATATCGTGGTCGGTCAGGTAGATGACCCTCACCCAGCTGCAGGCCGTATCAACGACTACCGGGGCGGGTAAATCTTTCGCGCAGCTCGCGATCAACATAGTCATCGCCCATACGCTTAACGTCTTCCTGTACATCACTGGCCCCTTTCGTTGCATCAGCCCGGCGTTCTGCTGCGGCGACAATAGCAGCGGCGTTCTCTTCGGTTCGCTGCTGTTCTGCTTTGGCTTCGGCCTTGCTATTTCCGCGGGCGTGACCAATACCGAACGCACCGGCAATAGCCCCCAGAATGAGAACTGCCAACCCGGCGATTATTTCAAAGCTCATTGTGGCGACCCCTTCAGCCTGTCGGCCTTATCTTTCAATGCCGGCTGGCGTACGTATTGCGATAGCACCGCCAGCACTACCAACGCGGGACTAATCATCGCCACTATGTTTGGCGGCAGAATACCCTTAATATCCGGCGGCAACATGGCCCAAGCATGAAGAGCCGCATCCGGGAACGACTGGGCCCAAACGCCAATCAGCGCGCCGACAGCACCCAGCCTCACAGACCACGTTTTCAACAACAGGCGGGCATGGTCAACGAACTCCAGCCGGGTATATTTGCGCAGTAGCAAAAGGACCAGCACCGCCACCAACGCCAGCAGAGCGAAAATAATCATCTTCATAGGCTCACCCGCTCTTTAACCCAGCCATAAAGGAAGTCCTCATTAGCAGCCCGACCTTCGGAAAGCTCAAGATATCGGGCACCCTGGCTGCAATTGAGCCCTTTCAGCAGCGTGGTTTCGCCATCTTTGCCGCGAACAGCCAGATAGCTTTTCAGCGCTGCAATAGTGATGTTGCCGATCGCGCCGTCCGGCTTCAGGTCTGGATATAGCTTGCCCTGCATGTTCAGCGCCGTTAACCAGCGCTGCAGGAATGTACTGACGACGCGAGGACCCATGTTTACGCCGGTATCACACAATTCCTGTGCGATGGCTGGCGACAGTTCGGCTATGCGGTGGAAATTCGGTTCCGTCCAGTATTGCGACAGGTAAATGGCTTTGGCCGTTTGACGTGGCAATAACTTCATATCCCCGGTATATCCGTAAGCGCGGGCGGTATTCTGCGTAATGCCCCAGCGGGTCGGCCCGCCTTTATCTGACGGATGATCGACATACCCGCCTTCTTTTCCGAGGATGCCCTCGATGACTTGATCTGCTGTCATTGCGCTTTCACTCCGGTAATACGTTCCCAGAAATACGTGAGGGCTACAGAACCCATTGCACCACTAACCCCAGCAGATGCCAGAATCATGTAAATGCTTGCCCCGCTTTCGATACTTATTAACCCAGCAATAACCCCGGCAAATGCCGAAACGACGATCTGCGCAAGAGCATTTATCCAGCTCCATTTCGCTTTACCCTGCTTCACATCCATCAGGAATCGGACCAGACCGCCCCAACCAGCAATGATCAGCAGAGCCAGCCAGGTTATTCCGGCCATGCTCTCTTTGTCTTGCATACGATTTGCCATAGTTTCACCTCCGGTTTAACGGGGTGCTGTGCGAGAAAGTAATAGGCGGCCCTGTTAGCGATTGCGGGGTTAGGAATCCCACGCTCTTTAACCTGCCCGGATTGGGTTATGAGCCCGTCAGACAGTGGGCCTGTATGAATGGCCGCCAGATGGATTTACGACAACACACAGAGTGAGTGAGTGACGTTCTGGCGGCACAAATAGAAAAGGCCGAACAAATGCGCGGCCTTTATATGTCTGAGTAAAAAAAAGCCCACTCGTCGAAGTGGGCAAAATGGTAGTTTGTTCAGTGGAGGTTACACCGCCAGCTCTGCCACAACGTCTTATGCACGTTATTTCAGGATTTAGCGAAACGATGCAACCACACAAAAAGTATAGTACGTAAAACAAGAAAAACATGGAGTGTGGTGCCGGGTGCCTCCCGGTAAGTCGCCGCCAGTCCACAGACGACTCGCAATGCGCAAAAAAACATATCAGACTGGCAATGCCCCTCCGCATAGGGGGATTCACCACACCAAAAATTTAACATCTGATGAAACTCGTTTCAATGCTCTACGACGATGTGACAGGGGTACTGATGCAATGCATCTCGCGAATACCCCTGTCGTATCGCCGGAAAGCAAAAACCCCGCATTGGCGGGGTTCTCGTTATATTCAAATTGTCGCTTCTCATCGCTGCCATCGTGGCACAGCTCTGCCAAGCATGAATGGATTATCTAAACTTTTGGGTGAAAATCAATTATAAAATGAACCTTGAGCACAAAAAGCCAAAACCTAACTCCTCAGGTTTTTGCGTGCAGATAGAAATGCCCTTCCCTGAAATATCTTAAGGCACCATTTCACGCGCTCTCTTGCCTGGTCTGCCGTCAGCCATGGGGCTATCTTCTGAAGCTCCCTGGTAATATCAGATATTTTTTTTCTCGTCGTGTAATAGCTCAGCCCAACAATATAAACAGGGTCGTTAACATCAAAGGCATCGAGCACGCATTTCTCCACAAAATCAGCATCATCATCACTGATAGCGCTGTCTATGACGCTAGTCTCTGGCTTTGGCCATAAAATTATCTGAGCCCTCTTCAGGGCATTAGGCCCGCGAAATCCCTCCCTCCTTGCCTGTTCAAGCGCAGCAGTGAAACGCTCCAGAGCTTTGTCTGACCATCTGACCCCTTTGATGGCCCACCAGCATGAATGCGTTGTAGGCTTGCGGGGAAAAGTAGCACCTCGTAGACTCTCCCCCCAGACAGTGAGCAGGGATTTAATCCAGGCAGACTGAATACCGGTAAGCAATTCTGGGCGTCCGAGGTATCGTTTATGCGTGGCAACCGCGACTTCTGACATAGCGGCATTTTGTCTACGGCGTTGCATTGGAGTCATGCTGTCTCTCCCCGGATCTGGCAGGTGCGTATAAAGTTTTTCAGTATGCGGTAGTCAACTAATACAGTGCCGCGATGACGGCAAAGGCGAAGCTTTTTCCAGCGGTAGCGGATCCGCTCGATTGCGTCACGGCTCATGCGGTCACCTTCTTATCAATGGCAAACTGCGCCAGCGCCATAAACGCGTGGCCTTTCGCTTCCAGTTCGGTGCGGTTGATGTAGCTGAATTTTTCTCCTCGCCAGGTCTTATCAAACACAGCTATGGCACCAGCGAAAAATGCGCTAGTCGCCTTTTGTTTTTCATCCGCAGGCTTAAACCAGACAGGCAGATCGAAACCAACCCGCCCGCGGATAAAGCAGACATGATCCGCGTCTTCCGGCCACCACGTTTCGCTCGTTGCGGATTTGACCAGGAAAACATAGCGTCCGCCCTTCTCTCGTTGCGCTGCTGCGTAGTTCATGATGTGAGTCATGCCAGTGATGGCTTGCTTTTCGTGGTACTGAGAGCGGCTATATGGAGGGTTGCCGAATGCTGCGCCGCCGAGTTCTGCCAGGCGACCAGACCAGTCTTGCGTCAGCGCGTTATCTTCTGCGGTGTACCAGACTGGGCATTTTGCATTGCTGTCATCAGCGAACAGGTCAAGCACCAGCGGACCAAACATCGCATTGATACCCCAGAAAAGCGGGTCCGGAGTTCGCCACTGGTCGCCAACCTCTTTTAAATAATGGGATGGCGCTACGCGTTTAGCAGCCAGGAATTCGCAGTAGGTATTAGTCATGCGGCCTCCTGTGCTTTTTTCAGCGCGCGCAAGTCGGCGTATGCCTGAATGCGGATGGCTTCCAGTTCTTCGATGGTCCAGCGGTGAATCCGGTTGTCGTTATCCAACTCCTGAACAGCAGCTTCACCAGCTTTCTCCACCAGCCCGACACGGTAGGCGACGATGTTTCCTGATTTACCGACGTTGCAGTCATCGCACTGGAGATTGATATTGATGCGGGTAAACCGCAGGTGGGAGGCTTTGGCGACGGTCCGGTAATGGCCGGCGTGCCAGACAGCAGCAGAGTGAGTACCGCATGAAATGCATCCTTCGCCATTAGCAAGGGCTGTTTCACGGCAAAGGGTGTTCACAACCCGCTCGGTTACTTCCAGCCAGTGGCTGAGAGGTTTTTCAACCGTCGTTGGTTCAGGGCGAATATGGTGAACGGGTTTATTTTTTAACCTGTTTTGTGCCTTAACCTTTTGTTTCTCGCGCTGATAAGCAAGGTACTGGCTCTTATGCTCTTCACAGCACCAGTAAACATTAGAATAGGTAAGGTTAAACCAGGCACCGCAACCGGGTGCTTTGCATCTGCGACGGGGGTCTCTCATATCGCACCGCCTGGGCGCGACAGACAAACAGAAACACCGCGCACAAAGGCACGGCGTAGAATGGCGTTGCTGCGTTTTTGCGTCATCACTTTACTCCGGTGATGGCGCGATAGGTTCGGTGTTCAGCCGAAGTGATTAGTATAAATCAGCTTTTCTTCTTCCGGAAGAATCTTTTGCATTGCTTGTGAGATTCTTTGGTAATTATGATTTCCCCATCCTCCAGTGGGGTAAGAACAAAATTCCCCCCCGGCAAACTATCAACGACATAACGCCCCAGAATGCGAATTGCTTCAATGATCTCTTTCTCACTCATTAGTTAGCACCTTGTGATTATTCCATAAATAGTGGTTTTTGCTTTTCCTGTACAGGGATGGCTAAAAATGAACTCGCGACGTTCTGGAATACAATGACATATTTAGATCGTCCATCAAGACCCTATTTTCATGGGCAAAATAGAATGACAATGAAAATACAAAAAACAATAAATTCAATGCATTACAAAAAATCATTGAATATAAAAAAATCATTCACATTTTTTCTCTGGTGCAACCCACTATTTCACTCAGCCAGAAGAACTCAGCCAATTTCAGAATTTAATTAATTGCATGTAAAATAGAGCAGCAGAAAACACTACCGCGACAAAGAATGCACATTTTGTGTAGTGTGCAACCCCCTATTTTCCAAGCCAGAAAAAGAAAACCCGCAAAAGCGCTGAGGGATCCCCATAAAACAGTGCTAATAAACCAGCACCATACTTCGGTAG
>NZ_JAWXQV010000067.1:0-24542 GCF_033843325.1 Klebsiella sp. JN_Kp126 | reverse complement strand
CCGTAGCCCGGGCAAGCGCAGCGCGGCCCGGGACGAAGCCGCACTAAAGCCTCAACCCCGGCGCACTCCCCGGGTTGCGGCGTAAACGCCTTACCCGGGCTACCGGCCCGCAGACAGTCGTGGCCCCGTAGCCCGGGCAAGCGCAGCGCGGCCCGGGACGAAGCCGCACTAAAGCCTCAACCCCGGCGCACTCCCCGGGTTGCGGCGTAAACGCCTTACCCGGGCTACCGGCCCGCAGACAGTCGTGGCCCCGTAGCCCGGGCAAGCGCAGCGCGGCCCGGGACGAAGCCGCACTAAAGCCTCAATCCCCATTTCCCGGGCTGCGGCGTAAACGCCTTACCCGGGCTACCGTTTAGCAGACGGCGATAGACCGGTATCGCGATCGGCCAATCCGCCACCTTAAACCGGCAGGGTAAACTGGAAACAGGCCCCTGCCGGCGCTTCAAGCAGGCGAATATCGCCGCCGTGAAGCTGCAGCATCCGTCGCACAATCATCAAACCCAGTCCCCCTCGTGATGCGCTTTGCGCGCCAGGTTCAAGCACCGAAGGCCGTTCGAACAAGGTTGCCCGCAGCTCACCGGCAACGCCCGGTCCGCTATCGGCCACCTCGACGATAAATTCCGGCCCTGAGCGACGCGCCGTCAGGCGGATAAGCCCACCTTCCGGCGTATGGCGAATGGCGTTATCGAGCAGATTAGTCAGCACCCGTTCAATCATCGAGAGATCCGCCGTTATCGGCGGTAGCCCGGTGGCCAGATCCAGCTGTAAACCGATATTGCGCGTCGCGATTGCCAGGTCGAATTTTTGCGCGACATCCTGCACCAGCTCAGCCAGCACGAAGGTTTCCGGCTGCGGCTTAATCCCGCCGTGCTCCAGGCGAGCCAGTTCAAACAGCTGCTGAGAAAGATGGCGGACCTTGTTCCCCTGGCGCAGGGCGATATTCAGATACTGCTTGTTCTCCTCCATCGTCAGGCGATCGGCCTTCAGGCTTAACGTTTCCAGATATCCCAGCAAAGAGGTGAGCGGCGTGCGTAAATCGTGGGAGATATTGGCGACAAATTCTCGCCGCTGGCGATCGCTGTCGGCCAGACGGTCCCACTGCCCGGCAATCTGGCGGGCCAGTTCAATAAAGCGATTATGCAGCACGGCCACTTCATTCCCCGGGTTCGCCTCCGGAGTTTGCGCCGCCAGCGCCTTGATCGCATGAATACTGTCCTGGCTGTCGGTTGCCACCAGCGCGGTGAGCTGACGCACCGGGCGCGTTACCCAGAACCAGGCAAGCCAGCCCGCCAGCCCGCCGAGACCGGCCACCAGCAGCAGAGTCCACAGCAGCAGGCTCCACAAGGTTTTCTGCCAGGCGCTCGCCGCCAGTTCATTAAAGGTTTCACCCTGCAGGATAATGTAGAGATAGCCGCGCAGCTGGCCGTCCTGGCGCAGCGGCGCCACGCTAAACACCTTTTGCTTATCAAGGCTGCGCGGATCGTCGCCGTACACCGGCCAGGCGCCGCCGGACAGGAACGTTTGCACCGGCGCCAGATCGATGCGCTGGCGCTTAATATGCCCCGGCGGCGCGGCGTCGGCCAGCAGCTCGCCGTCGGGCGAAAGCAGATACAGCTCCACGCTGGGATTGAAGGTCATCAGCCGATCAAAAAGCGGCTTCAGCATCCGGCGATCAACCTGCCCCTGAGCGTCCAGCAGCGGCTCGCGGGCGGCGATCTGCTGCGCCAGCCCGGCGGAGAGACGCTGGACCATGACATTGCCGTACTGCGCGCTGCTGTACAGCTGGATCAGACAAACGGCTATGGCACAGAGCAGCAGCAGTGAGGTAAACACCAGAGCCAGGCGCTGGCTGAGGCTGAGACGGCGGATCATGGCTGCGCCTCTTTGCGCTCCACGGCAAATTTATAGCCTTTTCCCCAGACGGTCAGAATGATGTCCGGCTCCGCCGGGTCGCGCTCAATTTTGGTGCGCAGGCGGTTGATATGGGTATTGACCGTATGCTCATAGCCGTCGTGCTGATAGCCCCACACCCGATCAAGCAGCTCAAGGCGGGAAAAGACCTCCCCCGGATGGCGGGCAAAGTAGTAGAGCAGGTCGAACTCGCGTGGCGTCAGATCCACCGTCTCGCCGCGCAGCTTAACGTCGCGCGACAAGGGGTCAATGCTTAAACCATGGCTGGCGATACGGCCGGCATCCATCAGCAGATTCTGCCCCATCGCCTCCTGACGACGGAACACCGCTTTGACCCGGGCGGTCAGTTCGAGAATCGAAAACGGTTTGGCCAGATAATCATCCGCTCCCATCTCCAGCCCCTGTACCCGCTGGGTTTCGCTGGCGCGAGCGCTGATAATAATCACCGGCAGATAGCGGGTTTGCTGACGAATGCGCCGACAAATTTCCAGACCGTCTACGCCCGGCAGCATCAGGTCGAGGATCACCGCATCCCAAAGCTCTTTTTCCAGCAGGCGCAGGGCCTGGGCTCCGTCCGCCACGTGGACAATCTGATAGCCCTCATCCAGCAGATTCAGGCGCAGCAGCGCGGCGATATCTTCATCATCTTCAACCAACAGGATTTTTTTTGCCACCGGCAGCACTCCGCTATTCTTACGTTCTGATTAGCCAAGCTTACCCGATCTTCAGCACCTGAAGAGTTCACATTTTGTTTATACTTCGCGAACCAGCAGGGTCAGCACCTCATAGTGGGCGGTATGGGGGAACATATCGAACAGCTGGACGCGCTCAATGCGATAACCGGCCAGGCGAGCGATATCTTTCGCCATCGTCCGGGCGTTGCAGCTGGAGTAGATAATAAAGCCTGGCGCCATACGGTTTAAATAGTCGCACAGGCCGTCGCCGATACCGCGACGCGGCGGATTCACCAGCACCAGATCGGGAATATCGCCTTCGCCGGTCGCAAACTGCGTGGAATCGAGCGCCTGAAAATGCAGATTATTCAGCCCGAGCTGCGCCGCCGACTGCTTCGCGCAGGCGATCGCCTCCGGGGCAATTTCAATCCCGGTCAGGCGCATCTCAGGCGTTGCGCTGTGCAGACCAAAGCCGCCCACCCCGCAGAAGAGATCCCACATATGGTTGACCGGCAGCTGGCGCACCCAGTCACGAGCGGTGGCATACAGGCGGCTGGCCACCGCCGGGTTGGTCTGAAAGAAGCTTTGCGGGCGGATCCACAGCGGCACGCCGTTGAAATTTTCCGCCAGCGCCTGCTGGTCGGTGAGGAAAATTTCCCGCTCTCCTTCCATGATGGCCATATGCACCGGCTGAATATTGGCGGTAATCACCTGCAGCTGCGGCAGCAGCGCCTGAAGCTCCGGCAGCGCGGCGCGCAGCTGGGCAAGCTTGCTCTCCGAACGCAGGACAAAGCGCAGCATCATACCGCCGTCGAGCCGGCTTTCGGTCAGCAGAATGTACTTCAGCTCTCCGCGCCTGCGGGCAACGTTATAGGGCGTGAGCCCGGCGCGGGCGATAAACGGCTTGAGCGCAGCGAAGACGGGCGCGAAGCTTTGCGGATAAAGCGGACAGTCGGTCAGGTCTTCCGGGGCGCCATCACGGTGCAGCATCCCCAGCAATGGGCGCTCCACGCTACCGCTGACCACCATTTTCGCTTTGTTGCGAAACCCGCTTTCCGGCCCGCAAACCGGTGCGCACCATTCAGCGACGGGCGCATCGGCGAGAAGCGCGCGAAGATCGGCCATTTTATCGGCGAGCTGTTGGGATACCGGCAGTTCCAGCCACTGGCAGGAGCGGCAGCGGCCCGCGTCATAAAGTGCGCAATGCATAACAAGACCTTCAAAAAAACAGGGGCGGGGATTGTATCACCGTTACTGTAAACGGAAAAAGCGTCGGCACGGGGCCGGCACAAACAGCATCGCCAGCACCAGCAGATCCGGTAGTTTTTGCAGCACCAGGGAGCGAAAGATTTCGCGCTTCGATTCCCCTGCAATACTAAACAGCTCGGGATAACCGTAGCCCAATGAAGCGGCCCATAGATAGCCAATCACGATAATCTGCGTCAACAGGAACAGCCAACGCGCCCAGTTGCGCCCTTTTACCAGCGAAAACGCGCACCAGATTTCAATAAATACCAGCACCAGACTTGAGAGAAACACCAGGGTGAGCGCCCACGTCTGCACGCTGCGATGGACAAAATCCGCGATTCCCTGAACGCCAAGCTGGTTGAGGATCATCAGCAAATCCAGGCCGCGGATTAAAATAATGGCGAAGGCCGCCACCTGCACCAGCGCAGGAACGTTAAGACGAGCATGAGACGAACGCGTTTTAGTAAACAATCCCAACGTAAAGTCTTCCATGAAAACGGCGCCACAAATGCGGCGCCGATGTTAACTCTATTGCAGATTTTAGGTGGTTCAGCCGCTTCTTGCACGCTGGATATCGCGCACCCGCTGCTTTTCCGCGCGGGCCATCAAATACCAGGCGATAAAACCAACAATCCCGACCACGCCGAGGATTAACGTCGCCAGGGCGTTAATCTCCGGGTTGACCCCCATGCGCACGCTGGAGAAGACCAGCATCGGCAGCGTCGTCGCCCCCGGCCCGGAAACAAAGCTGGCAATAACCAGGTCGTCTAGCGACAACGTAAAGGCCAGCAGCCAACCGGAGACCACCGCCGGCATAATCATCGGCAGCGTAATGACGAAAAAGACCTTCAGCGGCGCGGCGCCCAGATCCATCGCCGCCTCTTCAATAGAGTGGTCCAGCTCACGCAGGCGCGATGAAATGACCACCGCGACGTACGCGGTACAGAAGGTCACGTGCGCCAGCCAGATGGTCAGCATGCCGCGATCCGACGGCCAGCCAATTGAATGCCCCAGCGCGACAAACAGCAGCAGCAGCGACAGGCCGGTAATCACATCGGGCATCACCAGCGGCGCGGTGATCATAAAAGCAAAGCCGTTTGAACCGCGGAAGCGGCCAAAACGCACCATCACCACTGCGGCAATGGTACCGAGGATCACCGCCGCCGTCGCGGCGCAGGCGGCAATGGTCAGACTTAAGCCTACCGCGCTCATCATCGCATCGTCATGAAACAGCTCGCGATACCAGCGCGTCGACCACCCCGCCCATACCGTCACCAGCTTTGAGCTGTTGAATGAGTAAATCACCAGCATCAGCATCGGGGCATACAGAAAGGTAAAGCCGAGCAGCAGAATCAAAATTCGCCACGGCGAACGGACTACCGGTAAATTATTCATCCGTGTTCCCCCACCTGTTTTTGCTGATGCTTGTGGAACCACATGATCGGTACGATCAGCAGCAACAGCATCACGATCGCCACCGCCGACGCGACCGGCCAGTCGCGGTTATTGAAAAACTCCTGCCACAGCACGCGGCCAATCATAATGCTGTCTGGCCCGCCCAGCAGTTCCGGGATAACGAACTCCCCGACTGCCGGAATAAACACCAGCATCGACCCGGCAATAATCCCGCCTTTGGTGAGCGGAACGATCACCTGGAAGAAGGTCTTCAGCGGCCGGGCCCCCAGATCCAGCGACGCCTCCACCAGCGAGTAATCGATACGCGTGAGGGCGGTATAGATCGGCAGCACCATAAACGGCAGATAGGCGTAAACAATACCGATATAGACCGCCAGGTTGGTGTGCAGGATCTCCAGCGGCTGGTCGATGACCCCCAGCCACAGCAGGAAGTTGTTCAGCACGCCGTTGCTTTTCAGCAGCCCCATCCAGGCATAGACGCGGATCAGGAAGGAGGTCCATGACGGCAGGATCACCAGCAGCAGCAGGATATTTCGCGTCGATGGCTTACTGTGCGCCACCGCCCACGCCAGCGGATACCCCAACAGCAGGCAGCAGAACGTCGAGATCGCCGCCACCTGAAGCGATTGCAGATACGCTTCAAAATAGAGCGGATCGTCGGTGAGCTGCAGGAAATTCCCGAGATTCAGCGTTAACGTAAGCTGACCGTCGGCCCACTCCAGCAGGTCGGTATAGGGTGGGATCGCCCGCGCCATCTCCGCCAGGCTGATTTTAAAGACGATCAGGAACGGCAGCAGAAACAGCAGGATCAGCCACACGTAGGGCAGCGCAATAACCAGCTTGCGCCCGTGGGCCATCTGCAGCCGCGCCAGCCACAGCGCAAAACCGCCAGGTTTTTTTACGCCTGACGGGGGTTCTAATGTACTCATCGCCCTCTCCTTACACCGTCAACACGACGCAGCTATCGGCATCCCAGCACAAACGCACCTCATCACCCCAGGTGGGCGCCCCTTTACGGTAACGGTGTTCGTTCTGCAGCTGAGCGCTCAGCATCTGCCCGCTTTTCAGGCGCACATGGTAGATAGACAGGTCTCCGAGATAGGCAATATAGATAACCTCGCCCACCGCGAAGTTATAGCCATCCGCGGGCGGGTCTTCGCAGAGCATGATTTTTTCCGGGCGCAGGGCCACCCACACCGGCACGTTATCGACGACGGAGGCATCGGGATCGACCTTCAGCGGATGGGTCAGGCCCGGAGAGTCCAGCACCAGGCCATCTTCCTGCCGCTCTTTCACCAGCCCTTCAAAGACGTTGACCGAGCCGATAAACTCCGCGCTGTAGCGGGTGGTCGGGTGTTCGTAGATTTCCTCCGGCTCGCCGATTTGCACGAACTTGCCGCGGTTCATAATGGCGATACGCCCCGCCATGGTCATCGCCTCTTCCTGATCGTGGGTCACCATCACGCAGGTAACGCCGACGCGCTCAAGGATATCGACCACTTCCAGCTGCATCCTGTCGCGCAGCTTCTTATCCAGCGCCCCCATTGGCTCATCAAGCAGCAGCAGTTTCGGTCTTTTCGCCAGGCTGCGGGCCAGGGCCACGCGCTGACGCTGGCCGCCGGAGAGCTGATGCGGTTTACGCTTTGCGAACTCCTGCATATGCACCAGCGCCAGCATCTCCTGCACCCGGCTGGTGATTTCGGCCTTGGGCAATTTGTCCTGCTTGAGGCCAAAGGCGATATTCTGCTCCACCGTCATATGGGGAAACAGCGCGTAGGACTGGAACATCATATTAATCGGCCGCTGATACGGCGGCACCCGCGCCAGATCGACGCCATCCAGGACAATCTGTCCGGCGGTAGGCTGTTCAAATCCCGCCAGCATGCGCAGCAGGGTTGACTTGCCGCAGCCGGATGCGCCCAGCAGGGCAAAAATTTCGCCTTTATAAATGGTGAGATTGACGTCATCGACGGCGTGCTGGCCATCGAAGGACTTGGTTAAATTACGGATTTCCAGCAGCGGGGTCAGCGCTTTGGGGGTTTTCGCCTGCGGGCGAGGAATCACATCATTCACGGGGTGTTCTCCGGCAGAAATCAAATCATGGTGCAGGCGCACCATCGCGGTGCGCCTGTTGCCGGCAGCGCGACGCTTATCCGGCCTACAACTCACGGAGAATTACTTACCGCTTTTCACCTTCGTCCACGCGCGAGTACGCACGCGGTCGATTTTCGGATCCTGGACTTTCAGGGTGAACAGCTTGGCGAAGACGTCAGCCGGCGGGTAAATGGCCGGATTATTGCGGATCGCTTCGCTGACCAGCGGAACAGAGGCTTTGTTGCCGTTAGCGTAATAGACATGATCGCTGATGTGGGCGATAACATCCGGACGCATCAGATAGTTCAGGAACTGATAAGCCTCATCTTTGTTTTTCGCATCCGCCGGCATGGCGAAGACGTCGAAGAACGCCAGCGCGCCCTCTTTCGGAATATAGTAGGAAACATTCACCCCGTTTTTCGCTTCTTTCGCCCGGTTAGCCGCCTGCCATACGTCGCCCGCCCAGCCGATAGCGACGCAGATATCACCGTTCGCCAGGTCGTTGATGTACTGAGAGGAGTGGAAATAGCGAATATTCGGACGCAGCTTCAGCAGCAGATCGGTCGCCGGGCCGGTGTAGTCATCGGCTTTAGTACTGTTAGGATCTTTGCCGAGATAGTTCAGCACGGTGGCGAAAATCTCTTCCGGGGCATCCAGGAAGGAGACGCCGCAGCTTTTCAGCTTTTCCAGGTTTTCCGGCTTCATCACCAGATCCCAGCTGTCCAGCGGCGCATCTTTGCCCAGCACGGCTTTCACTTTATCGATGTTATAGCCTATGCCGGTTGTCGCCCACAGGTACGGGATCGCGTATTTATTATCGGGGTCGTGCTTCGCGACCAGCTTCAATACTTCCGGGTCGAGATTTTTCCAGTTGGGAAGCTTACTTTTATCCAGCGGCTGGAACACCCCGGCCGCCAGCTGGCGCTCAAGGAAGCTCGCCGACGGCACCACCAGGTCAAAACCGGTGCTGCCCGCCATGAGCTTACCCTCCAGCACTTCGTTGGAGTCAAAGACGTCATACACCACTTTAATACCGGTCTCTTTTTCAAAATTCGCCACCGTATCCGGCGCAATATAATCAGACCAGTTATAAACATGCAGGGTTTTTTGTTCGGCTGCGAGCGAACCGGCAGAAACGGCCATCAGCGCACCCGTAACCAGACCTGTTAACCATTTTTTACCAAAGGCGGTCATATCTCTTATTCCTTCTCAATGCCCGTTAACAAGCGGGCTGAATATACGCACTTGTTCGCATGCAATAATCATGCATATTTTTTCATTGCCTAAGAAAAGGAGAGAGGACCTCTCCCGGAATGGTTGCCCGCAACTGGAAGCAGCGTCAGAATAACTGTAGCCAGAATAAGAGGCTATAGCCCAGGTAAAAAAACGGCTTTTATCAATTTTTTATGCAATAAGGGTCTATGTGATAAGCCGAAAGCGGCGGAATGGCGGTGAAAAATTCTTTTCCGGAAGGTTAATAGCAGAATAAAAGCATGTAATACGCAGCCGCTATGGCAGTGGCTGCGCTATTTTTCGACAGGCTTAGTGAAGAAAATGGTACTGAATATTCTCAGCCACCGGCTCTTCTTCCTCAGACTTATACAGCACCTGATTGGCGCTGGCTTCGAGGATGACCATCGATATCTGTTCTTCGCTCTGGCGGAAAAACCACGCGAACTGATCGATCGTCACGCCGACGCTGACGGTCAAGGCCTGGCACACCACCAGCTTTGGCAGATTATCATCCTGAATATCGAGGAAAGCTTTCACCGTCAACGAACTGGCGTTAATCGCAGAAAGATCGGCGGAGAGCGGCAGCAGCGCGGAGGGTTTCACCTCTGCCAGCGCGGAGAAAAGCACCACGTTATCCACCAGGTCAAGTTTGGCATCAAAAATGCCTTCGAAATTTTGCATATGCGGCAGGTGCAGTGCCTGGCAGGAATCACACTCAAAAAAGCTGATGCCCAATTCGTCGAGCCATTGACGTAACGTATCAAGACCCGGAACGACCAGTGAATCCATATGACCTGTGACCTCTTACTGTGAAAAATGCGACGCCATAGCTTACGCAAAAAAAGCGTCCTGTTCCATGACGGTGTCGTGAAAGGGAATTATCCGCCCATTTTCAGACAAAATCCGGGCGTGGCTTGTCGTTCGATCCAGGCGATCATTTTGCCGGCAATATCGACGCCGGTGGTGGTTTCAATCCCTTCCAGCCCAGGAGAAGCATTGACCTCCATCACCAGAGGACCGCGCGCGGCGCGCAGGATATCAACGCCGGCCACGTCCAGCCCGAGCGTTTGCGCGGCCTTGATGGCCATTTCACGCTCCTGCTCGCTGATATACGCCACCGACGCCACGCCGCCGCGATGCAGGTTAGAGCGAAAATCCCCCTCCTTCGCCCGCCGTTCAATTGCCGCCACCACTTCATTACCCACCACGAGGCAGCGCACGTCCCGCCCCTTCGCCTCGGCGATATACTCCTGCACCAGAATATGCGCATTCAGGCCGCGAAAAGCGTCGATGACGCTCTCTGCCGCCTGGCGCGTTTCGGCCAGCACTACGCCGATGCCCTGGGTACCCTCCACCAGCTTTACCACCAGCGGCGCGCCGCCAACCATGGCAATCAGGTCGCTGGTATCGTCTGGCGAATGGGCAATACCGGTGAGCGGCAGATCGATCCCCTGACGGGCCAGCAGCTGGAGCGAGCGCAGCTTGTCGCGGGCGCGGGTGATCGCCACCGATTCATTCAGCGGATAGCTGCCCAGCAGCTCAAACTGACGCAGCGCCGCGGTTCCATAGTAGGTGATCGCCGTGCCAATGCGCGGGATCACGGCGTCAAAATGCGGGAGCTGGCGACCTTTATAGTGAATCGACGAGGCTACCGGACTGACGTTCATATAACAGGAAAGCGGATCGAGGATTTCCACCTGGTGCCCGCGTTTTTGCGCGGCTTCGCGCAGGCGTCGACATGAATAAAGCGTTCCATCCCGGGATAATATGGCAATTTTCACCCTGCACCTCTGCGAAAAGACCCGCTCTGGCGGGCCTCTGGTAGTCAATTAGCGCTGACCTGCGGAATTTCCTTGCGTCAGACCGAGGGCAGTTTACACGCAATCAGCGCGTAGCCCATCCCTGCTTATGCAGATATTGCAGAATAAACGGACGGCTCTCTTTAACAATAGTCCGACGGATATGGTCGCTCCAGGTATCGCGACGCGTATTGCTGCCGCGAGAGAGATAATACTGCGCTATCTGCTCGTCATATTCCGCAAGCACCGCGTCGTCCACCGGCTGATAGTGATTTTCATGCACCAGCATCGCCGACGGCATGCGCGGTTTCACCTCCGGGTTATCGTCCGGCCAGCCAAGGCACAGGCCAAACAGCGGCAGTACGTGCTGCGGGAGCTTCAGCAGCTCGGTCACCGCATCAATATTGTTGCGCAGGCCACCAATATAGACGCCGCCGAGGCCAAGGGATTCCGCCGCCACCAGCGCATTCTGCGCCAGAATCGCGGTATCGACGCAGCCCAGCAGCAGCTGTTCGGCGAGGCCCAGCTGAGCGTCCGGGCAGATTTGCAGATTGCGATTGAAATCAGCGCAGAATACCCAAAATTCAGCGGCCTGCGCTACGTGCTGCTGGCCGCCGCTCAGCGGGACCAGCTGTTGGCGTATTTCCGGGTCGGTAACGCGAATAATTGAGGAGCATTGTAAAAAACTGGAGCTGGAAGCGCCCTGCGCGCTGGCAATAATCGCGGCGCGCTGTTCGTCGCTTATCGGCGCGTCGGTAAAATGGCGAATAGAACGGTGGCTACGCAGCAGCTCAATGGTCGGCGTCATCTCGTTTTTCTCTGTCAGGCAATGAAGAAGGTGGGGTTTTCGTTTGCGTCAACTGCGGGGCAATCACTTTCGCCACTCGCCACATTAACGCCACGGCGGCCGGAAGCATCAGCAGGATCCCCGCGAAGATCATCAGCAGCGCCGCCGTTGGGCTGGAAAACGGCGCGGGCAGGCTGACGTACTGGTTGAGCGAGAGCCAGGCCAGGGTCAACAGCACCATGCCGATAATCTCGACTACCAGAATGCTTTTTGGTAATGCAGCGGGCGATCGCATAACGCTCCTCCGGTCAAAATCATGCACGCTCCCGGGCAAAAACCGGTCGCGTATCAGGGGAGTATAGCGGTTTCATCAGCAGAATATTTACCAAACATAGCCTTAAGCCATCGAAGCAAAAGGCAGAACCTTCTTTCCCTCCTCGACATAACGCGGCATGATACGCGGCATTCGCCATCCGGCTGAGGTTTAAGGAGAAGGACTATGTTTACGGTAATTTTTGGTCGTCCAGGCTGCCCCTATTGCGTTCGCGCCAAAGAGCTGGCGGAAAAACTGAGCAACGAGCGTGATGATTTTAACTATCGCTATATTGATATTCACGCAGAAGGCATCAGCAAAGCCGACCTGGAAAAAACCGTGGGTAAACCGGTTGAAACCGTACCGCAGATTTTTGTCGATCAGAAGCACATTGGCGGCTGCACTGACTTTGAAGCCTGGGCGAAAGAGAATCTCGGCCTGTTCGCCTGAGACGGCTCACTCCTCTGACGAGTGCCTGCGTCTGGTATCAAGCCAGGCGCAAATAAACAAAAAGCACAGCGCGCCCAGCGCGCACCAGAACACCGCGCTAAACAGCCACGCCAGTTCCTGCCAGAAAGAACGCTCGGTCACAAAGAAAAGCCGCATAACCACCAGACAGACAGGTGCAGCCAGCATCGCGCCAATAAGCGGACGCAGCACCCGCTGCCCGGGAGAGAGGCAGCTTGCCGCCGCACCGGGGAGCAAAAAGAACAGCAGCCCGAGCTCAGGGTTACCGGTAGCCCGAAAGGCGCCTTTCATATGTAACAGTAGTGATAAACAAACCACGATAAATAGAAAGAACCCACAGATAATACCGGCCCAAGCACGCTCAGATTTCACGACATCCTCCTGATTTTGCCTCTAACCAACTTCCACTTCGCCCAGTCAGATAAAGATTCTGGCAATCCATGCCAATAAAAGATCCCGTCAATGTAAACACGATTGTTACTAGCCGCAGCCTCCAGGAAAGATTAAACTGTCGACTATATTTTGCTGGTTATAACGGGATGCCAGAATAGCGTTCGGGACAACGCGAACACTGGACCAACCTTAGACCAAATAACCATTTCCTTCAACAACTTACTAGTAAATGAGAAGTTGGCTTTCGTGAATATAAACGTCGCAGATTTGTTAAACGGGAATTACATCCTGTTATTGTTCGTTGTGCTTGCATTAGGACTCTGCCTCGGGAAACTGCGTCTCGGGTCGGTACAACTTGGTAATTCCATTGGCGTTTTAGTGGTTTCCCTATTATTAGGGCAACAGCATTTCAGTATTAACACTGATGCCCTCAATCTCGGCTTTATGCTGTTTATTTTCTGCGTCGGCGTGGAAGCGGGGCCCAACTTTTTTTCTATTTTTTTTCGCGACGGCAAAAATTACCTGATGCTCGCGCTGGTGATGGTCGGCAGCGCGATGCTGATCGCCATGGGGCTGGGTAAGCTCTTCGGCTGGGATATCGGCCTGACGGCCGGGATGCTCGCCGGCGCCATGACCTCCACGCCCGTGCTGGTGGGCGCCGGGGATACGCTACGGCACTTCGGCATGCCCAGCGATCAGCTCGCCCTCTCGCTCGATCATCTGAGCCTCGGCTATGCGCTGACCTACCTGATTGGCCTGGTCAGCCTGATCGTCGGCGCCCGCTATATGCCGAAGCTGCAGCATCAGGATTTGCAAACCAGCGCCCAGCAAATCGCCCGCGAGCGCGGCCTCGATACCGACTCCCGGCGCAAGGTCTATCTGCCGGTGATCCGCGCCTACCGCGTCGGTCCGGAGCTGGTGGCGTGGGCTGATGGTAAAAACCTGCGCGAGCTGGGCATTTACCGCCAGACCGGCTGCTACATTGAGCGCATCCGCCGCAACGGCATTCTCGCGAACCCGGACGGCGATGCGGTGCTGCAGATGGGCGATGATATCGCCCTGGTAGGTTACCCGGATGCCCATGCCCGCCTCGACCCAAGCTTCCGTAACGGCAAAGAGGTCTTCGACCGCGATCTGCTCGATATGCGCATCGTCACCGAAGAGATCGTGGTCAAAAACCACAATGCCGTCGGCCGTCGCCTGGCGCAGCTGAAGCTGACCGATCACGGCTGCTTCTTAAACCGCGTTATCCGCAGCCAGATCGAAATGCCTATCGACGATAACGTGGTGCTCAACAAGGGCGATGTGCTGCAGGTCAGCGGCGACGCGCGTCGCGTTAAAACCGTCGCGGATCGTATCGGCTTTATCTCCATCCACAGCCAGGTGACCGACCTGCTCGCCTTCTGCGCCTTCTTTATCGTTGGCCTGATGATCGGCATGATCACCTTCCAGTTCAGCTCGTTCAGCTTCGGCATCGGTAACGCCGCCGGTCTGCTGTTTGCCGGCATTATGCTCGGTTTCCTGCGCGCCAACCATCCGACGTTTGGCTACATTCCGCAGGGAGCGCTGAATATGGTGAAGGAGTTCGGCCTGATGGTGTTTATGGCAGGCGTGGGGCTCAGCGCGGGCGCCGGCATAAATAACGGCCTCGGCGCCGTCGGCGGTCAGATGCTGGCGGCGGGCCTTATCGTCAGCCTGGTGCCGGTGGTTATCTGCTTCCTGTTCGGCGCGTACGTGCTGCGCATGAACCGGGCGATGCTCTTCGGCGCCATGATGGGGGCCCGTACCTGCGCGCCGGCGATGGAAATCATCAGCGATACCGCGCGCAGCAATATTCCTGCGCTGGGATACGCAGGGACCTACGCCATCGCTAACGTGTTGTTAACCCTGGCAGGTACGCTGATTGTCATCATCTGGCCGGGGCTACAGTGAATTTTTTAAGAAAAAAAACGCGCATACGCAGAACTTTTTTTGCTGGCATCAGTCATAAGTAGTGCCACTGCTTTTCTTTGATGTCCCCATTTTGTGGAGCCCATCAACCCCGCCACTTAGGTTCAAGGTTGATGGGTTTTTTGTTTTCTGCGCCCCGCTCACGCTCCCGCCAGCCGGTCTACCATCAGTCGAATCGCTTCTCTCGATAGCGGCGCTCTGTCAGTCACGAAGTGCAGCGTCATCCCCTCGATAAAGGCGTCAAGCCCGCGAGCCGTTGCCGGTTCAAACCACTGCTCAAGGGTCCGCTGGCTGCGCAGCATCCAGTTCTGCATGACCGCTTTTAAATTCGGCTGGCTGCTGCAAAAAGCATATAGCTGATACATCAGCTCCATATTGCGCGCGGTGGTCACCTGGGCGCTAAAAATCAGCTCCGCAATGGCGTCACAGGCCTCTTCGCGGCTATGCACATCGGCAAAAAACTGCTGATACTGCGCCGACATCTGGCCGGTAAACAGGCTGAACGCCTCTTCGACCAGCGCCTCAATGCCGCTGAAATAGTAGGTCAGCGAGCCCAGCGGCACGCCCGCGCAGGTGGCGATTTTCCGGTGCGTGACCGCGTGGATACCGTGTATCGCGATCGTGTCCAGCGTCGCCTGCAAAATCCGCTCCCGCCGCTGCGGGTCGTTTGGTCGACGGGCCATCCCCTTTTCCTCTTTCATTTAAACAGATGCTGAATCCCACGGCGTACGCGTCAAATATGCCTCAGGCTGAATCGAATCATAGAGGTCAATAAAAAAGCATTCCGCGGCAGCCTGCCTGGATGTACAAATGTACACAACCTTGCTACTGTTGTCTGCATCTCTTCACTCTCGGGCATTTACGGATGACAGCGCAAACCTCCCGCAGAGCCCTCCAGCTAAGGCTGTGGGCGCTCTTCATGTTCTTTTTTATCCCCGGATTACTCATGGCCTCATGGGCGACCCGCACGCCGGCGATTCGCGATCTGCTCGCGCTATCGACGGCGGAAATGGGGATTGTATTATTTGGACTATCAATAGGTTCGATGAGCGGCATCCTCTGCTCAGCGTGGCTGGTCAATCGATTCGGCACCCGTAAAGTGATTCGCGCCACCATGTCCTGCGCGGTGGTCGGCATGCTGGTGCTCAGCGCCGCGCTATGGTTTACCTCGGCGGTGCTGTTTGCTATCGGCTTAGCCATCTTCGGCGCCAGCTTTGGCTCCGCGGAAGTGGCCATTAACGTCGAAGGCGCCGCCGTTGAACGTGAGATGAATAAAACCGTCCTGCCGATGATGCATGGTTTCTACAGCTTCGGTACGCTCGTCGGCGCCGGGATTGGTATGGCGGTAACCGGCTTCGGCCTGCCCGCCGCGCCGCACATCCTGCTGGCGGCACTGGTGGCCGTCGCCCCCATTGCTATCGCCATTCGCGCGATCCCTGAAGGCACCGGCAAAAATGCGGCGGAAGCGGCGCGCCATGAAGGCAAAGGCCTGCCGATATGGCGCGATGCCCAGCTGCTGCTGATTGGCGCGATCGTCCTGGCCATGGCCTTTGCCGAAGGCTCCGCCAACGACTGGCTGCCGCTGCTGATGGTGGACGGCCACGGCTTCAGCCCAACCTCCGGCTCGCTGATTTACGCAGGCTTCACCCTCGGCATGACCCTTGGCCGCTTTACCGGCGGCTGGTTTATTGACCGCTACAGCCGGGTGACGGTGGTTCGCGCCAGCGCGGTAATGGGCGCCCTGGGCATTGGCCTGATTATTTTCGTCGATAACCCGTGGGTCGCCGGTCTCTCCGTACTATTATGGGGCCTCGGCGCGTCGCTGGGCTTCCCGCTGACCATTTCTGCCGCCAGCGACACCGGCCCCGATGCGCCGAAGCGCGTCAGCGTGGTGGCGATTACCGGCTACCTCGCCTTCCTCGTCGGGCCGCCGCTGCTGGGCTTTCTCGGCGAACACTTCGGCCTGCGCAGCGCCATGATGGTGGTGCTGGCACTCGTGCTGGTCGCGGCCATCGTCGCCCGCGCGGTAGCGAAGCCCCAATCTGAACCCGTGATGGAGAACAGTTAATGAGCATCAAATTGATTGCGGTAGACATGGACGGCACCTTTCTGAGCGATGCCAAAACCTATAACCGTCAGCGCTTCCTCGCCCAGTATCAACGGATGCGCGAGCAGGGCATCCGCTTCGTCGTTGCCAGCGGCAACCAGTATTACCAGCTTATCTCCTTCTTCCCCGAGGTTGCCCATGAGATCGCCTTTGTCGCCGAAAACGGCGGCTGGGTGGTCAGCGCCGGCGAGGACGTGTTTAACTGCCGGATGCCGCAGGAGCATTTCAATACTGTTATCGACCATCTCCAGACGCTGACCAACATTGAAATCATCGCCTGCGGTAAGCGCAGCGCTTATACCCTCAACCAGTATAATGATGAGCTGAAAGCGGTCGCGGCGAAGTATTATCATCGCCTCGAACTGGTCGACGATTTTAATCATATTGCTGATGATGAGATTCTGAAGTTCGGTCTCAACGTCCCGGACCAGCTGATCCCGCAGATACAGCCGAAGCTGCACGCTGCGCTTGGCGATATGGTGACCGCGGTCGCTACCGGCTACGGCAGCATTGACCTGATTATTCCCGGCGTGCATAAAGCCAACGGACTGCGCATCCTGCAGGAACGCTGGGGGATCGAGAACCATGAAGTGGTGGCGTTTGGCGATAGCGGCAACGATATCGAAATGCTGCAGCATGCCGGCTTCGGTTTCGCCATGGCCAACGCCGCCGCGCCGGTGAAGGCCGTCGCCGGCTACCGCGCGCCGCACAATAACGAAGAAGGCGTGCTGCATATTATTGATAAAGTGCTTAATCGCGAAGCGCCGTTCGCCTGAGGCCGCGCCTGCTGCGGCGCGTAACGTCGCAGCAGGGCATCTGAAGATTACTGCGGTTCGAGGGAGCTGCCTACGCGTTTATCCTTCAGGAAGTAGACCGTCATCGCCAGCCAGAGCACCCCGCTCAGCAGGTTGAGCAAGCTGAAGAGCCCGCTGCCGCCAGCCTCATAGGCGTGCTTGCTCACTTCGATACCCACGGTAAAGATCAGCATTTGCAGCATCCCCATCGCCGCCGACACCGTTCCCTTACTCATTTCGCTGGCAAACAGCGTCAGGCGTACCAGCCCGGCGTTAGCGAGTCCAATCCCGAAGGCGTAAACGCTCAGCCCGGCGGTCATCCACAGATACGCGTGGGTTGACGCCACCGTCGCGACGGCGGAGATCAGCAGGCCGATCATAATTGGCCAGCCGCCGAGAATAATCAGCGAACGCACCGTCTTGCGGGAAGTCTGGCGCGCCAGCACCAGGTTACCGGCAATCAGCGCGCCAAATATCGGCACCTGCAGCAGACCATACTCGTAGCTGGTCGCCTGCTCGCCGCTGATGATGATCACCGGCGATTGGGCAATCCACGCCAGCAGCGGCAGGCTGACAAAACCGGTGGCCAGCGCGCCGGCGACAAAACGCAGGTTTTTCAGCACCTCACGATAATCACGCCCCAGCTCTTTAACCGATAGCTTCTCGCCCATGCGGGTGGCGGTTTCCGGCATCGCCTTCTGTAGCCCAAAAAAGGCGATAGCGGCCAGCACGGCAAACAGGACAAACATCATCTCCCACGGCAGGAGATGAACCCAGGCCGCGCCCACCAGCGGCCCAAGCAGCGGCGCAATCAGCGCGACGTTGGCCATCAGCGCCGTGATCTTGATGCACACCGCCTCTTCAAAAGACTCCTGTATCGCCGCATAGCCAACCGCGCCGATAAAGCACAGGCTGATGCCCTGCAAAAAGCGCAGCAGCGTGAACTGCTCAATCGTCTGCGCCAGCAGCGTCGCCAGGCAGGTCACGATAAACCACACCACCCCGGTCAGCATGACCGGACGGCGGCCGATACGATCCGAAAGCGGCCCCAGCAGCCACTGCAAAAACATACCGCCGGCCAGATAGGCGGTCATTGAGGTCGGAACCCACTCATTGCCCACGCCAAACTCTTCCACCACCGAGAGCATTCCCGGCTGGATCATGTCATTGCCGATATAGGTGGCGAATTCGTATAACACCAGGCACAGCGGAAAGAGCAGCGCCTGACGTCCGAGGCGTTTGCCTGAAAGCGAAGAATTGTGCATGAAATCTCTTATTTAAATAAAACCGCGCAAAGTTTAATGAAAGTCGTGCCGGGGAGATAGTGAATTGTGAGCGATGAAGAGAAATATCGCCACGCAGAGACCGCGTCGCCATCACCGAATGAAAATTCCACTGTATATATTTCGTTTATGTTTCAATTAGATTACAGGCTATATACTCCTTTACTCAGTCTGTTAACGAAGCCACATACGCACTTTCATTCATAACAAACTGATAATTAAGACAATACTGCTTTACCTTATCGCCACCGTTTTTTAAGGTGGGCGGCTTGTTGCTAACGGACCCAAGAGCCTGGATGTATGCTGGAAAATATTAACTACTCGCTGTTTGCATTCCTCAATGCCACCCCCGCGTCGCCGCGGTGGGCAATTGAAATCGCGACGTTTATCGCCAAAGACCTGATTATTATTGTGCCATTATTGGTGTTCGCCTTATGGCTTTGGGGGCCAAACCAGCGTCAGCTAGTATTTAAGGTGATGATGGCGCTCGCGATTAGCCTCACGCTTTCATGGATATTCGGCGTGTTTTTTCCGCATGAACGTCCGTTTGCCGCCGGTGTGGGCTATAACTTCCTGCATCATTCACCCAATAACTCCTTCCCAAGCAATCACGGTACTATCTGCTTTACCTTTGCGCTGGCCTTTATGTTCTGGCACCGCCTGTGGTCGGGCGCGCTGCTTATCGCCGTTGCCTGCGCGATTGCCTGGGCCCGGGTCTATCTCGGCGTTCACTGGCCGATGGACATGCTGGGCGGGCTTCTCACCGCGATGATCGCCTGCCTTAGCGCCCAACTGCTGTGGCAAAGCGGCGGAAAAACCCTCTATCAGCATCTGCAGCGGCTGTACCGCCTGTTCTTTTCGCTGCCGATTCGCAAAGGCTGGGTGCGCGAATAGACGTTCCTGACCAGCCGGTAAAGTTGCGGCAGCGCCCGATTCCTGCACGTGACTAAGCCTCTTCCGGCAGGTAAAATCGCCGCTGACGCCCTGTCAATGCAGGGCGCTTTCAGCTTAGAGGGAATATGGAAACTCGTCGTGACGAACGCATCAGCCAGCTTATTCAGGCGCTCAAGCGCAGTGATAAACTCCATCTAAAAGAAGCGGCCACCCTGCTTGGCGTGTCAGAGATGACCATTCGTCGCGACCTCAACGGCCACAGCGGCCCGGTCGTGTTGCTGGGCGGCTATATCGTTCTGGAGCCGCGCAGCGCAACGCACTATCTGCTGAGCGATCAGAAAACGCGCCTTGTGGATGAAAAACGCCGCGCCGCCCGCCATGCGGCAAAGCTGCTTGAGCCCCACCAGATGGCCTTTTTTGACTGCGGGACCACCACGCCGTGGATCATCGACGCCATCGATAGCGCCCTGCCCTTTACCGGCGTCTGCTATTCGCTCAATACCTTTCTTTCCTTACAGGAAAAGCCCCAGTGCCGCGCGATTTTGTGCGGCGGCGAGTTCCACGCCAGCAACGCCATTTTTAAACCGCTAAGCCTGCAGGATACGCTGAGCCACCTGTGCCCGGACATCGCGTTTTATTCCGCCGCGGGCGTCGATTGCGAGCAGGGCGCGACCTGTTTTAACCTGGAAGAGCTGCCGGTCAAACACTGGGCGATGAAAAGCGCTCGCTACCACGTGCTGGTTGTCGATCACAGTAAATTCGGCAAAGTCCGGCCGGCGCGGATGGGGGATTTATCGCAGTTTGACGTAATAACCAGCGACGTCTGTCCGGATGACGATCTGCTCGCGCTGGCGAAGGAAAAACAAATTTCACTGCTTTACTAACCGCGCCCCGCAGGGCGCGGCCTGCATTTTAAGAGAACCAACCGCCGAACCAGCCGTGCAGTTTCATCAGCACGAAATCGATCATCCGGCTAAAGAAACCACCTTCGTTTACCGCTTCCATCACAATCAGCGGCCGCTGCTCAATGGTTTTATCATTCAGTTTAAAGTCGATGGTGCCGACAACCTGCCCTTTGGTCAGCGGCGCGGTCAGCTGCGTATCGTTCAGGGTGTAGCTGGCCTTGAGGTTTTTCAGCTGGCCTTTCGGCAGCGTGATGGAACCCGCCTCGCCCGCCCCCAGCTTCGCTTCACTGCTATCGCCAAACCAGACGCGCTGGGTAATGAAGGTGGCATCGGGTTTAATCGGCGTCACGGTTTCATAGAAGCGGAAGCCCCAGGTCAGCAGTTTTTCTGATTCGTTAAAACGGATACGGTCAGTTTTGGTGCCGAGCACGACGGCAATCAGGCGCATATCGTTTTGCGTCGCGGAAGAAACCAGATTGTAGCCCGCCCCGGCGGTGGTCCCGGTTTTCACCCCGTCAGCGTTGAGGTTCGTGCTCCACAGCAGGCGGTTGCGGTTCGGCTGGCGGATTTTGTTGAAGGTGAACTCTTTTTCTTTATGGATCGCATACTCTTCCGGCACGTCATGGATCATCGCTTTGGTGAGCAGCGCCATATCGCGGGCGGTACTGAACTGACCCGGCGCGTCCAGACCGTGCACGGTCATAAAGGTGGTATTGGTCAGGCCCATTTTCTGCGCATAGCCGTTCATCAGGCTGACAAACGCGTCCTGGCTGCCCGCCACGTAGTCGGCTATCGCGATGCTGGCGTCGTTGCCGGACTGAATGATGACGCCCTTGTTAAGATCTTCTACCGACACCTGCATCCCCGGCTTGAGGAACATCACCGAAGAGCCGCGCAGCGCCGGGTTACCGGTGGCCCACGCATCGCGTCCGATGGTCACCATATCTGTAGACTTAATCTTACCCGCCTTTAACGCCTGGCCGACTACGTAGCTGGTCATGATTTTGGTCAGGCTCGCCGGGTCGAGTTTTTCGTCGGCATTGCCTTCGCTGAGCACTTTGCCGCTGGCATAGTCCATCAGGATCCAGGCTCGCGCGTCAATGGATGGCGCATCGGGGAGTTGTTCCGCAGCCTGCACCGCAGGCGCAACGAGAAGTAAAAGCGCGCAGCCTGCCGCGAGGCCGCGAAGGGAAAAAGCATCATGCGTCATAAGAGCCACCCAAGTATCCTTTCCAAACAAAAATATGCCGCCACACTCGTTCCGCGCCGCAGCAGCCGGTGAGTAAAGCGTACAAATGACCTTAAAGAAACAGCGAGTTGGTAAAGTTTTTAAAGTTTACGCAATAACCTCGCCCGGTGCTGCAAACAGCGCAATTTTTTTGATCGCGGTTGCCTAAATATTAACTTTATTATGGCATGCAAAAAAATAGTTTAGCAAATTCAGCGTTCTGCATTTTTTTCAACAACATAGCTTTAATGACTTCTGGTCAAATGTGGACAAATACGGACATTTGATTGCCCCAAATCGTGCCCCAAACACCATTTTGCCCCAAAATCTGCCCCAAAAAACAGATCACCAAAGAGAAGACATTCGGGAGTTGGTAGCTAGTTTGTATGCTACCCGCTCTATATAATAATTTGTGATACGGCTACTGGGTGGGGCACTTACATTGTGATATTTCTGGCACTGCTACTGCTTACAGTGACTACTGGTAGTGATTTAGATACATGCCTCAACGCAGCATTGAACGCAATGATAGTTACTGGCCGACATTCGTTCTTCACACGATTTGAATGGCTCTGGAACAAAAAAATATCCTCTGGATACCTTTCCCGTCGCCGAGTTATCATCGACATCGCCCTAGGTGGAATTTCAACGCGCAGCGCTTTCAGTCTTCCCCGCTCTCGAATCAGTATTGAATCATTATCTATGTCATCGTACCGAAGCGCCAACAACCTACCCGCACTAAGGCTCGTATGGAAAATCAATGCCCACAAATCAGCCCAAGTATCTGAGATGCCAGCGAGTTGACTATTTATTATCAAAAATTGCATGAACGTTAACGTTTTCTTACTGCTCACATTTAAACGCGCTTTGCTCTATTATTCGTGAGGTTATTATCTCAGATGTTAATTTCAGGCAACAGTCGTTAACGTGCGGTTAATCACACTCCCCTTCAAACGAGGGTAGTATCCAGCCTCAAGCTGTTGATCGTGTGCATAGCAACTCCGAGCACTTCAACATCACCATGACCCCTTAAGTAAAACATACCCATGCAACCGGAACTTTAACTTAACTGTTCAGACCAGAAATATCTGGAAACATCAGGAATTTTCTCAGAAGATATACTCCGCGCAAAGACTCACGCAGCAATAATGTAATGAAGTTTTTTCCCCTGAGTGTGCCTGCTCCGGGGATTTTTTATCAAACAGGACATGTATCCTGCCTCAAGTCGTTAATCGCATGGGTTGCGACTCCGAGCAATTCCACGTCTTCCAGTGCCTCACCTTCGATGCTCTCGGCTTCGGCTGTGATAAAAGAGCTACCCATCAATTTTGCAAACTGCAGTTCGCCAGCCAAGCGGATAAGAAGGACGCTTCCTTGCGTCACCTTCAACGATAAATCGAGAACGACATAACCTCGATCAGTCTCTAAAACTTGAGAGTTCACACCAATGTTGCACGCAGCCGCGACAGTAAGCCTCTGCTCAACGTAGTCGGCAGCAGGTGAAGGAACATATATAGCGTCTTCAGATTTACTTATATTACAGCGGTCACCAATGCGCAATAGTCTCTCGCCACCTCCGATGCAGATGCTTACATACGGCCAGGGCATACCTGAAGCTTATCTTTAACCAATTAGTTCTATGTAGTTGCGTGACAAATGAATTTTTAAGGTGTAAATTCTTCTACAGAAACACACCAGCAATCATGAGCTATTTATGAGAATCATCATTAAATATTGAGATATTTTTGGCAACTTATTTCAGGTGGAGGAAAAATGTATTTAGTTAAAAGTTGCAGCAAACAAAACAACCCCAAAACGTCAGGTACACTAAGAATTGGTTCCTTAACTGAGTATAGAGACTCAGAAAACAAAGAGGTTGAAGACAGGGAAGAAGGTTTTTATCGAATTAATATAGATCTAAAAGACAAGTGGATAACTACTAATTTATTCAGCCACTTAAACAAATCACACCTTAGTTTATCGAGTGTACACATCCACCATCTTGCACTGAAAGGAAGTTATGAGGATAGGATTCTCGTTGACTATCACGCTAATTACACATGGGATAACTTAAACCGATTTATCTTTTGCATAACAAAAACAGAAAGAGCTGAAGACGCGCAGAATATATTTAGTGGCTACGACGATAGCTGGTCAATCGATTACAAAAAAATAACATGGATGAAAAAAGCAATGGAAAAAAATGTTTTGCAAAAGGTTAAGGAGCTAATTTCTTCAGGTGAAATGATTTTCGGTAGTGACTTTAATGATCCAGGTAAGATAAGAATACAATCTTACACTCAAGATATAATTTATCAAGCGAGGGATTTGTATTTGGGAAATAAAGATATAGATGCCATGTCTGAAACTTTGATATCACTTTTTGAAAATGTAAAATTTATCAAGCCTGTTGACTTTAAAAAAGAAAAAGAACTCAGATTTGTTTTTGACTTTTATTATGACGGCATTATTATTTTCCCTCAAATTAATAGTCTCATTGTGCCTGCCACAGGCATTATTGAGTTATTGTAATTGTAGCAAATAATACCATTACTTAATATTTAATAACTGATGTTTTTTTGAATATGGAACCAACTGACCTACCGACTCTTGCGTAAACTCGGCGGCAAGCATCTATAAACCTTGCTATCTATTCATTACATGATGTTATACCTATCCCAGTTCGCGCACACTGCGCCCAAGGCGATCTAACTTCCAGACCACAAAAGAATCCCTTGGTTTTTAGCGACGAATAGCACGCCTAAGCCTTGGGCGTCTGGCATTTTTCCCGCACGCTGTATCTTCGAAAATCTGCTCACATTCTGCGTGAACCAACACATTTTTCTGCAAAAATTGACGGAGTTTCTGTCGATTGCATCTCGGTAAGTGAAGAGGGTGGCTGGCATGAAAGCACCGGTAAGCTTAAGACAGAATAGCTACCGAATGGCGGGGTTGCTGGTGTCTATAAGCCCTCCCTGAGTTCCTCTTCAGCCTCTTCCAGCGGGTTCCCCGTTCCGGAATAAACGAACGGGAGCTCACCCCTCC
>NZ_JAWXQV010000066.1:0-25869 GCF_033843325.1 Klebsiella sp. JN_Kp126 | reverse complement strand
ATCGGCGCAGAGCGACAGCCTACCTCTGACTGCCGCCAATCTTTGCAACAGAGCCCTCAATAACGTGATCGAGGCCGATCACGGAAAGCTCAAGATACTGATCAAGCCGGTGCGCGGTTTCAAATCGATCCCCACGGCCTATGCCACGATCAAGGGATTCGAAGTCATGCGAGCCCTGCGCAAAGGACAGGCTCGCCCCTGGTGCCTGCAGCCCGGCATCAGGGGCGAGGTGCGCCTTGTGGAGAGAGCTTTTGGCATTGGGCCCTCGGCGCTGACGGAGGCCATGGGCATGCTCAACCACCATTTCGCAGCAGCCGCCTGATCGGCGCAGAGCGACAGCCTACCTCTGACTGCCGCCAATCTTTGCAACAGAGCCTCCGTCGCCATGCTCACCTCGCTTTGGTGCACACGAGTATTGAGCATAGTCGAGATTGGTGCAGATCACTTCTGATATTGAACTGTCAGGAGCTGGCTGCACAACAGCCATTACGCCCAATCAACTGGTGCAGTCGTCTTCTGAAAATGACAGCGCCGGTTGCCTTGGCGGGCTTGTCACAAACCTACGTTTTCAAGAAGAAGGAAACCGCATGCCCCGCCGTTCGATCCTCTCCGCCGCCGAGCGCGAAAGCCTGCTGGCGTTGCCGGACACCAAGGATGAGTTGATCCGTCACTACACGTTCAGCGAAAGCGACCTCTCCATCATCCGGCAGCGGCGCGGCCCGGCCAATCGGCTGGGCTTCGCGGTGCAGCTCTGCTACCTGCGCTTTCCCGGCGTCATCCTTGGCGCTGATGAGCCACCGTTCCCGCCATTGCTGAGACTGGTCGCCAACCAGCTCAAGGTCGGCATCGAAAGCTGGGACGAGTACGGGCAGCGTGAGCAGACCCGACGCGAGCACCTGGTCGAGCTGCAAACGGTGTTCGGCTTCCAGCCGTTCACGATTGGCCACTACCGGCAGGCTGTCCAGTTGCTGACCGAGCTGGCCATGCAAACCGACAAGGGCATCGTGCTGGCCAGAGCCTTGATCGAGCACCTGCGGCGGCAGTCGGTCATTGTGCCCGCCCTCAACGCCGTCGAGCGGGCGAGCGCCGAAGCGATTACCCGCGCCAACCGGCGTCTCTACGACGCCTTGGCTGAGCCGCTGACGGACGTGCATCGCCGTCGCCTCGACGATCTGCTCAAGCGCCGCGACAACGGCAAGACGACGTGGCTGGCCTGGCTGCGGCAATCCCCGGTCAAACCGAACTCGCGGCACATGCTGGAACACATCGAACGCCTCAAGGCGTGGCAGGCGCTCGACCTGCCCTCCGGCATCGAGCGGCTGGTTCACCAGAACCGGCTGCTCAAGATCGCCCGCGAGGGCGGCCAGATGACGCCCGCCGACCTGGCGAAGTTCGAGCCGCAGCGGCGTTACGCGACCCTGGTGGCGCTCGCCATCGAGGGCATGGCCACCGTCACCGACGAAATCATCGACCTGCATGACCGCATCCTGGGCAAGCTGTTCAATGCCGCCAAGAACAAGCATCAGCAGCAGTTCCAGGCATCCGGCAAGGCGATCAATGCCAAGGTGCGGCTGTTCGGGCGCATCGGCCAGGCGCTGATCGAGGCCAAGCAAGCGGGCCGCGATCCGTTCGCCGCCATCGAGGCCGTCATGTCCTGGGATGCTTTCGCCGAGAGCGTCACCGAAGCGCAGCGGCTCGCGCAACCCGAGGACTTCGATTTCCTGCACCGCATCGGCGAGAGCTACGCCACGCTGCGCCGCTACGCGCCGGAATTTCTCGACGTGCTCAAGTTGCGGGCCGCGCCCGCCGCCAAGGACGTACTCGACGCCATCGAGGTGCTGCGCAGCATGAACAGCGACAACGCCCGCAAGGTGCCCACCGACGCGCCGACCGAGTTCATCAAGCCGCGCTGGCAGAAGCTGGTGATGACCGACACCGGCATCGACCGGCGCTACTACGAACTGTGCGCGCTGTCGGAGCTGAAGAACGCGCTGCGCTCCGGCGACATCTGGGTGCAAGGCTCGCGCCAGTTCAAGGACTTCGAGGACTACCTGGTGCCGCCCGCGAAATTCGCCAGCCTCAAGCAGGCCAGCGAATTGCCGCTGGCCGTGGCCACCGATTGCGACCAGTACCTGCATGACCGGCTGACGCTGCTGGAAACGCAGCTCGCCACCGTCAACCGCATGGCGCTGGCCAACGAGCTGCCGGACGCCATCATCACGGAGTCGGGCCTGAAGATCACGCCGCTCGATGCGGCGGTGCCCGATACCGCACAGGCCCTGATCGACCAGACGGCGATGATCCTACCGCACGTCAAGATCACCGAATTGCTGCTGGAGGTAGACGAATGGACGGGCTTCACCCGGCACTTCGCCCACCTGAAGTCAGGCGACCTGGCCAAGGACAAAAACCTGTTGCTGACCACGATCCTCGCCGACGCGATCAACCTGGGCCTGACCAAGATGGCGGAATCGTGCCCCGGCACGACCTACGCCAAGCTGGCCTGGCTGCAAGCCTGGCACATCCGCGACGAAACCTACGGGGCGGCACTGGCCGAGCTGGTCAACGCGCAGTTCCGACATCCCTTCGCCGAGCATTGGGGCGACGGCACCACGTCATCGTCGGACGGCCAGAACTTCCGCACCGGCAGCAAGGCCGAGAGCACCGGCCACATCAATCCGAAATACGGCAGCAGCCCAGGGCGGACGTTCTACACCCATATCTCCGACCAGTACGCGCCGTTCCACACCAAGGTCGTGAACGTCGGCGTGCGCGACTCGACCTACGTGCTCGACGGCCTGCTGTATCACGAATCCGACCTGCGGATCGAGGAGCACTACACCGACACGGCAGGGTTCACGGACCACGTCTTCGCGTTGATGCACCTGCTGGGCTTCCGCTTCGCCCCGCGCATTCGTGACCTGGGCGACACCAAGCTCTACATCCCGAAGGGCGATGCCACCTACGAGGCGTTGAAACCGATGATCGGCGGCACGCTCAACATCAAGCACGTCCGCGCCCATTGGGATGAAATCCTGCGGATGGCCACCTCGATCAAGCAGGGCACGGCGACGGCCTCGCTGATGCTCAGGAAGCTTGGCAGCTACCCGCGCCAGAACGGCCTGGCCGTCGCCCTGCGTGAGCTGGGACGCATCGAGCGCACACTGTTCATCCTGGACTGGCTGCAAAGCGTCGAGCTGCGCCGCCGCGTGCATGCCGGGCTGAACAAAGGCGAGGCGCGCAACGCGCTGGCCCGCGCCGTGTTCTTCAACCGCCTGGGGGAAATCCGCGACCGCAGCTTCGAGCAGCAGCGCTACCGGGCCACGGTCAAGCCGTCGATGACGGCCTGTTGCAGTACCTGTCGCCGCTCGGCTGGGAGCACATCAACCTGACCGGCGATTACCTCTGGCGCAGCAGCGCCAAGATCGGCGCGGGCAAGTTCAGGCCGCTACGGCCGCTGCAACCGGCTTAGCGTGCTTTATTTTCCGTTTTCTGAGACGACCCCTATCTGAACATAAAACATTGTCAGTAAGTTGGAGTCATTACCAACCAGTTCACCACCTACTCGCTCCGCGATTGTGGCAGTCTTCGAAATCCCCGGACGATCCGCCTTTATGAAAGTCTTGCTCAATTCAAATCTTCAGGCTTATGGGTTACTACTCATGCTTGGTTAAATGACCGTTTCGTCTTACCGGAATCCCTGCAGAAGAACTTGGCAGAGTTGAAACGATATTTCCTTGATCCTGCACTCAAGCAGATAAATGAGAAAACACCTTTACTTGCTAAGTATAGTATTGATGATTCAGGAAAATTTCTGTTCTCAATAATTGATAAGCAAAATCCCGTCTGACATAAATCAGCACACATGAGCCTGTCATTTGACAAATTTTTGTCATGAAGATGGGCGGATTTCCACACGGCACCGGCGCCCGGCAAGGTGGGCTGATTCCCACACGGCACCGGCGCCCGGCAAGGTGGGCTGATTCCCACACGGCACCGGCGCCCGGTAAGGTGGGCTGATTCCCACACGGCACCGGCGCGCGGCAAGGTGGGCCGATTCCCACGCGGCAGCGGCGCACGGCAAGGTGGGCCGATTCCCATATCGACATGTATGTAGCTTGTGTTATCCGTGGATTGTGCAGCTCAGCGGGTCGCTGGTCGTATGGCGGAGTGTCCCCCGTAACCGGCCGCGTGCGGCCGCTAACGCGCAGTACGGCGCACCCCCGTGGGGAACGTGCGGCAGCTGCGTGGCGGTGAGCGGGATTAGGGCTTTGCAGCTACCGTGTTAAGTTCCCTGGTGTCGCTGAAATAGTTGATGAACATCCCCCTAAGCGTCAGCAGCAAGCTGCCGCCGCTAAGGCCCCGGAAATCACGCCCTTTACGTCGTAAACGCCGTAAAGCCCGCTCACCGGGGTTAGAAGGGATTACTTTGACTTCTTCATTGCTGTTCGCGAATTAAGGCTAATCAGGGCAGGGGATAGGGTGGCAGAATTTATAGCCCGGCAACCGGCTACGCCGGGCTTTCGGCGCCGTTTTACAACACAGACACATGTAACCTCATCTGGCGCCTCCATGTCGCTGACGCGGCATCCAAAATCTTCCCAATACTGTAGGCCGGTAATGACTCCAACTTACTGACAATGTTTTATGTTCAGATAATGCCCGATGACCTTGTCATGCAGCTCCACCGATTTTGAGAACGACAGTGACTTCCTGCCCAGCCTTGCCAGATGCTGCCTCAGATTCAGGTTATGTCGCTCAATGCGCTGCGTATATCGCTTGCTGATTACGTGCAGCTTTCCCTTCAGGCGGGATTCATACAGCGGCCAGCCATCCGTCATCCATACCACGACCTCAAAGGCCGACAGCAGGCTCAGAAGACGCTCCAGTGTGGCCAGAGTGCGTTCACCGAAGACGTGCGCCACAACCGTCCTCCGTATCCTGTCATACGCGTAAAACAGCCAGCGCTGACGTGATTTAGCACCGACGTAGCCCCACTGTTCGTCCATTTCAGCGCAAACAATGACGTCATTGCCCGGTTGTATGCGTGAGTTTACCGACTGCGGCCTGAGTTTTTTAAGTGTCGTAAAATCGTGTTGAGGCCAACGCCCATAATGCGTGCACTGGCGCGACATCCGACGCCATTCATGGCCATATCAATGATTTTCTGGTGCGTACCGGGCTGAGAGGCGGTGTAAGTGAACTGTAGCTGCCATGTTTTACGGCAGTGAGAGCAGAGATAGCGCTGATGTCCGGCAGTGCTTTTGCCGTTACGCACCACGCCTTCAGTAGCTGAGCAGGGGAGACAACTGATGGAGATGGAAGCCACGGGAGCACCTCAAAAACACCATCGTACACTAAATCAGTAAGTTGGCACCATTACCCGGGAAGAGGGGGAAAATCTAGTGTGACAAACTACCCTCAGGATAGGGTGACAAATTGCCCTCAATTCTGGCTCCACTACCGGTTACAGCCAAAAAACTATGAGTAAGCGCAGGATGCCAGGGAGGGAACAGCAAAACTGTGACAAATCACCCTCAACTTTCCAGATCAAATGTGACGAACCACCCTTAAATCTGTGACAGATAACCCTCAACTATTCAATCGTCATGGAGGTTATATCACGGAAGGAAAATACGATATGCGTCGTCTGGCGGCCTTTCTTTTTCTCGATGTAAGAAAGGCGCATTGGTGTCCGGCTGTTGATCTCGTCAACACTTGCCTGCAGGAAACGGCGGCGAAAGTCCGGCATACGCTGGTAACTTTGAGGTAGCTGGTAGCGTTCCATGATCCAGTCGATTTTCAGGGACACGACACCTGAGCCATCAGGTTTACGGTACTGGCACAGAGATTCGTATAAACGCATGGCGTACGGATTGGTAATCTCTTTTGTTTCACTGAGCCGGAACTGCGTAAACCGGTTCTGTAACCCGATGAAGAAGGGAATCAGATATGGGTTGATATGTACGCTGTAAAGCCCTCTGGATGGGCTGTGCGCACGTTTAATAAACCAGGGAAAGGATTCATACCCTTTTTCATCGCCGGCATCCTCTTCAGGGCGATAGAAAACCACTTCCTTACCCGCAAAACCTTTTAAAGCCTGTCGTATATCCTTACTGGCTTCAGCGGAGGTCAGCCCGAATGTTTCAGCGTATTTAGCAACGTGAATTTCGCAGATGCCGTCATGTTCCTGCAGGGAGCCGTCGGATTTTCTGATCTGGTCAACGAACAGATACAGCATACGCTTTTGATCCCTGGAGAGACTATATGCCGCCTCAGTCAGCTCGTTTGACTGGACAATCCGCGGGCTATTTTTACGTTTTTTATGGTTTATAACCGCTATTTCCGCCATGACAGGTCCATGTGAAGTGTGACAGACTTTAAGATTGTCACACTTCATAAAACAGAGTCAACAGGGATGGATAACTTTGTGAAAAGCAACGCTTCCTGAGGGCAATTTGTCACAGGGTTAAGGGCAACTTGTCACAGAAATGGCTGCTATTTGAGGGTGATTTGTCACACTGAAAGGGCGTTTTGTCACAGATCCCTCTCTGGAACCCGCATGGATAAAGGCCTGTGGGCATTCTAAAAATAAAGATCTAACAACTATTTAAAAAGATCTTATAAAAATATCCCCGTGGATAAGTGGATAACCCCTATGGGAGGTGATTTTGCAGGCATTGAGCGTATGCAGAATTTATGAGTACTGTTCCATGGTGCTTCCTCGCTCACTCGGGGCTTCGCCCTGTCGCTCGGCTGCGGCGAGCACTGCTGGCTCGATTATATCTGTGGCCAGAAGTTAGACATACAGCCTATTCTGTCCAGTTCTGGGTAATGCTACCAACTTGCTGATTTAGTGTATGATGGTGGTTTTGAGGTGCTCCCGTGGCTTCCATCTCCATCAGCTGTCCCTCCTGCTCAGCTACTGAAGGCGTGGTGCGTAACGGTAAAAGTACTGCCGGACATCAGCGCTATATCTGCTCTCACTGCCGTAAAACATGGCAGCTACAGTTCACTTACACCGCCTCTCAGGCAGCAGTCGGTAAACTCACGCGTACAACCGGGCAGTGACGTCATTGTCTGCGCTGAAATGGATGAACAGTGGGGCTACGTCGGCGCTAAATCACGCAAGCGCTGGTTGTTTTACGCGTATGACAGGATACGGAGGACGGTTGTGGCGCACGTATTCGGTGAACGCACGCTGGCCACGCTGGAGCGTCTTCCGGGCCTGCTGTCGGCCTTTGAGGTCGTGGTATGGATGACGGATGACTGGCCGCTTTATGAATCACGCCTGAAGGGAGAACTACATGACAAAGTCATTGGACATTATCTGAACATAAAACACTACCAGTAAGTTGGAGTCATTACCCCTCAATCAAACGTGAGAAGTCGTCACCTTTAAAACTGGTCACATTTTCAATACCCAGATCGGAAGCAGACTGGTTGATAGTCTCTACCGCATAGAACTTTGCACCAGTCAGGCGCGGGGCTAACAGGTAAGATGAAATTAAGGTTTTACGAACACTGCCACTGTAATTAATTACCGCTACTTTCATAAATCACCTCAGAATTTTTTGTTGAACTTCTTAGGGTCGAAATTCTCACCGATTTTCTTGAAGAATTCTTTATCAATAATGCCGGGACTCTCTGCTTTTTTACTTTCCTGCGCTTCAGGCTCAGACGGTTGTGTATTGTGCAATACATTTTTTCGGTTTTGCCGCGTTCTATACAGTGCCATCTCAAGCCCTTTGGCTGTTACCGAAAAGCTGTATTCGCTGTCGAGGATTTCAGCAATTTCATGCCGCGTTAGCCCTCTGTCCAGCCAGTTCTCGATTTCATTTAGGCGCAATCTGACAGCAGCCGATAAGTTGCGGGGTTTCAGATCTGCTGGTTTATTCATAACCCCCTCCGTTGTATGAAAATGACTCTACAACACTCGTAAGAAGGGGTCAATCGAGTTTTGTAGTTTATCTGTAGTTTTATTGTAGTCTATTTGTAGTCTGTCACGTTTTTTGTAGTTTATTTGTAGTTTTATTGTAGTCTATTTGTAGTCTTACAACACTAAGGCAAAACGTTTTTTGTAGTTTATCTGTAGTTTTTGGTTGCTCAGATGGTCATGCAAGCATGACCATCAAAGAATAGGACGCTTTTTAGCCAAATGCCCCTTAACCTACGGAGATCGCCCTACCAAAAAAAGATGATTTTTTATCCCTTAACCTGCTATACACCTAACGCAGCGTGATAAATCACGCTATCACACTGATTTAAAAGGAAAAAAACAAAATTTAGCCATGCTGCGGTATTACCCAGGTATTACAAATCTAATCTAAATTACTGATTTAAATAACTTTTTATTTATTACTTTGGTAATACTATGATTTCACCGTATTAGACACCCTTTTTTCGTTTAAAAAATGCACAAATTGAGGACTGAATGGGCTTTGTTGAATAAATCGAACTTTTGCTGAGTTGAAGGATCAGATCACGCATCTTCCCGACAACGCAGACCGTTCCGTGGCAAAGCAAAAGTTCAAAATCACCAACTGGCCCACCTACAATAAAGCCCTCATCAACCGTGGCTCCATAACTTTCTGGCTGGATGATGAAGCTATTCAGGCCTGGTATGAGTCAGCAACACCTTCTTCACGAGGCAGACCTCAGCGCTATTCTGACCTTGCCATCACGACTGTGCTGGTCATTAAAGGCGTATTCAGGCTGACCCTGCGCGCTGCGCAGGGTTTTATTGATTCCATTTTTTCTCTGATGAACGTTCCGCTACGCTGCCCGGATTACAGCTGTGTCAGCAGGCGGGCAAAGTCGGTTAATATCAGTTTCAAAACGCCCACCCGGGGTGAAATCGCGCATCTGGTGATTGATTCCACCGGGCTGAAGGTCTTTGGTGAAGGCGAATGGAAAGTCAAAAAGCATGGCCAGGAACGCCGTCGTATCTGGCGGAAGTTGCATCTGGCCGTTGACAGCAACACACATGAAATCATCTGTGCAGACCTGTCGCTGAACAACGTAACGGACTCAGAAGCCTTCCCGGGTCTTATCCGGCAGACTCACAGAAAAATCAGGGCAGCATCGGCAGACGGCGCTTACGACACCCGGCTCTGTCACGATGAACTGCGGCGTAAGAAAATCAGCGCCCTTATCCCACCCCGAAAAGGTGCGGGTTACTGGCCCGGTGAATATGCAGACCGTAACCGTGCAGTGGCTAATCAGCGAATGACCGGGAGTAATGCGCGGTGGAAATGGACAACAGATTACAACCGTCGCTCGATAGCGGAAACGGCGATGTACCGGGTAAAACAGCTGTTCGGGGGTTCACTGACGCTGCGTGACTACGATGGTCAGGTTGCGGAGGCTATGGCCCTGGTACGAGCGCTGAACAAAATGACGAAAGCAGGTATGCCTGAAAGCGTGCGTATTGCCTGAAAACACAACCCGCTACGGGGGAGACTTACCCGAAATCTGATTTATTCAACAAAGCCACGGTGTGGATAAGCCACCGTGCCGGGGCGTTTTTGTTTCATCCAGCAGCTCACCCAGCACGGGCCTGGCGTTGTCTGCCATATCAGCACCGCATTTTTGACCCAGAATTGCCGTAAATGCCCACAGCTGCTCAGCCGTCAATCCCGCATTCAGACTGATGGCATAATGGCTTTTCAGTTGGCTGGTGACACCGGGAATTGCAGCCAGAAACGAAATGGTGGCCAGCTCCCTCGTCTGCCAGCTCAGGGTGTCACGCTGGAAAATATCACCAAACAGGTGCGTTTTAAGGAACTGGTCAATTGCAGGCGCAAAGGTAAATAGCGGGCCTGTTACGGGTTTCCCGATAAGACGCGTCTGGTTTTGCGTGCCACCTTCAAGGGCATTCCAGTTCTCAGGAAAAGAGGATGCGTCTTCTCCCGCATTATCCGTAATTCCTTGCTGCTGACGCTGTTCCACCACGCCCATAAGCACGGCAAGGGCATTCAGGCTGCGAGGAAAACCGGCATAGGCATAGAGCTGAATCAGGACTTCTTTGATTTCATTGATGGTAAGGCCTGTATCCAGCCCGTGCTGTATTTCAGCAGCGAGTTTTTCTGTGTCGCCCTTTGCGGCGAAAGCCGCAATTGGAATAATGGCCTGCTGTTTATTGTCCAGCCTGTTTTGCATAACAAATCTCCGGGTGTATTGCGAAAAAGAGAAGGGCGTGCGCCCTGATACCGGCAGTGTATGCAAAGCAGGATTCAATGATAATACGGGTAAATATGCATGGGCTTATGCATGGCGCTCATTAATGCGGGGATGACATCAGCAGAATACCAAAGATGGCTCCCGGGTTAATGGCATTTTGGCTTGAGGCAGACCGGATATTGGGTGCCTGCCTCATGGCATGTGTGAGGGTTATTGATAGTGGCTATCTGCCCAGTCGAGCATATTCTCAAGTAAGGATCGCAGCAGCGCCTGAAGTTGAGGGGCCTTTTCCTCTGCATACGCATAAGGCGCCATTTCGTTCATATAATTGACCTGCGCCAGTTCAAGTTGCACGGCATGAATATTCGCGTCAGGCTGTCCGTATGCCCGGGTAATATAGCCGCCCTTAAACCGGCCATTAAGCACATGGCTGAATGGCGACTGTTTCTGACAGCAATCGACCAGACGGTCGCTCAGGGCTGCAGCGCAACTGGCGCCGCCGTTGGTACCGAGGTTCAAATCAGGCAACCGACCATCAAACAGACGCGGGATAACCGATGCAATAGAATGCGCGTCAAACAGCAGTGCATAACCAAACTGGTGTTTTATCCGCGCCAGCTCTGACTGGATACGCTGGTGGTAAGGGTGCCAGATTTGCGCCAGATAGTGCCGACGATGGGCGGCTGTCGGCGTCATGCCGGGCGTAAAGCTGTCCCGACCATCAAATAAAGTCTCCGGGTACAATCCTGTGGTGGCGGTGGTATAGAGCGGCGTATCGTCAGCAGGGCGATTCAGGTCGATAACAAAACGGGAATAATTCCCGACCAGCATACTGGCGCCGAGGGCGTGAGCAAAATCGTACAGGCGGGGAATATGCCAGTCGGTATCGCCAAGCGGGCGTGCGGCATCGCTCAGACCATTGTCGACCTCCTGCGTCAGTTGTGTTCCCGCGTGGGGAATACTGATAAGCAACGGTGCACTGCCAGCCGTGAAATGGTAAGGATCGATAATGTCAGTCATAGCTGAAAGGCTCATGGATGAACGTTTCCTCGTATTTTCCCGCGATAGACCACCGTGCAGGGCAATTGACCGCCCAGCCAGTAGATCAGTTCAGCCGGTCGCGACAGCGGCCAGTGGATAAAATCGGCAACCTTACCTTCGGCAAGCGTACCGTGAGACGCGGCCAGACCGAGGGCGCGCGCGCCGTGGCACGTAATCCCGGCCAGCGCTTCCTCCGGCGTCAGACCAAACAGTGTACAGCCCATATTCAGCATCAGGCGCAATGACAGCACCGGGGATGTCCCCGGGTTGGCATCACTCGCCAGGGCCATCGGCACCTGATACTGGCGGAAAAAATTCACGGGCGGGTGCTGTTTTTCACGCAGTAAATACCATGCGCCGGGCAGCAGGACGGCGACAGTGCCGCTGGCCGCCATGGCGTGAGCATCTTCCTGGGTGGCGTATTCAAGGTGATCCGCCGACAAGGCGTGATAGTTTGCCGCCAGTGAACTGCCATGCAGGGCAGAGAGTTGTTCCGCATGCAATTTAACCGGCAACCCCAAAGCCTGTGCAGCATCAAAAATGCGCTCGACTTGTGCTGGGGAGAACGCAAGGTGCTCACAGAATGCGTCAACGGCATCCGCCAGTTTTTCTCTGGCGACAATGGGCAGCAGGGTATCGCAAATAAAGTCGATATAGTCCTCCGCCCGGTCTTTGTACTCGGGCGGCAGGGCATGGGCGGCAAGACAGGTGGACTGAATATCGACAGGCAACAGAGTGGCTAATTTGCGGATAACCCGCAACATTTTTAATTCACTGTCCAGGGTCAGCCCGTAGCCTGACTTAATTTCAAGGCAGGTGACCCCCTCGGCCAGCAGCGGTTGCAAACGCAATAAAGCCTGCCGGAGCAGTTCCTCTTCCGTGGCGTCCCGGGTGGCGTTTACAGTGGATAAAATACCACCGCCCGCCGCGGCGATTTCTGCATAGCTTACGCCATTTAACCGCTGCTCAAATTCGGCGCTGCGGTTCCCGCCGAACACCAGATGAGTATGACAATCGATAAATCCCGGGGTAATTATCCCGCCGTCGAATACATGCTGTTGTGCATGGGGAAACGCCGGGCAGTCGGCATTACGGCCAAGCCAGACAATTTTTCCCTCCGTCACTGCCAATGCGCCGTTTTCTATCACGTTGTAACGGCCATCCTGCATGGTGACCAGCGTGGCGCCGCGCCAGACACTGTCACAGTGCTCCGGGGGCGTGACAGTAAGGCAAAGGGACGAGGCTAAGGACATAGCAGACTCCGGATGATTTATCTTGTATAGACAATTAAAGTCAACCTAACCCATAACCGAAAGGGCGGCAAGGCGGCCAGAGATAGTTTTTTCTTATCGCCAACTGTCGCGTAAAGACGGGCGGCCTGTGAATGCCGCCTGCGCCAGACGCGATTAGCCGTGACTGGTAAAACGGCCAAATAACTGATAACGCGAACCCGGGTAAATCAGGCGGGCGGACGTCACAACGCGGCTGCCGCTCCAGGTTCGCCGGTGAATCAACAGGCAGGGCTCATGCTCCTCAAGTTGCAGCAAGTGGCGTTGTTCATCGCTGGCGCTGATGGCTTCAACGCGGTGCTCCCCTGCGGTCAGCGGGGCAATATCCATCAGATAGGTATATGGCGTCTGTTTATTGAGCACCTGCCGGAGGTAATCCGGCGCCGTTTCCGGGTTAACAAAACGGTCTTCAATTTGTACCGGAACGTTATTTTCGTAATGCACAATTTGGGAGTAAAACAGCGTATCACCGATGGCAATCCCCAACTGGAGCGCTTGATCGGCGTCCGCCTGGCGGGCCTCGCACACTAAAATTTTACTGTCATGACGATGACCACGTTGGGCGATTTCATCAGCAATATTATGGACCTCAAGCATCGGTGTATAGGCTTTTGCTTCGGCGACAAACGTCCCCACGCCCTGCATGCGGATTAAAAAACCTTCGCTGGTCAGTTCGCGCAGCGCCCGGTTGATGGTCATACGGCTGACGCCAATTTCATTAACCAGCTCACTTTCCGATGGAATACGTTGGTGGGGTTTCCAGACGCCGGCGCGAATCTGGCCAATGATGGCCTGTTTCACCCGCTGATAAATGGGCGCCGGTGCATCGCTCATGGCGGCGGCCAGCTCAGATAGTGTCTGCCGGGTCACGTCTTGTTGCGCCGTACCGGCCGATGAAAAAAGGGTGGGCTCAGACATGTTTCTTACCTCTCAAAAGTGCCACAGACAAGGTCATCGTTTCCCGGACGCTGGCGTATTTTCAACCGCGAAGCGTAAGCAGAAAAGCTGTGGTGAAAAACTCAAATGATAAAAAAAGGAATGGCGCAAGTTTACAGCCAAACCATGCATATGTATATGTATAGACAAGTCGCCCCAAAGTTTTGCAATTGTTTACTTATAATTGCCTTTATGTTTCTTTTCGCTGCTCAGGAACGTTGTTATGCCTGCTTATTTTGCTACACAAGCCCTGCTTGCTGAAGGATGGGCTCACAATGTGCGTCTGGATGTCGATGCTGCCGGCATGTTAACCGCCATCACGCCGGACAGCACAGCACAGGATGCTGTCCGGCTTTCAGGTCCGGTGATCCCGGGTATGCCGAATTTACACTCTCATGCATTCCAGCGGGTGATGGCCGGGCTGGCGGAGGTGGCCGGAAACCCGCAGGACAGTTTCTGGACCTGGCGTGACCTGATGTATCGCACGGTGCAGCGATTAACGCCGGACCAGGTCGGTATTATCGCCCGCCAGTTGTATATCGAGATGCTCAAAGGGGGTTATACCCAGGTCGCTGAGTTCCACTATCTGCACAATGATATCAGCGGTAACCCCTATGCTGACCGCGGCGAGATGACCGCCCAATTAAGCGCCGCTGCCGACCTTGCGGGAATCGGCCTGACGCTGTTGCCCGTGCTCTACAGCTATGCCGGGTTTGGCGGGCAACCGGCTCAGGCGGGTCAGGTGCGGTTTATTCAGGACGCTGACACCTATTTGCGCCAGCAGGCGATTATCCGCCAGCAGATAACGGGCAAAGTACTGCAAAACCAGGGCCTGTGTTTTCACTCACTACGGGCCGTGACCCCCACGCAGATGCAGCAGGTTTTACAGGCCAGCGACCCGGCATTGCCTGTACATATCCATATCGCCGAGCAGCAAAAAGAAGTCAATGACTGCCTGAGCTGGAGCGGACAACGCCCCATTGCGTGGCTGTATGATCACCTGGATATCGATGCCCGCTGGTGTCTTGTCCACGCGACACATGCGGATGAGAAAGAAGTGGCCCGCATGGCGCAAAGCGGTGCGGTTGCCGGGCTGTGCCCCACAACAGAAGCGAATCTGGGCGACGGTATTTTCCCCGGCGTCGATTATTTGGCACAGCGCGGTCACTGGGGTATTGGTTCCGACAGCCATGTTTCACTTAATGTGGTGGAAGAGCTGCGCTGGTTCGAATATGGGCAGCGCTTACGTGATCAGCGCCGCAACCGCCTGACAACGGCGACCCAAAATGTGGTGGGCGATGTGTTGTACACCCAGGCGCTTGCCGGTGGTGCGCAGGCCTGTGGCGCGCCTGTCGGGAGATTGTCAGTGGGGTATCGCGCCGACTGGCTGGTGCTGGATGGACAGGATCCTTACCTGGCGGCAGCCCGCCCCCCTGAAATTCTCAACCGCTGGTTATTTGCCGGCCACGCCGGGCAGATTCGCGATGTGTATGTTGGCGGGACCCCCCGCATTATCAATGGGCAACATGCGCAGCAACAGGCCGTTGCCGCTGATTTTCTGCAGGTACTGCGCCAACTGGCGGAGGCGACAGCATGACGGGCTGGCAGCGTTTTTCCCAGACCAGGCTGCCGGTCAGTCGCTGGCGTAATGGCGGCGGCGAAACCCGCGAAATTATCAGCTGGCCGCCAGGGCAGGCGGATTTTGACTGGCGTGCCAGCATTGCCACTGTCGCGCAGGATGGCCCGTTTTCCGCTTTCCCCGGCATTGCGCGTTCCATCACGCTGTTGAGTGGCGAGGGCATGCAACTGACTGACGGCATCGGGGTGAATCATGTGCTGAATACCGTGGGAGAACCCTTCGAGTTTAGCGGGGATCTTGCACTCCACGCACATCTTCTGGGGGGCGAGACGATGGATTTTAACCTGATGACCCGGCGTACTGTCTGTTTGCCCGGCGTTGTCGCCCTCAGGGGAAGTGGCACGGTGTCCCGTGAGCAGGGCGGTGTGCTTTTCGCCATTCAGGGTGACTGGCAATTACCGGATGGGACCCGGCTGGGCGCGGGTGAAGGTATCTGGTGGCCACCGACGTCAGACAGCTGTCAGACGACACAGTGGCCGATTTCTGCCTTGCATACTGTGGATGCACAAAAAACGCGCAGTCTGCTACTTTGGGCGGCGGTCATTGCCTGAGTTGGTGCGTCCTGCACTGGTTTGGCGCATCCTGCGCACTTATTTGATTCGACAGGCAGAGAAAACCACTGGCCACAGGCCGAAATAACCGGGAAAGCAGGCATAGCTGAACTGGCACAAAGCTTGCTTTACTTATTCGGCTTGCTTGTATAGACAAGAATATACAGTAGCGTATTTTGCCCGGGCAGTTCACTGGCCAGGCATTTCCCCGAGACAGGTAATTTGGCAGGAGTGGCAGATGAGCAACATGATTTCCAGGACTGTGCTGAAGCGTTCGTTATCCATGTTAGGGCTGGCAGTGACATTGGGTTGCGGGGCAATAAACACCGCCATGGCGGCAGAGACTCCGGTGGCCATTGGTATTTCCGGGTGGACAGGATTCGCTCCCCTGACACTGGCCGATAAGGCAGGCATTTTCAAAAAGAATGGCCTGGACGTGACGCTGAAAATGGTACCCCAGCAATCACGCCACCTGGCCATTGCATCAGGCTCTTTGCAGTGCGCGGCGACCACGGTGGAAACCTACCTCACCTGGAATGCCAGCGGTGTGCCCATCAAGCAAATTGTGCAACTGGATAAATCCTATGGCGCGGATGGGATTGCCGTACGTGGGGGTATCAATAAAGTGGCTGACCTGAAAGGGAAAACCATCAGTGTCGATGCACCAGGAACCTCCTCCTATTTTCTGCTGGCCTGGATCCTCGATAAAAACGGCATGACGATGAAAGACGTCAAACTGGCAACCCTGGGGCCGGATGCCGCCGCTCATGCCTTTATTGCCGGGCAGAACGATGCCGCTGTGACGTACGAGCCGTATCTCTCCACCATCCGCCAAAGCCCGGACAAAGGCAAAATTCTGACCACCACACTGGATTATCCCATGGTGATGGACACCCTGGGTTGTACGCCATCCTGGCTGGATAAAAACCCCAAAGCGGCTCAGGCACTGGTAAATAGCTACTTTGAAGCCATGGATATGATCAAAAAAGATCCGGATAAAGCCAATGAGATTATGGGGGCGGCGGTCAAAGAAACCGGCAAACAGTTTGCTGAAGAGTCCAGCTATCTGCGCTGGCAAGACCGTGATGCGAACAAGAAGTTCTTCAGTGGCGAGATTGTCACCTTTACCAACGAAGCGGCGCGTTTGCTGACGGAAATGAAAATCCTGCATAAAACGCCGGATATTAATACGTTGTATGACGCGAAGTATGTGACTCAGCCATGAAGGACCACAAGATGAACAGTCCTGTCAGTCAGGCCGCGGAATTTCCCGCCAGTACGCAGTCAGTTTTACGTGAGCCAGCGCCTCTGCCGGCAAGTAAAAAGGTCTGGCACAACCCGATGATGGTGCCACTGCGCCCCGTGGCGTCCCGTCATCGCTGGTTTTTGGGCTTCTGCTTTTTTGTGCTGTTTTTCGCGCTGTGGGCGCTGGTGACTTTTACCGGGCTGGTGTCGCCGACATTCCTTGCCAGTCCGGCCAGTATGTTGCAGGAAGGGGGGCTGTTATTTACCGATTTTGATTTCACAACAGATATCGGTATGACGGTAATGCGTGTACTGGGCGGCTTTATTCTGGCGTGCATTATCGCCGTGCCGCTGGGTATTCTGATGGGCTCATACAAACTGATCGAAGCGTTTTTTGAGCCCTTCGTTTCGTTTTGCCGCTACCTGCCCGCATCGGCGTTTGTCCCCCTGCTTATTCTGTGGGCAGGGATTGGCGAAATGCAAAAAATACTGGTGATCTTTATCGGTTCGTTCTTTCAGATAACCCTGATGGTTGCGGTGGCTGTCGGCGCGGCGCGGCGCGATCTGGTGGAAGCGGCGTATACCCTTGGCGCGACCAACAAGAGCGTGGTGCGTCGGGTGATAATCCCCGGGGCGGCGCCGGAAATTGCGGAACTGCTGCGCCTGGTGCTGGGCTGGGCATGGACCTATGTCATCGTGGCGGAACTGATTGGTTCATCCAGCGGGATAGGTCACATGATTGTCAATAGCCAGGCGTTACTCAATACCGGGCAAATGATTTTCGGCATTATCGTGATTGGCTGCATTGGATTGCTGTCTGATCTGTTGTTTAAAGCGGTGAATCGCCGCCTGTTTGTATGGAGTTCGCTGTGATGAGCTATCCGAAGCTGAGTGTTCGCCAGGTGGAACGCGTCTTCAGTGGCCCGAAAGGCGAGAAGACCCAGGCATTACTGCCCGTGGATTATCAGGTCAATGAGAACGACTTTATTACCATTCTCGGGCCTTCCGGGTGCGGTAAATCCACACTTTTACGCATTGTTGCCGGGCTGGATCAGCCCACCCGCGGCGAGGTCTGGCTGGATGGCGTGCTGGTCGATGGTCCGGGCGCGGATCGCGGCATGGTATTCCAGAGTTACACACTGTTCCCTTGGTTGACGGTTGAGCAGAATATCTGCTTTGGCCTACAGGAACGCGGCGTGAGTAAAGCGGCACAAAAAGAGCGCAGCGACTACTTTATTAATAAGGTCGGTTTACGTGGGTTTGAGCAGCATTTCCCCCGTCAGTTGTCCGGCGGTATGCAACAGCGCACAGCCATTGCCCGCGCCCTGGCCAACGACCCGAAAATTCTGCTGATGGATGAACCTTTCGGCGCACTGGATAACCAGACGCGCGTCATGATGCAGGAACTGTTGTTGTCGATATGGGAATCTTCCCGCAAAACAGTCCTGTTTGTGACCCACGATATTGATGAGGCCATTTTTATGGCCAATAAAGTGGCGATTTTCAGTGCGCGCCCCGGGCGAATCAAAACGGAAGTGGCGGTAGATTTTCCGCACCCGCGTGATTATACCCTGAAAACATCACCAGAATTTATGGCATTGAAGGCGCGTATCACGGAAGAAATTCGTACGGAAACCCTGCAAACCATCGATCACTAAGTTCGCGGTATGCAGCGCAGTTAATCATGTTTTAGCGTGAGTCAGGTTGTGCATAAACACCCGGTGTTACACCGGGTTTACTTCCCGTTTTACTTGTATATACAGGAATAGATTATGGCTGCTTCATCCACCGATTACACCCTTTGCCGCCTGCAACCCGGGCATGTCCATTTGCCCATGTTGCGACAAATATACCAGGGTAATGTCCGCCTTGCGCTGGCCGAAGAGGCCCGTGCCGATGTGCTGGCCTCCCAGGAAACAGTCACCCGCATTGTGGCATCGGGAAACGTGGTGTACGGCATTAATACCGGGTTTGGCAAACTGGCGCAAACCCGTATTCCGGCGGAACGTCTGACCGAACTGCAACGAAACCTGGTGCTGTCCCACAGTGTGGGCACAGGCAAAAACCTGGCGGATAACGTTGTTCGCCTGGTGATGGCGACGAAAATTCTCAGCCTCTCCCGGGGTCATTCCGGTATTCGTATTGAGGTGATTGATGCACTGATAACGTTATTTAATGCGGGTGTGTACCCCTGTATTCCGGAAAAAGGATCCGTCGGCGCTTCGGGCGACCTGGCGCCGCTGGCGCATTTGTCATTGATGCTGATTGGCGAAGGGCAGGTGACACTGGGTGGCGAAACGATGTCCGCGGTTGAAGGCCTGGCTGCCGCAGGGCTGAGCCCCTTTGAACTTGGGCCGAAAGAAGGTCTGGCATTACTTAACGGCACCCAGGTATCGACATCCCTCGCGTTGTCAGGTTTGTTTGAAGCAGAACGGGTGTTTTCCGCAGGCCTGGTGGCCGGGGCATTATCACTGGAAGCGATTAAAGGCTCAGTTAAACCGCTTGACCCGCGTATTCATGAAGCACGCGGCCAGGAAGGCCAGATTGCTGTCGCCGCTGCGCTGACGGCGATCCTGGCCGGTAGCGATATTGTGACATCCCATGCTAACTGCGGCCGGGTTCAGGACCCTTATTCCATTCGTTGTGTCCCTCAGGTTATGGGTGCCTGCCTTGATAACCTGCGACATGCGGCCCGCATTCTACGTATTGAAGCAAACGCAGCATCCGATAACCCTCTGGTTTTTGCCGAAAATGGCGACGTGATTTCTGGCGGGAATTTCCACGCAGAACCCGTGGCTTTCGCCGCGGACATCATTGCGCTGGCGGTTGCCGAAGTGGGGGCGATTTCTGAACGCAGAATGGCCTTATTGTTGGACAGCGGTTTGTCCGGCTTGCCGCCTTTCCTGGTAAACGATGGCGGCGTTAACTCCGGCTTTATGATTGCGCAGGTCACGGCCGCCGCGCTGGCATCAGAAAATAAATCGCTGGCACATCCGGGCAGTGTCGACAGCCTGCCCACCTCCGCCAATCAGGAAGATCACGTTTCAATGGCGACCTATGCCGCCCGCCGTCTGGGCAATATGTGTTTTAACACCAGTGTGGTTGTCGGTATCGAAGCCATGGCCGCTGCCCAGGGACTTGATTTTCATCGTCCGTTGCAAAGTTCCGCCACACTGGAAAGCGAAATGAAGGCGATTCGGCAACATGTCGCTTTTCTCGAAAAAGATCGTCTGATGGCGCCGGATGTCGAAATGATGCGTTTGTGGGCGTCCCGTGAACACTGGCCTGCGGCCATTGAAGCATTACTGCCGAGCTTTGCCTGATAACGCTTTACATAAATTTCATTTTTTATAGAAGGATATGACCATGAACGCGCCACAGAAAAATGCCGCCGCCCATGTCGTTCGCGCTCCCCAGGGAACAGCGCTGAGTTGTCAAAACTGGTTGATCGAAGCGGCTTATCGCATGATCCAAAACAACCTTGACCCCGATGTTGCCGAACGCCCGGAAGACCTGGTGGTCTATGGCGGTATTGGTAAAGCCGCCCGCAACTGGCCTGCCTTCGAAGCCATTCTGGACAGCCTGCGGGCGTTGCGTGAAGACGAAACCCTGCTGGTACAGTCCGGTAAGCCGGTCGGTGTTTTTCGCACCCATACCAATGCGCCGCGCGTGTTGATTGCTAACTCCAATATTGTGCCGCACTGGGCCCACTGGGACCACTTTCACGAACTGGATAAAGCGGGCCTGATGATGTACGGCCAGATGACAGCAGGCTCCTGGATTTACATTGGTGCGCAGGGCATTGTGCAGGGGACGTATGAAACTTTTGCCGAAGCGGGCCGACAGCACTACAACGGCGACCTGCGGGGCAAATGGATTCTGACGGCAGGGCTTGGTGGTATGGGCGGCGCCCAACCGCTGGCTGGCGTGCTGGCAGGGGCCTGCGTCCTGGCCATTGAATGCCAGGAATCCCACATTGATTTCCGTCTGCGTACCCGTTATGTGGACTATAAGACCCGCAGCCTCGATGAGGCGCTGGCGATGATTGAAAAAGCCTGTGCGGAGAAAAAAGCCATCTCTGTCGGCCTGCTGGGCAATGCCGCTGAGTTGATGCCGCAACTGGCGGCGCGGGCAAAAGCGGGTGGCCTGCGTCCGGATATTGTGACCGATCAGACCTCCGCTCATGATCCGCTTAATGGCTATCTGCCGGAAGGCTGGAGCCTGGAAAAATGGCAGGCCGCCCGTCAGTCAGATCCGCAATCCGTGGTGAAAGCCGCCCGCGCTTCTATGGCAAAACATGTCCAGGCCATGCTCGATTTTCACCATATGGGGATCCCCACCTTCGATTACGGCAACAATATCCGCCAGGTCGCCAAAGAAGAGGGCGTTGAAAACGCCTTTGATTTCCCGGGTTTTGTCCCGGCCTACATCCGCCCGCTGTTCTGTGAAGGCAAAGGGCCATTCCGTTGGGTTGCCCTTTCCGGCGACCCGGAAGATATCTATAAGACCGACGCGAAACTCAAAGAACTCTTCCCGGACAACACCAATCTGATCAACTGGCTGGACATGGCGCGTGAGCGCATTGCCTTCCAGGGGCTGCCTGCGCGTATTTGCTGGCTGGGCCTGGGTGAACGTCACCGCGCCGGGCTGGCGTTTAACGAAATGGTGCGTAACGGCGAACTGAAAGCGCCGATTGTTATTGGCCGTGATCATCTGGATACGGGGTCAGTGGCATCGCCGAACCGTGAAACCGAAGCGATGAAAGATGGCTCTGATGCGGTATCCGACTGGCCATTACTCAATGCATTGCTCAATACCGCCGGGGGTGCCACCTGGGTCAGTCTGCACCATGGTGGCGGTGTTGGCATGGGCTTTTCACAACATGCCGGGATGGTGATTGTGTGCGATGGCACTGAAGATGCCGATGCCCGACTGGCGCGTGTGCTGTGGAACGACCCTGCCACCGGGGTGATGCGCCATGCGGATGCTGGCTATGAACAGGCAAAAGCCTGTGCTGAACGTCATCATTTGAATTTGCCGATGATCTGATGCCTGAATGCCGGATGGCCTGGTGTTGTGCCTCCGGCGTTTTTTTGAGGGATATGCAATGGCTTCTGATGTAGCAGTTTCCAGTTCACTTGTTGATTCACAACAGCAGATACTGAAAAACCTCGCCAGGCCCACAGCGCGGTCATTAAGCCTGTATAACGCCGGGTTGTCGGCGGAAGCGGTACGACAGCAATATGGGTTGAGCCATATCGCCAAACTGGCCAGTAATGAAAATCCGCTGGGCGCCAGCCCGCAGGTCATCGCGGCACTGCAGGCGGATGCCGGTTTCAGCGCAGTCTATTCGGATGCTGCCAGTACAGCGCTGCGCGATGCGCTGGCAACGTATACCGGTGTGCAGGCCGGGAATATTGTTATCGGGAATGGTTCAGAAGATATCCTGCATATGCTGGCACTGGCCTTTCTCAACCCCGGGGACCGCGTGGTCACATTGCGACCTTCATTTGGTCTGCATGAGATTTTCCCGCGCATGATGGGCGCGGACGTCACCCTGGTTGACGTGAATAAGCAGCATCAGTTCGATATCGCCGCCTGGACTCAGGCACTTTCGATGCCCGCCAAAATGGTGATTTTCAGCAACCCGTCGAATCCCGTGGGCTGCATGCTCGACAATGCAGGTTTTGAGCGCATCATCGCCGCGGCACCTCAGGACTGTGTGCTGGTGATTGATGAGGCCTATTTCGAATATTGCCGGAACAACCCGGATTATCCGGACAGCCAGCGTGTGCTGGCCGCGCAGTCGCGCCCCTGGATTGTGCTGCGTACTTTTTCGAAAGCCTACGGCCTGGCGGGATTGCGGGTGGGCTATGGCTTAGCCAGTCACCCTGAACTGGTCAATCTGCTCAATCGCGTTCGCACACCGTTTAATATTAACCGTTCGGCACAAGCGGCGGCCGTGGTAGCTCTGGGGGATCAGCAACATGTTAATGACAGCATTGCGCTGGTCAGTGCGCAGCGCGACATGATGTCGGCGCAGCTCACGGCGCTGGGTTTCCGCGTTGCGCCATCCTGCGCCAACTTCCTGTTTTTTGACTGCGGGCAGCCTGCGGCAGAACTGGCGCAGCGTCTGCTGTGCGATGGCGTCATTATCAAGCCATGGCGGGAGAAGGGGTATGAACACTGGATCCGGGTGTCTGTGGGGAATGAACAGGATAACCAGCAGTTTATTCGGAGCCTGAAACGTATCCTGGCGGAGGATGCCGCGTGACAGTGTTGAACATTGATGATTTACGTCGGCAGGCAAAGCGCACGCTTCCCCGTTTTGCTTTCAGTTATCTGGAGGGTGGGGCCGATGATGAACAAACGTTACAGGATAATCGCCGTGTTTTCGGCCGCTGGCGCTTTATTCCCCCTGTGCTGACAGATGCTACGCAACGGGATTTATCCGTCACGCTGTGTGGACAGAAGCTGGCTGCGCCCTTGTTTATCGCCCCGACAGGCTACAACGGCATGCTGCGGTTTGGCGCAGATGTGATGCTGGCGCGGGCCGCCAGAGAGGCGGGCATCGGCTATATACAGAGTACGGTTTCGACGGCCTCCATTGAAGAGATCGCCGCAGAAAACATTCCCCGACACTGGTTCCAGCTCTATGTGCTGAAAGACCGCGCCGTCACGACAGGGTTACTGACCCGGGCCCGGGCGGCGGGTTGTACGACCCTGGTGGTTTCTGTGGATGCGGTGCACTTTGGCAACCGTGAAAAGGACAAACGGAATTACCGACGGCCCATGGAACTATCTCTGCCGAGCATGCTGGACATTGCGATGCATCCCGGCTGGGTGTGGCGAGCCATCAGGCCCGCAGGCATCCCTGGCTTTGGCAACCTGAAATCTTATGTTCCGGCTGACAAACAACGAGGCGCAGGTGGCGCGAGCTATTTTGCCGAACAGATGGATACCCACCTGGACTGGGCCACACTGCACTGGATCCGCACACAGTGGTCAGGTCCCCTGTTAATTAAAGGTATCCTGGCGCCTGAAGATGCCCGGCGCGCTTTTGCCGCGGGCGTGGATGGCATTGTGTTATCAAACCATGGCGGGCGACAACTGGACGGTTCAGTCAGCCCCATGGAAGTACTGCAGGAGATTCGTCAGTGCTGCGGTCCTGATGCTGTCATCCTTATCGACAGTGGATTTCGCCGTGGCACCGATGTGGTGAAAGCACTGGCGCTGGGCGCGAATGGCGTGCTGATTGGCCGACCTGTGCTCTATGGCGTCGCTGCCTTTGGTGAGGCGGGTGCGAAACAAGCGCTGAACATTATTTTGCAGGAGATGGATCGCACGCTGGCGCAACTGGGATGCACTTCCATTGCCCAGTTAGGGCCGCATTTGCTGCGTTTTCAGCCTGCTATGGCGGGGTTTTAATATGTACACCATCGTTATCACGGAGCATCAGTTATGCAGGCACAAAATATTATCTTCCCGGCGCAGATCCTGCGTGGCGCAGGTGCGGTTTCGCGTATCGGTGAGGTCTGCGGATTATTGGGTTCACGGGCGCTGATTATCGGCGGCCATAGTGGCCTGGCGGCGGTGGAAGCGCATATCCGCTATCAACTGGCGGCATCATCGGTGACGGTGGTTGGCCGGGAGTGGTTTGGCGGCGTGTGCAGCGAAAGCCATATTCATCGTCTGGCGCAAGTGGTGCAGGCCACCGGCGCAGACCTGGTCATTGGCGTGGGTGGGGGAAAAGCCCTGGATACCAGTAAAGCCGTGGGCGTGGAGACCCGTGTCCCGGTGGTCACCGTGCCAACCATTGCGGCAACCTGCGCGGCGGTGACGCCACTCACTGTCCGTTATCACGATGACGGCCATTTTCGGGATCTCTTTCCACTGAATCAGGCGCCTGCTGTGGTGATTATTGACACAGAAATCATAGCCGCCGCGCCGCTGCGCTGGTTGGCGGCAGGCCTTGGCGATACACTGGCGAAATGGTACGAGTTTCGCGCTATCAGCGCCGGGCTGGACAATCACAGCGGTATCGCCCGGGCGTCCATTGCCAACAGCCGTATCTGCTATGACCTGATCAATACCCACGGCCCCGCCGCCTGCGATGCAGTTCGCAAAGGGGTGCCCGATGCTGCGCTGGAGCAAGTACTGGATGCGATATTTATGTTTGCCGGACTGACCTCATTAATGAGCAGTGGGGCACATGCTGCTGCCGCTCATGCAATTTATGAGGGGTTTACCGTATGCGATAAAACCCGCGAATTTGGTCATGGCTTATTGGTGGGATTTGGCAACCTTTGCCTGCTGGCGCTGGAGAATCGCAGCGATGAGGAATTGCTGGAGGCCATTGGCCTGGCCCGCGCGTGCGCTATCCCGCTCAGCCTGCGGGAAATTGCTGAACTGGACAGCACGGAACTGGCGGGGATTATTGATATGGCATTGCATGCGCCGGATATGGCGAACATGCCGGCTCCGGTCACAGCGGGCGCACTGTATAGCGCCATTGCGCGTGTGGAACATCAGGCCGGGTTGTTGTAGTACCCTCAGCAGCGTATCCCGATGGTGGAAAACGTGAATACGCTGTTTCCCTGTTGTCGGTCTTCGTTCGCGCAGGTGCCCATTGTGAGTCAGTGAAACGCATAACGCCCTTCGCCCACCAAAATGGTTTGACCCTTGAGCGCCGCCGTGTCGGTGAGAAAATCGAGTTGCACCAGCGCGTTGCTGTTCCCTTGATTGAACTGGAAATACTTATCGCCAATACGCAGCGCCGGATTGCCCGCGCGCGTTGTCATCGGGAGGTCGAAGAGCGCGCTCCAGCGCCTGGCTGTGGCGTACGGGTTCTCCACTTCAAACTCGGCGGCGGACAGAGCAACCTCACCGGCAGGATGGGGCTGGATAATCCCTTGTTGGTGGAGGTGCTCCAGGGAAGGTGCGAACAAGTTCCTGATATGAGATCATCATATTCATCCGGAGCGCA
>NZ_JAWXQV010000065.1:0-27599 GCF_033843325.1 Klebsiella sp. JN_Kp126 | reverse complement strand
AGAGAACTGGCCGGTTCTTTCTGACGGAGTAATCATACAAGCCCGGACAGGCGCGCAGCGCCGCCTCCGGGACGGTGTCGGGGTGATGCATCGGCGTGGCTTCTTCCCGGCTCGCGCTGCGCTTAGCCGGGCTACGAGCTGACCGGGGCTACGGGTTTCCCGGCGTCTGCGATCCGGTAGCCCGGCTAAGGCGTTTACGCCGCGAGCCGGGAAGGGGGCTGATGCCAGCATCTTTACCCCAGCGGGCCGCCCTGAATGGTTTCGCACAGACCGTTGATAATCCGCTCCCCGGTTTCGGATTTCAGCTCCTGATACCAGGCTTCCGTCAGCGCCATATCTTTACCGTGGGTCACATCGCAGCGTTTACGCGCCTTCAGCACCAGGTCGCGGACCCGGTCGCAGCGCTGCGCTTCGTACTGGCGCAATACCTCGGTGATATCCCGGCTCTGGCGGAACAGATCCCCCAGCACCACCGCATCCTCCAGCGCCGCGCAGCCGCCCTGGCCGATATCCGGCGTGGTGCTGTGCCCGGCATCGCCCAGCAGCGCCACCTTGCCGCGAACCAGCCGTTCAAACGGCTCGATATCATGGATTTCAATGCGGTTGGTGGTCTGCGGGTCGAGGGCGGCGATCAGCTTCTGTACCTGCGGCGACCAGCCGCTGAAGTAGCGGCTGAGATCCGCCCGCAGGGTGCTGCGATCCTCGGCCAGCCCCGCCGGGAGCGGAACATCAAAGAAAAAGTAAAACCGTCCATCGGAGACCGGCATCAGCGACACCCGTTTCCCCTCGCCAACGAAGGTGGTCCACTGGTTGCCCGGCGCAATCGCCTCATCAATTTCCACCAGACCGTTCCAGTTAACGTAGCCCGCGTAGCGGCGCTCAGGGGTATAGCCGAGCACGTACGGGCGCAGCGCCGAATGGCTACCGTCGGCGGCGATCAGAAAATCGCCTTCAGCCATCGACCCGTCGGTAAACCAGACGCGAACCCCGTCGGCGTTTTCTTCGCAGCGGGTGACGCGTTTACCAAACTGCACGGCGTCGCGCCCCCAGAAGTTGAGCATCTCGCGCTGCAGCTCGGCGCGGGAAACCGGACAGGGACGGCCGCCGGTGCGCGCCACCAGCGGCGCTAGGCTGAACTGCGTCAGAGTCTCCCCGCGCAGATAATCCTTGTAAGCCAGAAAATACATGGGGCCGCCGTAACTCTCGATAATATCCCCCATGCCTAAATGCTTCATGCACTTAACGCCGTTAGGCCAGATGGAGATGGCCGCGCCCACCGGCTTGATTTCTTTCACCGCTTCAAAGACTTCGCAGTGGATACCGGCATTTTTTAATGCCACCGCCGCGCTCAGGCCGCCGATTCCGCCGCCGATAACTAATGCTTTCATTTGCTTCTCCTTTACATACGTCGTTATTGGCTTGAGCAATTTGCGTACCACTTTGGCGCAGGCGCTGATTTCGCCGATTCGGGCTCCCCGCGACCGTGCGGTTGCACAACGCTGGTGCGCAGAGCGGGTTTTATTGCCTTTTTATGAATCAATAATTTCTAAATTTGTAATTGAGAATCTAATGTTTCATTGTCGCGCCGAGGTCAGACGCCAGGGACCTGACAAAAATGATGGGTTATCTGATTGAAAAAAATGAATAAAATTAAATGTTGCGCAAATGTGAGCGAGTTTGGCCTGTTTTGTGCACCCGTACCCGCACGCTTATTCGCAACGGGATGAAACGACCATGTCAGATGAAAAAAACGGCGGCTTACTGTACGGCCTTGAGCAGCGGATCCCGCCGCTCCCGGCTTTTTTTAGCGCCTTACAGCACGTACTCGCCGGGCTGGTAGGCATTATTACGCCGCCGCTGATTATCGGCGCGGCGCTAGGGCTGGGGGAGTGGCTGCCCTATTTGATCAGCATGTCCCTGCTGGCTTCCGGCATCGGGACCTTCCTGCAATCCAACCGCCTGTGGGGGATCGGCGCGGGCATGATCTGTATGCAGGGGACCAGCTTTGCGTTCCTCGGCGTCGCCATTGCCGGCGGTATGTGGGTAAAAGGGCAGGGCGGCACGCCGCAGGATATTATGGCCATGCTGTTTGGCGTCAACGTTGTCGCCGCGCTGGTGCCTTGTCTCGTCAGCCGCTTTATTGAACCGCTGAAGCGCATTTTTACTCCGGTGATTACCGGCAGCGTGATTGCGCTGATCGGCATTAGCCTGATTAAAGTCAGCGTCATTAACTGGTGCGGCGGCGAGCAGGCTAAAGCGTTTGCCAGCATGAGCAATATCGCCCTCGGCGCGGGCACGCTGGGGACCATCGTCCTGCTGAGCTGTGCGAAAAACCGCTGGCTGCGTCTCTCTTCGGTGGTGGTGGGGATTGCCGTCGGCTGCGCGGCGGCGGCGCTGAGCGGATCGTTCCAGCTTAAAGGCGTCGGCGATGTCTGGTTCCGCTTACCGCAGCTGTTCCCGTTTGGTTTTCAGTTTAACAGCGCGATTTTTCTGCCGATTGCGCTGGTGTCGCTGGTCTGCATTCTTGAGGCGGTGGGGGATCTGACGGCCAATTGCCTGATCTCTCAGCAGTCGATAGATGACGAGGCCTTTCGTTCGCGGCTGAAAGGCGGCATTCTTGCCGATGGCATAAGCTGCATGGTGGCGGCGATGCTGTGCGCGTTCCCCAATACCACCTTTGCGCAAAACAACGGCGTGATTCAGATGACCGGCGTCGCCAGCCGCTACGTTGGCCGCTACATCGGGGTGATTTTGATTCTGCTGGGCCTGTTTCCGCCATTCGGCGAGATACTGCGCCAGATCCCGGCGCCGGTGCTGGGCGGCGCGACGATGGTGATGTTTGGCTGCGTTGTGGCGGCGGGGATCCGCATTATCACCCAGAAACCGCTAACCCGTCGCGATATGCTGATCGTTGGCCTGGCCTTCGGTTTTGGTCTCGGCATTGAAGCGGTTCCGGCGTTTCTGACCCACTTCCCGCCGATCGTGGGTAACCTGTTCGGTTCCGCGGCGACCAGCGGCGGGCTGGTGGCGATTGTCCTGAATCTGATTATTCCGGAAGAGAAACCGGCCGCGGCGGCGGCCACAAGGAGCACCGATGATCGCGCTGAATCACTTTAATCAGCTGAGCGGCGAACATGCCGTCGCCGTGCTGGAACCCTGCGTGGCCATCTCCGGCTGGGCGGCGGCGCTGGCCGCCGGCCGGCCCTGGCGCAGCCGCGCTGATTTACTCAGCGCCGCCCGGCGGCTGATGGCGGCGTGGGGCGAAGCGGAGCTGACCGAGGCGCTAAGCGCCCATCCGCGTATCGGCGAAAAGCCCGCCGGGTCTCAGGCGCACGCGGCGCTCTCGCGTCAGGAACAGGGAAGCGTTGATGACCGCGATGCTGCGCTGGCGCAGGCGCTGAAAGAGGGCAACGCCCGCTACGAAGCGCGATTTGGCCGGGTCTTTTTGATTCGCGCGAAAGGGCGCAGCGGGGATGAAATCCTGGCGGCGCTGTCGCGTCGCCTGCAAAACAGCGAGCGCGCAGAAGTCGAGGACGCGTTAGCGCAGCTGCGCGAAATCACCCTATTAAGACTGGAAGGAGCGATTGGCGAATGAGTACCTTAAGCACCCATATTCTGGATATTTCCACCGGCCGACCGGCGCAGGGCGTAAAGATTGCGCTGGAGCGCGAAGGCGCGCTGGTTGCCCGCGGCGTCACCGATGATAACGGCCGCATTGGCGAACTCGGCGCCGGGACGCTGGCGCCGGGGCGTTACCGGTTGTGCGCGGAAATCGGCGAGTGGTTTGCCGCCAGCGGGCGCGAGACGCTCTACCTGAGCGCGCAGATTGATTTCGTCATCCGCGAAGCGGCTGGCGAGCACTATCATTTACCGTTTTTAATTGCCCCCGGCGGCTGGTCTACCTATCGCGGCAGCTAAATTTCCCCGGAGGCGGCGCTGCGCGCCTGTCCGGGCTACGAGTTCGGCGCTGTCTGTGGTCTGGTAGCCCGGACAGGCACAACGTGCCGCCTCCGGGAAAGGGACTACTGCGCAGCCGCATCCCCCCACACGCGCTCGCCGTTTACCCACGTCTCGCTGATATTACGTTCATCGCCCAGGGTCATCAGCACGAATAGCTGCTCATAGATATCTTTGCAGCGCCCGCTGCGTAACCTTTGCAGCGGCGTGACCGCCGGGTCGATAACCACAAAATCGGCCTCTTTGCCGGGCTGGAAATTGCCAATCTTCTCGTCAAGGCGCAGCGCGCGCGCGCCGCCAAGGGTCGCATGGTAGAAGGCTTCGCTGGCGCGCAGGCGATAGCTTTGCAGCTGGCTGACCTTATACGCCTCGCCGAGGGTGCGCAGCATACTGAACGTGGTGCCCGCGCCAACATCGCTACCGATGCCCATGCGCACTTTGTTCTGCCAGCAGGCCGGTAAACGAAACAGCCCGCTGCCGAGAAACAGGTTTGACGTCGGGCAGAAGGCCAGCGCTGAACCGGTCTCGTGCAGGCACTGCCACTCGGCGTCCGCCAGGTGAATGCCGTGGGCAAACACGCTACGCTCGCCGGTCAGCCGATAGTGATGGTAGACGTCAAGATAGTGCTCATGCTCCGGCCACAGGCTTTTTACCCACGCCACTTCGTTGAGGTTTTCGCTCAGATGGGTGTGCAGCCAGGTATCGGGAAACTCTTCCCGCAGCTGCCGCACCGCGGCCAGCAGCTCCGGCGTTGAGGTCGGCGCGAAGCGCGGCGTAATGGCATAGCCGAGGCGGCCGCGCCGGTGCCAGCGTTCAATCAGTTCGCGGGTTTGCCGGTAGCTCTGCTCCGCGCTTTCGCTAAGGTAGTCCGGCGCGTGGCGATCCATCATCACTTTGCCGGCGAGCAGGCGCATATTCAGGCGCAGCGCTTCGTTAAACAGGGCATCCACCGATTGCGGATGCAGCGTACAAAAAACCAGCGCGGTGGTGGTGCCGTGGCTCAGCAGCTGGTTGACAAAAAACTGCGCGATCTCCGCGGCGTAGTCGGCATCGGCAAACTGGCTCTCCACCGGAAAGGTATAAGTGGTGAGCCACTCCAGCAGCTGCTCGCCAAATGCGCCGATCATCTCGGTTTGCGGATAGTGGACGTGGGCATCGACAAATCCCGGCAGCAGTAGCTTACCGCGCAGATCGCGATAGCCCTTCTGCGGGTGCAGAAAGCGTTCGCCCTCCTGCCACGGCAGCAGCGCCTGAATGCGTCCGTCGCGAAGAAACAGCACGCCATCCTCCAGATAGCGCGCCTGGCGGGCGATATCGTCGGCGCTCTCGGCAACCCCGGCGATATCGAAAAATGCGCCGCGAACCGCGGCATGGTAGTCAAACATCATAGCTGCCCTGTGGGTTAGCGAAAGGATAGGTTGATTGAGCAAGATTAATGCCAGTTTGCGCAGGCGGAGAGCCGCCGCGACGTGACGCCGCGGCGGGAAAGCCGGGTTACTCTTTCTGGGCGAGGGCGCTGAAGCCGGCGGTGGCGCCGACGCGCTCGTCGCGGGCGATCCAGCGGTAGGCCGCGCCGCTCAGGAAGACGCCAATAAACCAGCTAAAGTTAGCCACTTCGTGCAGGGCCGGAATAAAGCTGATGACCAGACCAATCGCGACGGAGGGTACCAGGGCGGCGATCGCTTTCGGGTTAAAGCCGTTGCGGTACCAGTACTGGCCTTTTGGCGTGTCGTCGAACAGATCGTTAACGGAAACCTTGCCGCGCTTAATGATGTAAAAGTCCACGATCAGGATACCGAACAGCGGGCCGATAAACGCCCCCAGCACGTCGAGGGTGTAGTGGATCAGCTCCGGCGAGTTAAACAGGTTCCACGGCGTCAGCAGAATCGATCCCACGGCGGCAATCATCCCGCCGGTGCGGAAGCTGATTTTCTGCGGCGAGCAGTTAGAGAAATCGAACGCCGGGGAGACAAAGTTGGCCACGATATTAATCCCGATGGTGGCGGTGATCATGGTCAGCAGGCCAATGGCGACCGCCAGGTCGTTACCCACGCGGCTCACGGTCTCAATCGGGTCGGTGATCATGCGGCCAAACAGCGACTGCGTGCCGGAGACAATCACCACGGTCACGATGGAGAACAGCAGGAAGTTAAACGGCAGGCCCCAGCGGTTGCCGCGGCGGATCTCACCCATGCTTTTGCCGTAGCGCGAGAAATCGCCAAAGTTGAGCAGCGGGCCGGAGAAGTAGGAGACCACCAGCGCGGTGGCGGTGATCATCTGCCAGGTCTGCTCCCCGGCGCTCAGCGATTTGCTGGCGAGGGTAAAGGAGATCCCGTCAAAACCGGTCTTGTATACAATCCATCCCGCCAGCGCCAGCATTACCACGTAGACCGCCGGGCCGGCGATATCGATAAAGCGCTTGATGGCGTTCATCCCGTGCCAGAACACCATCGCCTGCAGCAGCCACATGGTGGCGAAGCAGAGCCAGCCCAGATGCGACAGGCCAAGGAAGCTGGAAGCGGTGAGCGTCGACAGCGAGGGCCAGAACTTCAGCAGCACCAGCATCAGCGCGTTGGCGGCGAGATAGGTCTGAATGCCGTACCACGCGAAGGCGATAAGCCCGCGGATCACCGCCGGAATATTGGCCCCAAAGACGCCAAACGCCTGACGGCAAATGACCGCGTAGGGCACCCCCGCCATCTGGCTGGGCTTCGCCACCAGGTTGGCGCACAGCTGAACGATGCAAATCCCCACCAGCAGGCACAGCAGCACCTGCCAGCTCGCAAGACCAAGGGTAAAGAAGCTCGCCGCCACCACGTAGCCTCCCATGCTGTGCACGTCCGACATCCAGAAAGAAAAGATGTTGTACCAGCTCCAGTTCTGGTCGCGCGTCGGCGCCAGATCCTCATTGCAAAGCCGTGGGCTGTATCCAGCGTGGGGATCAGCGGCCTTAACCTGATGCGTATTTTGTTGATTTGGCATGAAACCTGCTCCTGTAAATGAACACCCGTTTAAATGGATTGCCGAGGCTGTTGCAGGAATCAGGCCAAAACAGTTAATTTTGTATGCAAGAATTAAATTTTATGTATACGATCCGATATCAAAAAGTAAAAACCGGAGTGGTGAATGAGCAACCAACATCGTCTGCAGGCCGCGCCAGAGCTGCAGGATAAAGACGAATCCATCTATCAGGCGCTGATGACCGCGATCGTCGAGCATCAGCTGCCGCCGGGGAGCAAACTGCCGGAGGAGGCGCTGGCGGAGGTGTTTGGTGTAAGCCGCACCGGGATCAGAAAAGTGCTGCAACGACTCGCGACTGTGCAAATGGTCGCCCTGACGCCCAAACGTGGTGCACAGGTCGCCAGCCCAACGGTCGAAGAGGCGCAGGCGATCTTCCGTACCCGCGCGCTGCTGGAGGTGGCCAACCTGCCGGATGTGCTGACCCGCTGCCAGCCGCCGCACCTGGCGGCGCTGGAGGCCATTATCCGTCAGGAGCAGCAGGCGCATGAACGCTATGACGGCCCGGCGGCGATCCGCTATTCGGCCGAGTTTCATATCCAGCTGCAGGCGATCTCCGGCAATCAGGTGCTCACCGAGATGGTGACCCGCCTGAGCCAGCGTTCATCCTTGGTTATCGCGGCGTGGGGATCGCCGTGGCGTCAGGGCTGCCGCTGCGACGATCACGAACAGCTTGTCCAGCTGCTGCGTGACAAGGCGCTCCAGCCCCTGAGCGACGCCTTAAGCCACCATTTTGAACATATTGTCGCCAGCCTCTGTTTTGAGCGCTCTGGCGTGACCCTGCCCGATTTTGCCCGGCTGTTTGCCGGCTATAAGGAGCCGTAATGGCCGCTGTTTGTATACAAGTCATCAACCCCAACACCAGCCTGGCCATGACGGAAACCATCGGCGCCGCCGCGCGGGCGGCTGCCGCGCCGGGAACCGAGATTCTGGCGGTCTGCCCCCGCGAGGGCGTGCCGTCGATAGAGGGCCACTTTGATGAAGCCATCGCCGCCGTGGGCGTGCTGGAGCAGATCAAAGCCGGTCGTCAACAGGGGGTAGACGGGCACGTGATCGCCTGTTTTGGCGACCCCGGGCTGCTGGCGGCGCGCGAGCTGGCGCAGGGGCCGGTGGTGGGGATTGCCGAAGCGGCGATGCATATGGCGACGCTGGTGGCCACCCGTTTTTCCATCGTGACCACGCTGCCGCGCACCCTGATCATCGCCCGTCATCTGCTGCACCAGTATGGTTTTCATGACCACTGCGCCGCCCTGCACGCCATTGATTTACCGGTGCTGGCGCTGGAGGACGGCAGCGGTCTGGCGCAGGAGAAAGTACGAGCGCGCTGTATCCAGTCGCTAAAAGAGGACGGCTGCGGGGCTATCGTGCTGGGCTGCGGCGGGATGGCGACGCTGGCCCAGGAGCTGACCCGCGAGCTGCGCGTGCCGGTGATCGATGGCGTCAGCGCGGCGGTCAAAATGGTTGAGTCGCTGGTGGCGTTAGGCCTGTCGACCAGCAAGCAGGGCGATTTAGGGTTTCCGGAAGCCAAGGCGTTGAGCGGCAAATTTCAGGCATTAAATCCCTTTTAATATGAAGAGGTAGCAGATGGCATTTTTGGCAGACGATTACCCGCGCGATCTGCGCGGCTACGGCGGACAGCCGCCGCACGCGCGGTGGCCGAACAATGCGCGCATCGCCGTGCAGTTTGTTCTGAACTACGAAGAGGGCTCGGAAAACCACGTGCTGCACGGCGATGCCGGTTCTGAGCAGTTTCTGTCCGATATTATCGGTGCCGCCAGCTACCCTGACCGGCATATGTCGATGGATTCGCTGTATGAGTATGGCAGCCGCGCCGGTTTCTGGCGCATCCATAATGAGTTCAGCCAGCGGGGATTGCCGCTGACCGTGTTTGGCGTCGCCATGGCGCTGGCGCGTCATCCCGAGGTGGTCGAGGCGATTAAGTCGGCGAACTATGACGTGGTCAGCCACGGCTGGCGCTGGATCCACTACCAGAATATGCCTATCGAGCAGGAGCGGGAGCATCTTCATAAAGCCGTGCAGGTGTTAACCGATCTATTTGGCAAACCGCCCACCGGCTGGTATACCGGGCGCGATAGCCCCCATACCCGCCAGTTGGTGGTGGAGCACGGCGGTTTTGATTACGACAGCGACTATTATGGCGACGATCTGCCGTTCTGGAGCGAGGTGGCCTGCGGCGACGGGACGCGTAAGCCGCACCTGATCGTACCTTATACCCTCGACGCCAACGATATGCGCTTTGCCACCGCCCAGGGGTTCAATACCGCCGAGCAGTTTTACACCTATTTGAAAGACAGCTTCGATGTGCTGTACGCCGAGGGGGCCAGCGCGCCGAAGATGATGTCCATCGGGATGCACTGCCGCCTGCTGGGGCGCCCGGGCCGCTTCCGCGCGCTGCAGCGTTTCCTTGATTATGTGCAGCAGCACGACCAGGTTTGGGTCTGCACTCGTCAGCAGATTGCCGACCACTGGCGCGACGTTCATCCGTTCCGGGGGTAAAGGCGTTCCCCGGGTCGCGCCGCAAGCGGCTTACCCGGGCTACAGCTCTGCAAACGGCCGCAATCCGGTAGCCTGGGCTACGGGTTCATCACCCTCTGTGGACCCGTAGCCCGGGTAAGCGCAGCGCAACCCGGGGGATACCGGGAAAGGCGCGGGGCTTAACTCATCAAACTCACCTGGGCGGCGACGATGCGCCAGCCGCAGGGGAAGCGCACCCAGGTTTGCTGCTGTCGGCCAATGCGTTCGCTGCCTTCGCGGGTGAATTCGGTGCTGCACACCGCGTAGTCCTCGCCGAAGGTGGTGATGGTGGTGTGCCGCAGCGCGCGCTGCAGGCCGGCGGCCGGGCGGGCGGCGCGAAAGGCGCGGATTTCGTCGATACCGTAGAGATTTTCCCCGGCCCCCAGCCGCACCGTGCGCTTATCGTGCCAGAACAGCTCATCCAGCACCGCGATATCGTTGCTCACCAGCGCTTCCTCATAGCGGTAAAACGCCGCCGTCACCTCCGCGAGAACCAACGGGCGATTAATCTGCTCTTGCGTCATCATGCTGCTATCTCCACCGGGCGGGCGTCGGTAATGCCCATCTCTTCCAGCGCCCGCGCCGCGCGCAGACAGGCTTGTTCATTAAAAGGCGCGGCAATCAGCTGCAGGCCAATCGGCTGACCGTTCGCCGTACGCAGCGGCACGGTGACCACCGGCAGGCCAAGGAAGGAGATGGGCTGGGTCAGCATCCCCATGCTGGCGCGAATCGGCAGCGGCTGGCCGTTAATCTCCATGGTCTGCGCGCCGATGAGCGTCGCGCTGCACGGCGTGGCCGGGGCGATCAGCACATCCGCATGGGCGAACAGGGCTTTAAACGCCTGCTGCGCGTGGCGGCGGAAGCGCTGGGCCTGAAGATACCACGCCGACGGGATCATCGCGCCCGCCAGCAGGCGCTCGCGGGAGTTCGGCTCAAAACGTTCGGGCTGGCTACGCAGCGCGGGCAGGTACTGATTTCCGCCCTCGGCGGCGCTGATAATAAACGCCGCCGAGCGGGCCAGCTCCGCCTCCGGGAAAATCACAGCCTCATGCGCCGCCAGCGCCCCGGCGACGCGAGCGACGGCCGCACGGGCGTCGTTATCGCACCATGTCGTAAAATAACCGCCGAGCGTGGCGCAGCGCAGGCCTTCGAGACCGCGCGACAGCAGATTCGCCGTGCGCTCGCTGGCCTTGTCGGCCTGAAAACCATCGCCCGGATCGCGACCCTGCAGCGCATCGTAGACCGCCGAAAGGTCGTTGACGCAGCGGGCAAACGGACCGATATGGTCGAGGCTGGCGACGAAAGGATGGCTGCCGGAGCGCGATAAACGGCCAAAGGTCGGCTTGAGGCCGAAGATCCCGCACAGCGAGGCCGGGACGCGAATGGAGCCGTTGGTATCGCTGCCCAGCGAGAAATTCACCAGCCCGGCGGCCACCGCCGCCGCCGACCCGCCCGAGGAGCCGCCTGCAATCCGCGAAAGATCGTGCGGGTTACGCGTCGCCCCGTAGTGGCTGTTCTCGGTGGTAAAACCGTAGGCGTAGGCATCCATATTCAGCATCCCGGAGAGCAGCGCGCCCGCGCTATGCAGCTGGCGCACCGCCCAGCTGTCGGCGGCGGCGGCGGGGCGATCGCTCAGCAGCTGCGCCCCGGCAAGGGTGGTATGGCCGGCGACATCGAACAGATTTTTCACCGCGTAGGGAACGCCTGCCAGCGCGGGCAGGGGCTTTTTTTCCCGCCGCAGGGTATCGATATTCTCCGCCTCAGCGAGCATGCGCTTTTCGCTGACGTGGGTCCAGGCGTTGATCTGCGGGTTAACGCGGGCGATGTTCTCCAGGGTGTGGCGGGCGATCTCTTTGGCGCTGAGCTCGCCGGCGGCCAGCGCGCGCTGGATTTCGTGAATCGTCATTTCAGGTAGCTTCATGCTTTATAGACTCCGGCGATTTCGACGCGATCGTCGAGGGGAAAAGCCAGCAGCGGCCCGGCCATGGCGGCAATGCGGCTAAACTGCATCCTGAGCTCTGCGCGCCGCGCATCGTCCAGCTCCAGCGCCAGCAGCTGTTCCATTTGTGTGAGGTAAGCGTCCCATTCGTTGTGCGGTGTGTTCATCATCAGCTCCTAGCTCCTAATAGCCGGCGGCGGAGCCGTTGCTGCGCGGATCGCTGGCCCCCTCAAACAGGCCGTTGGGATGGCGAACAATCGCCCCGGCGTGGCCCATGGCTTCGCTAAAATCGGCCAGCACGTCAACGTCGTGCCCCAGCTGACGCAGGCGGGCAACGCTTTCGGCGCTGAAGCGGCCCTCCAGCTTGAGCGAGTCGGAAGTCTGCCCCCAGGTACGCCCCAGCAGCCAGCGCGGCCGGGTGATGCTCTCCTGTAGCGGCACGTTTTGCATGACGTAGCGGGTGAAAATAGCGGCCTGAGTTTGCGGCTGGCCGTCGCCGCCCATGGATCCGTACACCATCACCCGGCCATCGTTCAGCCTTGCGGCGGCGGGGTTGAGGGTGTGAAACGGCTGCTTGCCGGGCGCCAGCGCCAGCAGGTGGCGCGGGTCGAGGCTGAACGATGCTCCGCGGTTCTGCCAGACAATGCCGCTTTCCGGCAGCACCACGCCGCTGCCGAACTCGTGGTACAGGCTTTGGATAAAGGAGACCGCCAGCCCGCTTTTATCGATAACCCCCATCCATACGGTGTCGCCCGGGCCTTTGCCCGCGCCCCACGGGGCCGCCCGCTGGTCGTCAATATTCTCCGCCAGCGGCTGCAGCGCCGCCGGCGCCAGCAGGCTCTGGATATCGACATCAAGGTGGCGGGGATCGGTGATATGCGCGTCGCGCAGGCCGAAGGCCAGCTTGGTCGCCTCCACAATTCGGTGGACGGTCATCGCATCGTCGGCGTCGGCCATCGCCAGCCTGTCGGTGATGCCGAGGATCGCCAGCGAAACCAGCCCCTGGGTCGGCGGCGCGAGGTTCCACAGTTCGCCGTGCTGATGCGCCAGCCTGAGCGGCAGCGGGCGGCGAGCGCGATGCTGCCGCAGGTCGCTCAGGGTGACGGGCAGTCCGTACTTTTCCATACCGCGGGCCAGCTGCTCCGCCAGCGGGCCGCGATAGAAGCTGTCTAAACCGTCATCGATTAATCGGCGCAGAGTGTTCGCCAGCGCCGGCTGCAAAAAGCGGCTCCCGGCCTTCGGCGGCTGGCCGTCCACCAGAAAGGTTTCGGCGAAGCCGGGCTGGTCGCGCAGTTCGCTGAATTTATCGGCGGTCGCGCTGGCCTGCGAGGCGGTCACCGGGATACCGCCGGCGGCGTAGCCGATGGCATCTTCCAGCAGACGCGTCAGCGACAGCGATTTCCCGGTTAACTCCCGCGAAACCTTAAGCGCTTCGTCCCAGCCGCTGACGGTGCCCGCCACGGTCAGGGCCGCCTGCGGTCCGCGGTGGGGGATCTGCGCGAGGCCGGCGTAGGCCTGCGGCGTCGCCAGCGACCCCGCCGCGCCGCTGGCGTCAATGGCGATGGGATCGCCCTCGGGGGGCACGATAAGCCAGAAGCCATCGCCGCCGAGGCCGTTCATATGCGGGTAAACCACGGCGATGGTCGCAGCGGCGGCGACCATCGCTTCGATGGCGCTTCCGCCTTCGCGCAGAATCGCCAGCGCGCTCTGGCTGGCCAGATGATGGGGCGCAACCGCCATCCCGCGGGCGGCAACATGACTTTGCATGGGGTGTCCTCAATTAAGCGAAATGTCCGCAGAGGGTTGCAAAAGCTGTTCCATATCTGAACGTAAAGTTTCAATCGTTGCCGACGATGGGCGTTTTTTGCCGAACTGGCATGCATTATGAAAGTCGTTAGCGGTATAGTGCGGTGAAACGAAAGTTACAGAGGTCTTATGCAACAGCTTGATGAACGACTGAAAGAGCAGTACCCGTCATTATCGCCCCAGGAGCAGCGGGTGGCGGATTTTATTTTCGATCATTTTGATGACCTGATTAGCTACAACAGCGCCGAGCTGGCGCAGCTGAGCGGCGTATCGAAAGCCACGGTCAGCCGGCTGTTCAAGCGCCTGGGCTATGAAAAATATAAAGATATGCGCGATGAGCTGCGCACCCTGCGCCAGAGCGGAATGCCGCTGACCGATAATCGCGATGCGGTGCAGGGCAACACGCTGCTGGCGCGCCACTATAAACAGGAGATGGCCAACCTGACCCAGTGGGTTAACGCCCTTGATGTCCAGCAGTTCGCCGAGGCGATTCAGGCGCTGGTGAGCGCCCGGCGTATCGTGATTATCGGCATGCGCAATGCTTATCCGGCGGCGCTGCATCTGCGCCAGCAGCTCCTGCAGGCACGCGGGCAGGTGCTGGTGCTGCCGCAGCCGGGACAAAGCTTAAGCGAAGAGCTGGTGGACTTAACCGCCGACGATCTGGTGGTGGTAATGGCGTTCCGCCGCCGCCCGCGAATTATTCGCCCGCTGCTGCTGCAGCTGCAGAGCAGCGGCATTCCGGCGCTGCTGATGTGCGAGCCGCAGGCCCACGGCCTGTTTCCGCTGGCGCGCTGGCGGCTCTGCGCGCCGCTGGATAGCGTATCGGCCTACGACAGCTACGCCTCGGTCAATAGCCTGATCAATCTGCTGTCGAACGCCTTTCTGCACGAAATTCTCGATAAAGGCCGCCCGCGCATTCACGACATCGCCACCCTTTATCAGCAGTTGGACGAGCTGGAACAACGATAATGGGGCGCCAGCGTGGTGCTTTGCATGGTTTTGGTGCGATAAAATAATGGAGGAACGCGCGGTCGTTCCCTCTTGATTCCTCAATTTCCCTTGTTTTACGTTCGCTTAGCCAAGCGGCGTGCTAATCCGATGCGCGGCGCTTTATCTGGCACATTAGTTGCAAAAGTGACTTCAAAGAATCTTTTGTTTCATGCTAACGTAACGGGTAAACATCATGAAGAAACTGTTGATCGCACTGGCCGGGGCCGCTTGTCTGTTAACCAACCTCCCGGCGGCGAAAGCTGACCAGCTCCAGGATATTGAAAAGCGCGGCACGATCCGCATTGCGGTGCCGCAGGATTTCCCGCCGTTTGGCTCGGTGGGCACCGACCTTCAGCCGCAGGGCTACGACATCGATATGGCGCGCTATCTCGCCAAAGAGATGAAGCTCAAGCTGCAGCTGGTGCCGGTGACCAGCGCCAACCGCGTGCCTTATCTGCAAACCGATAAGGTGGACCTGGTGATTTCCAGCCTCGGTAAAAACGCCGAGCGCGAAAAGGTGATCGACTTTAGCCGCGCCTATGCGCCGTTCTTCCTCGGCGTATTTGGCCCGAAAGGCGCGGAGCTGAAAGACCCGGCGGCGCTGAGCGGTAAAAGCGTGGGCGTGACCCGCGGCGCGGTGGAAGATATGGTGCTGACCAGCGTGGCGCCGAAAGAGGCGCAGATTAAGCGCTACGAAGATAACAACACCACGCTGTCGGCCTATTTATCTGGCCAGGTGCAGTATGTGGCCACCGGCAACCTGGTGGTGGCGGCCATCTCTCGGCAGAACGCTGACAAGGCCCCGGTGCCGAGCTTTATGCTGAAGGATTCGCCGTGCTTTATCGGCCTGAAAAAGAACCAACCGGCCCTGAAGGCGAAAGTGGATGCGCTGATTGAGCAGGGCGTAAAAGACGGCACCCTGAACGGTTTGTCTGAGAAGTGGCTGAAAGCGCCGCTGCCTGCCAGCCTCGGCGCGTAAGGTCCGGGCATGACGGAGCAACTTCATTTTTCTGCGCTCTGGCCGCACTGGCCGGAGCTGCTGGCGGGGCTGTGGGTGACCATTCAGCTGACGGTGCTGGCGACGATAGGTGGCCTGACGATTGGCATCTTCGGCGCCGCCATCCGCAGCGGGCGACCCACGTGGTTCAGCCGGATTTGGGGCGGGTATGTCGAACTGATTCGCAACACGCCGTTTGTGGTACAGCTGTTTTTTATCGTCTTCGGCTTACCGAATCTGGGGCTGAAGATGACGGCGGGCGAGGCCGCGCTGCTGGCGATGGTGGTCAATCTTGGGGCCTACAGTACCGAGATCGTGCGCGCCGGGATTCAGGTGACGCCGAAAGGTCAGTGGGAAGCGGGGCGCGTACTGGGGCTGACCCGGACGCAGACCTTTATTCAGGTCATTCTGCCGCCCGCGCTGCAGCGCATTTATCCGGCGCTGGTGAGCCAGTGCATCATCGTCATGCTCGGTTCATCGGTGGTGTCGCAGGTCTCTTATGAAGAGCTGACCTTTGCCGCTAACCTGATTCAGTCGCGCACCTTCCTCAGTTTTGAGGTCTATCTGGTGACGACGGGGATTTATTTAGCGCTGTCGATAACGATGCGTCAGCTGCTGATGGCGGCGGGACGTAAATGGCTGGGGGTGCAGGCATGATGACCACCTTTACCGATTGGGACATTGTCCGCAATCTGCTGCTGGCCGGGCGCTGGACGGTGCTGCTGTCGCTGGTGGCGTTTCTCGGCGGCGCGCTGGTCACGCTGCCGCTCCTGCTGCTGCGCATGACCGGCGGGCGTCAGGTAAAACGCCTGATCCGCGGCTATGTCGAACTGTTTCAGGGGACGCCGCTGCTGATGCAGCTGTTTCTCGCCTTTTTCGGCGTGGCGCTGTTCGGCATCGACGTTTCGGCGTGGACCGCGGCGTCGCTGGCGCTGACGCTGTATACCAGCGCCTTTTTGCTCGATATCTGGTTTGGCAGCATCCGCGCCCTGCCAAAAGGGCAGTGGGAAGCCTCGCGCTGTCTGGGGCTGAGCTTTGGCCAGACGCTGTATCGGGTCGTCGCCCCGCAGGCGCTGCGGATCGCCATCGCCCCGACGGTGGGGTTTGCCGTGCAGGTGATCAAGGGTACCGCGCTGGCGTCGATTATCGGCTTCGTCGAGCTGACCAAAGCGGGAACGATGCTGACCAACGTGACGTATCAGCCGTTTAAAGTCTTTGCGCTGGTGGCGCTGGGCTATTTCATTCTGTGTTACCCGCTGTCCCGCTACAGCCGTCATCTGGAGAACAAATTCAATGCCTCTCATCACCATTAATCAGATGCAGAAGTACTACGGCGATAACCACGTGCTCAAGGGCGTCGATCTGGATATCGATATGGGCGAAGTGATCTCGATTATCGGCCGCAGCGGGTCGGGCAAAAGCACGCTGCTGCGCTGCATCAACGGCCTGGAAGGCTATCAGGAAGGCAGCATTAAGCTCGGCGGGATGACCATTACCGACCGCGACTCGCAGGCGCGGGAGATCAGCCGCTCTGTCGGCATGGTGTTCCAGAATTTTAACCTGTTTCCGCATATGACGGCGCTGGAAAATGTGATGCTGGCGCCGCGTCGGGTGCTGAAGAAGAGCGCCGCCGAGTGCCGTGAACTGGCCCAGCGGATGCTGGAAAAGGTTGGATTGGGCGACCGGCTCGATTACTACCCGTCGAGTCTCTCCGGCGGCCAGCAGCAGCGCGTGGCGATTGCCCGCGCGCTGGCGATGTCGCCAAAAGTTTTACTCTGTGACGAGATCACCTCGGCGCTGGATCCGGAGCTGGTTGGCGAAGTGCTTAAGGTGCTGGAGCAGCTGGCGGCGGAGGGCATGACGCTGATTCTCGTGACCCATGAAATGAATTTTGCCCGCGAAGTGGGCGACCGCGTCGTGTTTATGCATCAGGGACGCGTCTGGGAGCAGGGCGACAGCAAAACGCTGTTCGCCAACCCGCAGACCAGCGAACTGAAGCAGTTTATTTCCTCCGTGCGCGGCCTCAATCAATAAGGACTTAAAGATGGATATCACTCAGTTTCCGCAACTCAATCCGCCGTCGCGCCTGCTGATGGGGCCCGGCCCGATTAACGCCGACCCGCGCGTGCTGCGCGCCATGTCGAGCCAGCTGATCGGCCAGTACGACCCGGCGATGACCCACTATATGAACGAAGTGATGGCGCTGTACCGCGGCGTATTTCGTACCGAAAACCGCTGGACGATGCTGGTGGACGGAACCTCAAGGGCCGGGATTGAGGCGATCCTCGTTTCGGCTATTCGGCCGGGGGACAAGGTGCTGGTGCCGGTGTTTGGCCGCTTCGGCCATCTGCTGTGCGAAATCGCCCGCCGCTGCCGGGCGGAAGTGCACACCATTGAAGTGCCCTGGGGTGAGGTGTTTACCGCGGACCAGGTGGAGGATGCCATCAAACGTATTCGTCCGCGCCTGCTGCTGACGGTGCAGGGCGACACCTCCACCACGATGCTGCAGCCGCTGGCGGAGCTGGGGGATATCTGCCGCCGCTATGACGTACTGTTTTACACCGACGCCACCGCTTCGCTGGGCGGTAACCCGCTGGAAACCGACGCCTGGGGGCTGGATGCGGTCTCGGCCGGGATGCAGAAGTGCCTTGGCGGCCCGTCCGGCACCTCGCCGATTACCCTCAGCGCGCGCATGGAAGAGGCGATTCGCCGCCGCAAATGCGTGGAAGAGGGGATTCGCACTGATGCCCACCGCGACGGCGACGAGGAGATGATCTACTCCAACTATTTCGATCTCGGCATGGTGATGGACTACTGGGGGCCGGAGCGCCTTAACCATCATACCGAGGCCACTACCGCGCTGTTCGGCGCCCGCGAATGCGCACGGCTGATCCTCCAGGAGGGGCTGGATAACGGCATTGCCCGCCATAAGCTGCACGGCGACGCGCTGGTCAAAGGCATTCAGGCGATGGGGCTGGAGACCTTCGGCGACCTGAAACATAAGATGAACAACGTGCTGGGCGTCGTTATCCCGCAGGGTATCAACGGCGACCAGGCGCGCAAGCTGATGCTGGAAGATTTCGGTATTGAAATCGGTACCTCTTTCGGCCCGCTGCACGGCAAAGTGTGGCGGATCGGCACCATGGGGTACAACGCGCGTAAAGACTGCGTGATGACCACGCTCAGCGCGCTGGAGTCGGTGCTGAACTATCTCAAATTCTCCACCACTCAGGGCGCGGCGATGCAGGCCGCGTGGGATCACTATCGCAGCGAGAGCGCCCAATGAGTCCAGCACAACGCCAGCAGGCGGAAATGCAGCAGGCCGCGGCGCGGGTGATGGCCCGCGCCGATGAGCTGGCCGCGATCAGCGAAACGCCGGATGCCCTGACTCGGGTTTATCTCTCCCCACAGCATCTCGAGGCCAACCAGCGGGCGGCGCGGTGGATGACCCAGGCCGGAATGACCGTCTGGCAGGACAGCGTCGGCAATATTTGCGGCCGCTACGAGGGAGAGCAGGAGGGAGCGCCCGCCATCCTGCTCGGGTCGCACCTTGATACGGTGCGCAACGCCGGGCGCTACGACGGGATGCTCGGCGTACTCACGGCGATCGAAGTGGTGCACGGTCTGCATCAACAGGGGCGGAGGCTGAAACAGGCCATTGAGATTGTCGGCTTTTGCGATGAAGAGGGGACGCGCTTCGGTATTACGCTGCTCGGCAGCCGCGGGATAACCGGTACCTGGCCCGAGAGCTGGCTGGCGCAGACCGATGCCGACGGCGTCAGCGTGGCGCAGGCGATGGTGCTGGCGGGGCTGGATCCGGCGCGCATTCATCTTGCCGCCCGCCGCCCGGAGGAGATTGCCGCCTACCTGGAACTGCATATCGAGCAGGGGCCGTGCCTCGAGCAGGAAGGGCTGGCGCTGGGGGTGGTCGAGGCGATCAACGGCGCGCGTCGCCTGAACTGCCGCTTTACCGGCGAGGCGGGACACGCCGGGACCGTGCCGATGAGTCATCGGAAAGATGCGCTGGCCGCCGCCGCCGAGTGGATGGTGCGGGTAGAGACCCTGACCCGCGAGCAGGGCGGAAACCGGGTCGCCACGGTGGGTACGCTGCGCTGCGCGCCCGGCGCGGTTAACGTGATACCCGGCGACGTTACGCTGACCCTGGATATTCGCGGGCCGCACGACCAGCCGCTGGATGCGCTGCTGGATACGCTGCTGAAGGAGGCGCAGGCCATTGCCTCTCGTCGCCAGCTGCGGTTCAGTGCCGAAGAGTTTTACCGTATTGCCGCCACCGCCTGCGATAGCGGATTGCAGCAGGTATTGAGCGAGGCGGTGCAGGCGGTGCAGGGGCGTTCGTTGACGCTGCCGAGCGGCGCCGGGCATGATGCCATCGCCATTGCCGAACGCTGGCCGTCAGCGATGCTATTTGTGCGCTGCAAAGGCGGCATCAGCCATCATCCCGCGGAGTCGGTCACCGCCGACGATGTGGCGCTGGCGATAGCGGCCTATTCGCGCGCGGTGTCGGCGCTGGATGCCGGGAAGTAGCGGCTATCGTTTCGCTTCTGGTAAACCGGGCATAGCGCAACCCCCCACCACGGTGGGGGCCTGTTTTATCTTTTGCCGTTCGGTTTAAGCTGTTCGCCGGGTCTGAGCCTGAACAGCTCGTCATCTCGCGTGGAGTAGCGAACCGTCCCGTCAGCCAGCCGATAAGCACCCTCGGTGAATCCCGCGCCGTTCAGGAACGGCGCCACCGCGTCCGGCGTGTTGCGGAAGGCGGCTTCCAGGGCGAGAAGCGCATAGGGGGCAATACTATCGATACTGGCATATTCGGCCTCAGGGTCATCGACAAAAAAGCCGTTGAGGCGCTGCTTGTTGATGATGTTCGCGCCGATGCGATCCGCCAGCGTCAAATAGTCCTGCTGCCCGGTAGCCTGCCACAGGTCGATAAGCGCGAAAATCGCATACGGCTGATGGTTCTCCGTTTGGTTATTCAGCCTGCGGTTTGCGCCGCCGGGTTCACCGATATCGCCTAAACCCTGGCCTTTCGCGATGCCGCGGGCGACTTTCCAGATGGCACGATCCGGTTCAAGCGTCCAGGCGCGGGCGTAGGAGAGAAGAAATTCATTTCCCGCCGGATAGGCTTTGAGCACCGTGCCTTTTTTCCCATAATAGCCATCGCGTTTTAACGCATAGCCGGAGAGATCCGTGCCGTTGGCCAGCATCGGGCGGAAGGTATTGTTCTGCTCATCGTAAGCGTAGGTCGCGAAGGCTTTGAGGCCATCAAGGGTCCATTTTTTGAGATCGTCACCGTCTTTGCCGAGCGATTTTGCCAGGGCAAGCTGCATCAGCGCATTTTCTGAGTAGAGCGTGCTGGTCCGGCCCTTCAGCAGCATATTGCCCTCCAGCGCATCCGGGCCCAGTTCGGGGCCAAACTGACGCTGCGCGCGGTCGCCGTATTTCGAATGCGTGTCGCTGTCATCGGTGGTGTCGGCGCGTTTTAGCGGTTGGGTAAACTGGTAGACGCCCAGCCCGGTCTTCTTATCTCGCGGCAGAACGTACTGTTCGGCCAGACGCTTCGCCCACGTCAGCGCGCCAGCGTCACCATCGTATTGATAGAGCAGCGATGCGGAGTAGATAAGGTCGTTGCCGGCATTGAGAAAGCTCAGGCCCTTGGTGGCGAAAAAGGGCGGCTGTTGGACAAAATCACTTTGCCAGAGCGCGCCCATCGCTTTGCCGTACTCCCCGTGACGGCTGGTTTCCAGCGTTTTCCAGTCGTAAACATGAGCGTTCCAGAAAGCCTTGATAAAGCGCTCGGTGGCCTTGTCATCGACGGCAAACATCATGTCGTAATAGGGATACGCGTTCTTAAGTTCATGGACCATCTCCTTTTCGCTCGGGCCTTGAGGCTGCAGCGTTTTCAAATCAACAAAGCGATGGCCTCCCCACAGCAGTAGCCCGCTGGCGTCCTGATAGTGGTCAAAGTAGTAGCGAATATTCTCCGCGACCCGCTGCTTATATTTTGCTTCGCCGGTCAGGTTGCTTAACCCTACCAGCACCCGCATCAAATTTTGCTGGGCCGAGAAGTTCGACAGCACGGTCACTTTACCGTCCGGAAAGACCCATTCCATTTGCTTGCCGGTGCGAGGATCCACGCCATTGGCCAGCAGAGGAGAGTGATGGCCGTACCGATCTCCCGCTTTATCCAGCACGACGTCAGCGAACTGCTTTACGCTGCTCAGGCGCGCGTTCTCCTGGGCGCCAGCACTCAGTGAGAAGAGACTCAGAGCGCCCAATGCCAGGGTGATTTTTGCAATCTTCATTATTATCCTCTTAATGAAAATAAGGGTTTAATAAAACCCTTATTTATTATCTGGCTGACAGGAAGTTATCAGAAGGAGTATTTCACACCAACGCGATAACGCGTTTGGCGTTCATCGGTGGCTTTACTGCCGGAAACGTTGCCGATGGCCATATAAGGAGACCAGTTTTTATCAAATTTATAGGTTAGCTTAAAATCATGGGTCCAGTCATAGCTTTCGTTATCCGCTAAAATAACCCCGGCGGAGTTGGCTTTTTTATAGTCCAGTTCATAATCGAGCTGATAATCTTTGAGGAATTTCCAGGAAAGAACGCTGGTCAGATTATAGCCGTTCTCCGAGGTGTCTTTAGACGTGCCGATATTGCCTGAATTGCGCTTGTAGTAAGGTCGGTAGCGCAATGAGGCGCTGACATCGTCGGTCAGATTCGCTTTACCGCGCAGGTAGGGACGATAGTTGTTTGAGGACGAACTGGTATCCAGAGAGAAGCCGGGCTCAATCTGGAAGGTTTTATTTATTTTATGCACATAGCTCGCCACCACTTCGGTGCCGTTACTGACGGTTTCATCATAGGCTTTATTTTTATCCTGTGAACCTTTCCATTTCCCTTCCAGCGACAGGCCAAAGCCATTGGCAAAACGGTGAGACATCAGCAGTCTGTCTTTATGATTATTGCCGGCTTTGTCATTGGTTTCATGACGATAATCAAATGTCACCGCGTGGGCAGCAATACTGATAAAAGGGATCGTGACTAATAATAAGGAACGAAACATAGGGTGCCTCTACTTTTTTTATTTTCCAAAGGTACAAGAAATTACCTGCCGTAAAGCAGGCAGAACGATACAAATGAAATTATTAGATGGTAGTGTGGTGCCGGGTGCCTCCCGGTGAATCAGGCGCTGACTTCCTGATTCGTCTATAAAAACGAAACGTCGATGAGGGCATTCCTCAATTCAGCATGACCCCGCCGCTTAGGGGGATTCACCACACATTATTCTTTATTCCCTGGTGATGACTAATTAGTACTGTTCGTAATTTTATTGAAAATTACTTTTACACAAAATGAAATGATGTTTTGAGATCGGGATCTGAATATTAAAAACAGAGGGTAAATATTTTTTATGTCATTTATAAAGATAATCCTAATAATTAATTATTATTTTAAATCAGTGTGTTGAGTGGTTTCTTTGGGTCTATTTTGCGTTTTTATTTGCGAATATAAGGATTTTTTGTGAATTGACGGTAATCTTATTCCTATATTTTTAAACGCTCAGTTTGTTAAAACTTAAAAGTAGTTAGATGGTTTCAATGGTTAAACCGAAGCCAGTACTGCCGATTCCTTTAAGCTAAACGAAAGCTAAACGGAAAAGAGGGCGGTATTGATCTGCCAGACTGACGACATAACACTCTCCGAAAAGTATCCATATGGAAGGATAATAAAAGACGGTAACCTCGGGACTTCAAGATGACTATTCATGGAAAGGATCGTGTATTTATTTCTGGCGTAGAGAATATAGTGCAGACGCTGAGCGATGGCGCGGATGCGGGGTTAAGCAACTGCGTGTATGTCACCTGCGGGATGGATATCCAGGAGATATATGCTTTGTTCTCTCGCCATCCGCCGGAGCACTACGCCATCTTCATCACCTCTGAGCGCCATTTTGAGACCATCAACCGGCTGTTTCCGGGCCTGTTAAAGCTCTGTTTGTCAGAGAGGTTGACGGTCGAAGAGCTGCGTCAGGCGTTAAAAGTGATGGGCCTGTTATCGGCCCAGAACCAGAGCGTTGCTTATCTGCCCGATACGTTTAATTTTACCCATGCCGAGCAACAGATCATGAGGCTCAGTTTACGCGGCCATTCTCTGGATGATATTGCCCGTATCCGCGGGGTCAGCCCGTCCACGGTCAGCGTCCAGCGTACCCGGCTGATGAAGCGCATGGGAACCAAAAGCCTGCAGGAGCTCTGCTCCCTCTATGCGGCTATGCGTACCAGCGCTTTCTGAATAAACGCAGGGCTGGAATCTGGCGAAATTTGAGATATTATTCTGAGCCATTGTACTAGTTTAAAGGTTCAAAGTGATGACGTTTTCCACCCTTGCCGATGTCAGAAGCCAGATCGATTCGATTGATAGCGAACTGGTTAGCCTGATTGCTCAACGTGCTGAGTGCGTTAAAGCCGCTGCCGCATTCAAAACTGACCACTCCGCCGTTCGTGCTCCCGCGCGCGTGCAGCAGGTTATTGATCGGGTTCGCGAAAAGGCGGCTGCCGCAGGGTTACCCGAAGTGATTATTGAGAAAGTGTATCGGTCCATGATAGATGCATTCATTGAATATGAGCTTGAGCAACATAATCAGCTACAGCGGCAAAAAAGTAACGGTGTGTTGGGTGAGTGACCCACACGATATTCTCCTGGCGTGAAGGGTCAGTTAGCCTCATTCTGACCCCCGACGGGCTGCTAAGCTATTATCCCCACGCTCTGATAGCCAGTGCCGCGATATAGAGCCCGAATCCCCAGGCCAGATGTGTGAGCACGCTTAGCAAGCGAGCCAGCCACGGGCGAGGTGTTTGCGACGCCGCAATGCCGAAGCCCAATGCGGGCTGAAGTACGCTGCACGCAGCCGGAGCACAGGCATTGTGAAGAGTTTAAAAGGATTGTGGCGAGAGAGCTGAGGCTGGTCAGCTAATTAAGAACCTTATACTTTGACGAGAGCATAATGATGGAAAAAAATTTTACGCCTGAGCAAATCGAAATCATTAATCGCGTGGTTTTTGCGCGTATCGAGCATATGAAAGAGAAAGTGATTGAAACCATTGAGCAGACAGAGCGCGATGCGCACCAGCAGCTGGCGGATTGCGGGATTGATATGACCGATTTCTGTCCGGCTAATCAGCACTTTCTCATGATGACAATCGTCCAGGCGCTGATAGATCGGGTGCACGGCGGCGACAGGGCCCTTGCCCGGAAGATAATAACCATGGAGGCGAAGAGACTGAACGTCAGCGTTAACGTTGAAGCTGATAGTTCGAGATAGCCATGAGGCTGAGTCTGCGGCGGACCAGGAAATCCGCGCCCGTCGCCCGGCATCGCACCTTTACAGTTCGCGCAAACGCTCTGCGCTGTTATGCTAAAAACCCGGCAAGCCGCGCTGTAATGAGACCTGACCATGCCCGAACGCGAAAAAAACATCCATATTCAACCCTCTTCCTCTATCTCTCGAACGCATATTCTTCCGGCAATGCTGGCGATCGTCGTCGTATCGAGCCTGTGCGCGTTCGTCTCGCCGCCGCTGGGGCCTTGGCGCGAAATTTTGACCAATCCAGGGATGTATATCGATCTGCTGGCGCTGCTATTTCTGCTGTTTATGCTCTGGAGTTCGACCAAGGTGCGGATGAACCACGTGGCGGTTAACTGGGTACGCTACGGCCTGCTGCTGTGGATTGCCGGGGGCACTTTCGATCTGATGGACGAAATATTCCACCAGCCGCGCTGGATGGGGTACTACTGCGAAGATCTGCTGCGCCTGTCCGGCATGCTGCTGAGCGCGGTCGGGGTCTACAAAATTATTGAGCGCATCAATCTCCTGTACGTCGACGCGCGTTCGCAATCGCTCAAGGATGAGCTGACCCAGCTGCCCAACCGTCGCTTTTTTATCGACACCATCCGCGAGAAGGAGGGGCGCAGGCTGGCGCTGATGATTGTGGATATCGACTACTTCAAGAAAATTAATGACACCTGGGGACATCTGGTGGGGGACGAAGTGCTGTTTGCCCTTGGCAAACAGCTGGCGAAGCTTACCAGCGATAAGGTGTTGCCTTCGAGGATTGGCGGAGAAGAGTTTGCCATTATTGTCGATGGCCTGTCGGCGCAGGAAGTGGATGAACTGGCGCAGTCGATTTTGCAAAACGCCCGCGCGATCCTGATCAACCACGATAACCCGCTGTCAATCAGCATTGGCGTCGGTCTGCGCCATAAAGACGAGCCGCAGAACCTGTTTATTAAAAAGGTCGATGACGCGCTCTATAAGGCGAAAAATAACGGCCGCGGACGGGTTGAATGGGCCGCGTGAACTATCCCTGCTGCGCGCTGCGGCAGTGGCGACGATATTCGGAAGGCGAGCGCTCGGTGTAGCGTTTAAACACCCGGCAGAAATAGTTGCTGTCGACAAAACCGCAGTTGTGGGCGATCTCTTTGACCTTGAGATCGTAGCCGCGCAGCAGCTTTTTCGCCTTTTCCAGGCGGACGGTGGTGAGAAACTCATTAAAACCGACGGAGCCGGATTTCTGGAATATATGCGACAGGTAGTTGGGCGTAATATGAAAACGCTTCGCTACCGACTCGCGGGTCAGCGGCTGGCTGAGATGCTCTTCGAGATAATCCTGTACCGCCAGAAACAGATCGCGGCTGCGGCTGACGCGCATCTCCAGTCCGACCAGCTGCTCAAGGCAGTGGCTCAACAGGGCCGCGACCACCAGCCTGGCGGTTACCGGGTCCGGCTGCAGGCAGATTTCATTGAGCGACAGCAGCAGGTAGGAGCCCACGCGCGGCCCCAGGCGGGCGACATTCTGCTTTTCCGTGCGCAGCTGCCTGCCGTCCCAGTGTTGAACGCAAAACCCGAGCTTCTGGCGGCCAAACAGAATGCTTAACGTCGACGCCGGCGCGGTCCATTCCGGCAGCGTCCATTTACCCGCCTGAACGTAGAGTACCTGCGAGGCGGAGAGCATCGTCTCCGACAGCGGCAGCCCGCTCTCCTTAAGCTCACCCTCGAGCACAATTTCCAGCCGTGGAAAGGGCACCTTAAACGCCAGCGCGGGCTCGGAGATATCCGGGTCGGGGAACCTGACGTGCAGATTATCTTTCTGATTTACTAAACGATTTAAAATATCCGCCAGATCGTCAATCATTCCGTATGCCTTAGAAGAGAGCAATTATCCTGTTGATTATAATCTATTTTATTTGCACAGGTTTGTTCTGTATCAGGCGGCTTCGCTAATGATTGCCCTGCAGGAAGGGGGAAAAAGCTGGATTTTGATGGCCATCACACTTTTCCCTGCCGCGTACGCTCGTCCAGTTTTTCGTAGTTTTGCCCTCATGTATTCCCACCCGCCGCCGATTAGAGTTTGTTTTGTGTTATCGATAAGTTAAGGAATATAAATATGGAACAACAATCTGCGGTTTATCTGGATGCGCTGGGGGCGAACGTTGCGCTGAGCCCGGCAATGAAACAGGAGCTGGATACCCTGGGCTACACCGTTGTGCATAACGTGGCGGACGCGGAGTGGCTGGCGGCGATGCGCGCGCTTATCGACGCCATCGTCGAGAGAGAAGGCGATAATCTGGCGATCGAGCACCACCAGGAAGCGACGGCAACCCGCATCGCCAACCTGATTAACAAAGGCGCGATTTGGGAAAAGGTCTGGTCCCATCCGCTGATTCTCTCCGCCTGTCGGCATGTTTTTCAGGGGGATTTTAAAGTCTCCAGCCTGAACGCGCGGGAAGCGTTGTTCAACGGCGGCCATCAGCCGCTGCATGCGGACTGGAAAAAGCCGCGTCACGATTTTCCGAAAGTGCATCTGGTGAATACCATCTGGGCTATCGATGATCTGAGCGCTGAAAACGGCGCGCCGCGCATTATTCCCGGCACCCATTTGCGTCCGGAGCTGCCGGAAGCGGTGCTGGATGACCCGGAGCTGGCGCATCCTGATGAGGTGGTGTTCGCCGCGCCGGCGGGCAGCGTGATGATTTATAACGCCCACGCCTGGCACGGCGGGACGCGCAACCGCGTCGGCAGCAGAAGGCGCGTGCTGCACGGCTTATATATCGACAGAGCGGATACCGCGCAGCAGGATCAGCAGCGCTGGCTGACGCCGGAAACCGCCAGCCGCCTGACGCCCGCGCAGAAATGGCTGCTGGGGGTGGCGTAAAAATCGCATGGAATTGTAGCCCCGGTAAGCGCAGCGCGACCGGGGGAAGTCTGAGCGGGCGCGGTGCTATTTCCCCGGGCCGCGGCTCAAGCGCCTTGCCCGGGCTACAAAACGGCAA
>NZ_JAWXQV010000064.1:0-28526 GCF_033843325.1 Klebsiella sp. JN_Kp126 | reverse complement strand
TGCGGGCTTTTTTGTATCTGTTGTTATTACTCAGCTTCATTGCCTTTTTTAGGGGGAGGATATGGGGTATCCTCAACCAGCAAAGCTCCAGTTAAACCGGTGTAAATAATCAGCCAGCCGATTAACATAATGACGAATCTTACATGAATGAAAAGAGAATCTACCGTACCAAAAAATAATACCGGCAAACATAGAAATAAAGCGGCATATGATGGTTTCTTTCTTGTCATGTAATAGATAAGCGTTATATAGAAAAAAAATAAAAACAGGCCGCTGGCAGCTCCCTGAAGCGACATCGTTTCAATCAAATCATTATGTAAATGATAGGGTATATTGCGTAAGGCTTCTGGATTTCCATTTTCTTTTTTATTGATAAAATCAGCCAGGATTTGATATCTCTCTTTTGCGCTGACTCCTCCGGGATGGGTTATGATTTCGTTTATCCCGGAATACCACATCGTTAATCTTGCTCCTATTGATGTGTTATTATTTTGCTGATAAAGAGTTATATCGGTTATAATCTCGCTTGCTCTCTTATAAACATTTGGCGAGAATACACCAATCATTAGTGAAAATAAAATAAATGAAAGTGCACAAATAGATAATGCTTTCCATTTTGCTACGGCATATTTATTAAATAAAATGTAAAGCAGAATTACAGGATACACGATTAAAGCTGATCGAGTCTCAGTTAATATCAATATATATAGCGAAGAAAAAATAATGAATGAAGCCAACACTTTTCTGTAAGGTATGCTGATACACAGAAGCGAATAAAGCGTCAAGAGCGAATACATAGTATAAAGCGCAGCGCTCAAGGTAGATGAAGTATTTATACGAAGGCGCTCACCGGGAGCAATGATTTTGCAATATACTGCATATAATGTCAGGGTAATAAAACCGAATAAGAGGTAGTAGGTTGTTTTTTTCTGTTGGCCTGTTCCTGATAGCCTCATGATCGCTGGGAACAGTGATATTACTACAGAGCCGATTATCAGATAAGTACCCGTTTTGGGATAATTAGTATCAGCGCGATAGATCTCCGTAAGATGTGCAGGAAACTTCCAGGACCATAATAGCTGAGATGCTCCAATAAGGAAGATGGCTGCACCTAACATTAAATCCTGACGGGTGATTGTTAATTTCTTAAAATAAAAAAAAGAGCCAATAATTACCACTGAGGAATAGATGTAAAATATATTCCGACCAAGCAATTGCTCAGGGATGATAATGCTACTTGATATTACTGCTAAAAGTAATACGAAATTTATATATTTCTCCTTTATCATATCAATTTACATCTCAATCTCAAACTTTGACGTTTTTCCTAACTTACAACGTAGCGTGTCCGATACTTTCTGACATGCAAATTCAAAAAGTGTATTATCCTCAAGATCATCATTCAGGCAGATTTGCGGAACGTCGCTTTTCAGGGCCTGAATGGCGTGATCAAGCTGCTGCCGATCGCCGGTTAAATTAAAATGGCTGCCTAATCTTTTAGGATTGCATGGATTAAATTTTCCTGAAGCTAAATGCCAATATCTGAAAATATATTGATTTAAATTATAGCCATCTCTGAATCTGGATTTTGAGGTCCTTACCAGTATGTCCCTTATTTCATCATGAGACCAAACTTCCTCAAACGTAGATTTTAGGAAGGGTTGTGGTAAATGCCTTCCGAAAAAACCAGTGAAGTTTCTTGCTTTCTTTTTAGATATATTTTTCTTAATATATCGACCATATTGCAAGTTATAATATTTTGTTATGTTTTTTTTGATGGACTCTCTGCGATTGAAAAATGTATTAATAACTGAGGCATTGGTCGTTAACATTAGGTTTGAAATGTTATTATCAATTGATATTGGGTTAATATCATTCTCGATTAAAAAATCATTAGGTAAATTTTTTTTAAAGTAAAACTCTGGAGTGATGGGAGAGTTTAATAACATATCGTCATTGAAATATACAAACTGATCACTCAATCCTTTTATTTTATGAATGTTAACTTCAATTGCTCGTGAATTGAATGTAGGTAAATATTCTTTATCAATGATGTCGCTATGTCGGACAAGATTTATTTTATGATAGCTTTTATCCAGCCATGAAGGAACCTGTCCACAGGTAACCAGATGGACTTTGCGAACCCAAGGTGCGTAATTTTCGACAGCCCTGAACCAGTATTTAAACAACCCCATATCTCTGAAGCGTGATGGCGTGACTGCCAACTTATAAGTATCACTGTAGATAGTTTTATAACGTATAAAATCGTCCTGCCAACACCTATCATCGGAGTCGACCCATAAAACAACAAAATCAATATCGGACACCGCCTCTCTCCTTTAATCACCAGGTTGTTTATTTTAACTTCTGTTAATATTTTTTTTGTGAATGTTTTAACTAAACATATTTGCGCCATGCATTAAATTGCAGTGAAATATAGTTTTATGTGATGGTTATCAAGGTTAATTTATCATTGCTGATTTTTATTTTTTGATGTTGGGTGCGTTTTTATATTTTTGCGATGTTTTTATAATTTATTGAATACAAACGTTGAGTTGCTAATGGTTAATTATCAGAAGGCTTTGTTAATAATGTTGTTATAAGAATTACCTTGTAACATTTTTGATAAACTTCTTATCAAAGTTTTGCACTGTTCTTCGATAATCAATCTCTAACTCTTTATCAAAAGGTATCGCCAGATAAGTTGAGTTGATGAAAACGTATTCATCATTGTTCGCGCTTAGGGGCGATTTATGAACATTATCTCGGCGGATATATTTTCGGTGAGCACAGCCTATTTGAACGTGATCTGGAAGAAATTCGCGGGCTCACCCTGCGGCGAACCAGTGAGGCTGAACAACCTCTACAGCGACAGCAGCAACTTCGCGGACTGTACTCGCTATTGACGTGATAAACTAGCGGTATTCAATGTGAGAAGGAGTCACCATGGAATTTGATTGCCCCGTGTGCCATGCGCAGCTTGCTGTGCAGGGCAATAGCGCCCGCTGCGAGCGTTGTGCGAAAGAGTATGTTGTCGAAGCCCGCTGCCCGGACTGCCACAAGCCGCTGGAGGTGTTAAAAGCCTGCGGCGCGGTGGATTATTTTTGCCAGAATGGCCACGGGCTGATTTCGAAAAAACGCGTCGAGTTTGTGCCGATTTAATCTTTATCGCTGACGCAGCCTTCGCCGTCGCGCCAGAGTTCAACCAGTGAATCTGGCGCACGATCCTCCGGGATGAGAATAATCAGGCTGTGGTAGTGCTGCTCGCTAACGATCTGAATGCGAAAAAAACGCTGGTCGCCCCGGCCAGGAGAGTCGGGCTGGCCCGGCGGCTTGCCCAGCGGTAGCGACTGTTGGAGAATCGTCGCGATCCGCTGCTTCTGTTGCTCGTTGAGCTTCGCCACGACGATCTTACGCATCCCGCTGAGCGCCGGGATCCAGGCAACGCCGCCCTCGCGCGCCAGCTCAATCACCGCGTCATCGCTAAGATCGGCAAGATTCATAGCACCACTCCGACCCGCTCCCAGGCCTGAGTAATCACCTCTGCGGTCTCTTTGCCAGAGCGTTTCTCGCCGTGGCGAATCGTCAGCCTGGCAAAGGCTGAGAAATCGGCGTCTTTTGCCAGAGATTGATCGCACACCGCGTCGTACCAGGCGTATCCCGCTTTCTCCCATGCAAAACCGCCGAGGGCGCTGGCGGCGAGATAAAAGGCGTGATTAGGAATGCCGGAGTTGATATGCACGCCGCCGTTATCCTGCTGGGTATGAACAAAATCTTTCATATGGGCGGGCTGCGGATCTTTGCCAAGGACAGGGTCATCGTATGCGGTACCCGGCTGCGACATTGAGCGCAGGCCTTTGCCGTGGATGCCTTTCGCGAGTAGCCCCTCGCCAATGATCCAGTCCGCTTTGTCTGCCGTCTGCCGGCGCTGATACTGTTTGACCAGCGAACCGAAAACATCCGAAAGCGATTCGTTCAGCGCGCCGGATTGTTCGAAATAGATGAGACCAGCTTCGCTCTCCGTCACGCCGTGGCTTAGTTCGTGCGCCACTACGTCAATGGCGATAGTAAAACGATTAAAAATCTCGCCATCCCCGTCGCCAAACACCATTTGTTGGCCGTTCCAGAATGCGTTTTGATATTCGTGACCATAGTGGACGCTGCCGGTGAGCTTCAATCCGCGGTTATCCAGCGAATCGCGCTGGTAGCTCTTCCAGAAAAAATCATGGGTGATGCCGAGATAGTCATAGGCTTCATCAACGGCAACATCGCCGTTGGAGGGCTGTCCCTCAAAACGGACCTGAGTACCCGGTAGATCCTGGGTCTGCCCGGTATCATAAATGTCGCGTTCAAGCAGGCCCGGCGTGGTGACGTGGGGCGCGGCAGGGCGCCCCGGAACGTGCGCCATCAGGGTCTGAACGTGGCTGAGGGTATTCTGCGCGCAGCGCTGCTGCTGAAGGGAACCACGATCGACAATGCGGCGTAAAATGTAGGGCGGAATCACATAACGAGGATAAGCATCTGGCATATCACGCTCCTTAGCCGGATAGAACCGTTTAAAAAGGGCATGACAGCAGTATAGTTATCCTCGGTCGAAATGGCAGGCTTATCCGGCTTTTTTGCGGGAACGGGTTTTCTTCACCGGCGTGATGTTCTTCACTTCGCTCTCTACCCAGCCATCGTTCAGACGGGTAGTGAGAACGTCTCCCTCACGCACCTGTTTCGTTTGTTTCAGCACCTTGCCGTCGCTGGCGGAAGTGACGCTATAGCCGCGGGCCAGCGTCGCCAGCGGGCTGACGGCTTCCAGGTGCGTGACCATATTACCGAAGCGTTCACGTTGCTCGCCAAGACGCGCGCGGATGTTTTCCGCCAGCCGGTATTCCAGCTGTTGAATACGGCTCTGGGCGCGGTGAATTCGCGGCTGTGGGTTTTGTTGATTCAGGCGCTGCGCGGCGCGCTGCTGGCGCTGGTCGGCGCGCTTTATTTGCGTCTCAAGAGCGAAACGCATGCGCTGACGCAATCTTTCAAGCTCCGTTTGCTGACGGGCCAGCCGCAGCTGAGGATGCTGCTGCTGCAGGCGGTGAAAAATCTGGGTAAAGCGACGATGGCGGTTGGCAAGGAAGTAGTCCATCGCCATTTCAAGGCGCTGCTGCCCGGACTGGAGCTGGCGCAGCAGCTCCTGCTGGTTGCGGCTGACCATTTCCGCCGCCGCGGAAGGCGTCGGGGCGCGCAGGTCGGCGACAAAATCGGCGATAGTGACGTCAGTTTCATGGCCTACGGCGCTGACGATGGCAATAGGGCTGGCAAAAATCGCCCGCGCCACTCGCTCATCGTTAAAGCTCCATAAATCTTCCAGCGAACCGCCGCCGCGCCCGACAATCAGCACGTCGCACTCCTGGCGCGCGTTGGCCAGCTCAATCGCGCGAACGATCTGCCCCGGCGCATCTTCCCCCTGGACGGCGGTCGGGTAAATAATCACCGGCAGGGAAGGATCGCGGCGCTTGAGCACGTGTAAAATATCGTGCAGCGCAGCACCGGTTTTAGAGGTGATGACGCCGACGCAGTGCGCGGGAGAGGGGAGCGTTTTTTTATGCTGCTGATCGAACAAGCCTTCCGCCGCCAGCGCGGTCTTGAGCTGTTCATACTTCTGCTGAAGCAGACCTTCGCCCGCAGGCTGCATGCTTTCCACGATGATCTGATAATCGCCGCGCGGCTCGTACAGCGTGATATTGGCGCGGACCAGCACCTGCTGCCCGTGCTGCGGACGGAACGTCACGCGGCGGTTGCTGTTGCGGAACATCGCGCAGCGCACCTGGGCGTTATCGTCTTTTAGGGTGAAGTACCAGTGGCCGGAAGAGGGCTGGCTGAAATTGGAAATCTCGCCGCTGATCCATACCTGACCCATTTCACGTTCGAGCAGCAGTCGAACCGACTGATTGAGGCGGCTAACCGTGTAAATTGAGGGGGATTGAGATGGCAACATGTGAGCAAGATCAAATTCTAAATCAGCAGGTTATTCAGTCGATAGTAACCTGCTGGGAGGGGATCGCAAGTATTATTTGCAAAAAAGGGTAGATGCAATCGGTTACGCTCTGTATAATGCCACGGCAATATTTATCCACCCTGGTCGAGATATTGCCCATGCTACGTATCGCTAAAGAAGCCCTGACGTTTGACGACGTCCTCCTCGTTCCCGCTCATTCAACCGTTCTGCCAAATACCGCCGATCTCAGCACTCAGCTGACGAAAACCATTCGTCTGAATATTCCAATGCTCTCTGCTGCAATGGATACCGTGACGGAAGCGCGTCTGGCAATTGCCCTGGCACAGGAAGGCGGCATCGGCTTTATTCATAAAAACATGTCCATCGAGCGCCAGGCGGAAGAAGTTAAGCGCGTGAAGAAGCATGAGTCCGGCGTGGTTACCGACCCGCAGACCGTCCTGCCGACCACCACTCTGCGCGAAGTGAAAGAGCTGACTGAACGCAACGGTTTTGCTGGCTATCCGGTGGTGACCGAAGACAACGAGTTGGTCGGCATCATCACCGGTCGCGACGTGCGTTTCGTCACCGACCTGAATCAGCCGGTGAGCGTTTATATGACGCCGAAAGAGCGTCTGGTGACCGTTCGCGAAGGCGAAAGCCGCGAAGTGGTTTTTGCCAAAATGCATGAAAAACGCGTTGAGAAAGCGCTGGTTGTGGATGATAGCTTCCATCTTCTCGGCATGATCACCGTTAAAGATTTCCAGAAAGCGGAGCGTAAACCAAACGCCTGTAAAGATGAGCAGGGTCGCCTGCGCGTCGGTGCGGCGGTGGGGGCGGGCGCCGGTAACGAAGAGCGCGTGGATGCGCTGGTTGCCGCGGGCGTAGATATTCTGCTGATCGACTCCTCTCACGGCCACTCTGAAGGCGTATTGCAGCGTATCCGCGATACCCGTGCGAAATATCCTGACCTGCAAATCATCGGCGGCAACGTGGCGACCGGCGCGGGCGCACGTGCGCTGGCGGAAGCCGGCTGCAGCGCGGTGAAAGTAGGGATCGGCCCTGGCTCCATCTGTACGACTCGTATCGTGACCGGCGTGGGCGTTCCGCAGATCACCGCCGTTTCCGACGCGGTTGAAGCGCTGGAAGGCACCGGTATCCCGGTTATCGCCGACGGCGGTATTCGTTTCTCCGGCGATATCGCGAAAGCGATTGCCGCAGGCGCAGCCGCCGTCATGGTTGGCTCAATGCTGGCCGGTACCGAAGAGTCCCCGGGTGAAATCGAACTCTATCAGGGCCGTTCGTACAAATCTTACCGTGGTATGGGTTCCCTTGGCGCGATGTCTAAAGGTTCCTCCGATCGCTACTTCCAGACCGATAACGCCGCCGACAAACTGGTACCGGAAGGTATCGAAGGCCGCGTCGCCTATAAAGGCCGCCTGAAAGAGATCATTCACCAGCAGATGGGCGGCCTGCGCTCCTGTATGGGCCTGACCGGTTGTGGTACCATCGACACCCTGCGGACCAAAGCGGAATTCGTGCGCATCAGCGGCGCGGGTATCCAGGAGAGCCACGTTCACGACGTGACTATCACCAAGGAATCCCCGAACTACCGCATGGGCTCCTGATTTTCATCGCCCGGCCACGCGCCGGGCGATTTATTTAACCTGTATCACTTGCCTCGGAATTATCGTCAATGACGGATAACATTCATAAACATCGTATTCTTATCCTGGACTTCGGTTCTCAGTACACCCAGCTGGTTGCGCGTCGCGTTCGTGAATTAGGTGTCTACTGTGAACTGTGGGCATGGGACGTGACTGAAGCTCAAATTCGTGAGTTTAATCCTAACGGCATTATTCTTTCCGGCGGTCCGGAAAGCACCACCGAAGATAACAGCCCGCGCGCGCCGCAGTATGTCTTTGAAGCCGGCGTGCCGGTATTCGGCGTATGCTACGGCATGCAGACCATGGCGATGCAGCTGGGCGGCCACGTTGAAGCCTCTAATGAACGTGAGTTTGGCTATGCGCAGGTTGAAGTGCAGACCGATAGCGCCCTGATTCACGGTATCGAAGATGCGCTGAGCGCGGATGGTAAGCCGATGCTGGACGTCTGGATGAGCCACGGCGACAAAGTCACCGCCATCCCGTCTGACTTCGTCACCGTTGCCAGCACCGAAACCTGCCCGTTCGCCATTATGGCTAACGAAGAGAAGCGCTTCTACGGCGTACAGTTCCACCCGGAAGTCACCCACACCCGTCAGGGTCTGCGCATGCTGGAGCGTTTCGTACGCGATATCTGCCAGTGTGAAGCGCTGTGGACCCCGGCTAAAATTATCGACGATGCCATCGAGCGCATTCGTCAGCAGGTTGGCGACGATAAAGTGATCCTCGGCCTGTCCGGCGGCGTGGATTCCTCCGTGACCGCCATGCTGCTGCACCGCGCCATCGGTAAAAACCTGACCTGCGTCTTTGTGGATAACGGTCTGCTGCGTCTGAATGAAGCCCAGCAGGTTATGGATATGTTTGGCGATCGCTTCGGCCTGAACATCGTTCACGTCGAAGGCGAGGCGCGTTTCCTGGCTGCGCTGGCGGGCGAAAACGATCCGGAAGCGAAGCGTAAAATCATCGGCCGCGTGTTCGTTGAAGTGTTTGACGAAGAAGCGCTGAAGCTGGAAGACGTGAAATGGCTGGCGCAAGGGACCATCTACCCTGATGTCATCGAGTCCGCTGCTTCCGCAACCGGTAAAGCGCACGTCATCAAATCTCACCACAACGTGGGCGGCCTGCCGAAAGAGATGAAGATGGGCCTCGTTGAACCGCTGCGCGAGCTGTTCAAAGATGAAGTGCGTAAGATTGGCCTCGAACTGGGTCTGCCGTACGACATGCTGTACCGCCACCCGTTCCCGGGGCCGGGTCTGGGCGTGCGCGTGCTGGGCGAAGTGAAGAAAGAGTACTGCGACCTGCTGCGCCGCGCGGACGCAATCTTCATTGAAGAGCTGCACAAAGCCGACCTGTACAACAAAGTGAGCCAGGCGTTCACCGTGTTCCTGCCGGTCCGTTCCGTTGGCGTCATGGGCGATGGCCGTAAGTACGACTGGGTTGTTTCCCTGCGTGCGGTTGAAACCATCGACTTTATGACCGCTCACTGGGCGCATCTGCCGTACGATTTCCTCGGCCGCGTATCCAACCGTATCATCAATGAAGTCAACGGTATTTCCCGCGTGGTGTACGACATCAGCGGTAAGCCGCCGGCGACCATTGAGTGGGAATAAACTTTATTCTTTGCGTTAATTGAATAAAAAAATAATGCCATTAATGATTGACGTCATTAATGGCATTTTTCTTAACAAGATCGCCGAATTACGGCATTCCCTGAGACGATGAATACCGATACACCGGGTTTCTACTGTCAACCCCGTTCTTCAATCGCCGCTGGCGTATTCTCCCGCTGACACCATGCAATGGCCATCGCCAGAGCTGCCACCACCAGGGCCAGCGCGGCGGAAACCGCTAAACTGCCCCTTATCCCGAGATGATCATTCAGCCACGCGTAGGCAAACGGCGAGGCGGCGGCCAGCAGCTGCGCGGGAATCAACAGAATACCGGTTCGTCGGGCATAATCCTCGGCGGCAAAAAGCTGCAGCGGCAGAGTAGCTTTAAATACGGTCGTCAGGCCGTTGATCGCGCCGTAACCCAGCACAAATCCGCCGGCCGCCCACGACAGATATGGCCCGCTCAGGCCGAGCGCAAAGCAGAGCGGCATCAACAGGGTGGTCAGTATCGTTAGCCGCAACGGCGTAAGGACAGAACCGGATGCCACTTCGAGAAAGCGCGCGCCGGTTTGCCCAATCCCCCACAGCATTCCCACCGCGACAGGAAGCCCGACGCTGGCGATATACTCGGGGAGATGCGTCGAGGTACCGTTGGAAACAAAGGTTACCAGCGCAATCAGCGACGCGTACAGGAGGGCAGGGCGTTTATCGCGGTGGGAGAGCCGCTGGCGTTGCATTATCCGTTTCGGTGACGGCAGTCTGTGATTTGGCATTTTCCACAGCAGCATCGCGCTAAGCAGGCCAAACAGGGCATAAATCAGCAGCGCATGCCGCCAGTCCATCTGCGTCAACAACCCGGCGCCGAGCGGCCAGAACAGAGCCGAAGCCAGGCCGCCGGCCAGCGTCACGCGCGAGATAGTTAATCTGGCGCTTTGCCCATAGATATTCACCAGCGCGGCGAACAGCGCGTCGTAGAGCGCCAGACGCATCCCGGCGCCGGTCAGAACCCAGGCGGCGAACCAGCCCGGCAGACTCTGGACGTAAGCCATTACCAGGCAGCCCGCTGAAATCATTAGCGTACCCGTGACCACCACCCGTTGGCCCCCAAAGCGGGCCAGTAGCCGGGCGACAAACGGGGAGAGCATCGCCATCATCAGCATGGCGATAGTCAGGCCAAAGTAGATTTCCGTTGCGGCCCAGCCGGTCTCCTGAGCAATAGCTCTGGCGAAAGTGCCGGGCATATAAAATGAGATTCCCCAGTTTATTAGCTGGTTGCACCCGGCGGTAAGCGTGACAGCGCCCGGCGCGGAGAGTGGTTTTGCAGATGTTTTCATGATCGTCCATTTTGTTACGCTGTTGTCGGCAGCATACCCTGCACGCTATTGTGGAGGCAGGCCGGTCCATTTATGACCCTTATAAGAGAAACTTTGTGATGATGACGCTCAATCTGGGAAATCTGGCGACGTTCCGCCTGGTGGTACAGCGCGGAAGCTTTTCCGCCGCAGCTGACCTGCTGGGGCTGTCGCAGCCTGCGGTAAGTCTGCAGGTACGTCAGCTGGAACAATTTCTCCAAACCAGACTGCTTGAGCGAACAGGACGAGGCATCAAAGCGACGGCGGCCGGCATCGCCCTGCTGGCGCACAGCGAGCGGATTGAACTGGCGGTGGGCGCGGCAGTGCAATCGGTTAGCGAATTCAATCGAGAAATCAGCGGCTCGATAACGTTGGGTACCGGGGCGACCGCCTGTATCCACCTGTTACCGCCGCTGCTGCAGAAGCTGCATCAGGATCACCCTCTGCTGACGGTGAGGGTCACGGTTGGCAATACCCTGGAAGTGGTTCGGGCTATCGAGGAGAACCGGCTTGATCTGGGCCTTTGTACGCTTCCGGCGAACGGACGCAGCCTGGCGGTGACGCCGGTTTTAGATGAAGAGTTTGTCGGTATTTTTAGCGATGCTCAGGACGACCTGCCCTCGCCGCTGACGCCAGAGGTTCTGCAATCATTGCCGCTAATTGCTTTTGAAGCGGGGAGCGGAACCCGGGATCTGATTGACGGCTGGTTTCGCCATAATGGACTGATGGTCGTGCCAGTCATGCAGTTAGGCAGCATTGAGGCGATTAAGCGCATGGTGCGAGCGGGGCTGGGATACAGCATCGTGCCGCGTATGGCGGTAGAGGATCCGCAGGATCGCGTCGGCCTGAACGTGCAATCGTTGACTCCGCGCCTGTATCGGCAGTTAGGCATCGTCATGCGGCAGGATAAAATCATCAGCAAAGGCATCGCTGAAGTGCTGCGTTTGCTCTCTCAGGCCGGTTGCTGAACAGCGTACCGCGCTTATTTTTGTACCGGCGTTTTTAGCGGATCTGAAGGTTCAACGGTGATAGTGGATTGCTGCGATTGCTTTTTGTCCTGATGATGGTACCAGGCACCGATGGAGGAGTAGACAAAGCGTCCAAAGAAGAAGATAAAGCTGATAAGCAGTACGATACGGGTCATGCGACGGTTAAATCGATGTCGTTTACGCATACTGGGTGCCTGACTCACAAAAGGTTCCTTAAAGTATACCCAAAGGATGGGCGATGTGCGTATTAAGGCACAGTAACGCGGAAGGGTCAATTGATGAGGATGTAAAAATCCCAGGGGTAAAACATTAATTAATGTTATATAAGATAATCCTCGTATTTACATGCTTTCTGCTTATCGCAAATTGATGTTAAAAAAAAGACATTATTAATATTAGCGACGTGATTTTTTGATTTATATCAATCGTCTATTCTCACCGACAACTAAAATCACCAGCCAGTTCCGCGTTGTTATTCCTTGCGCGATTATGACGGTTGGTTGGATGCCTGCCTGAATATACCCTGCAGGATTTAGGGTTATCCGTAGAGCATCTATGAACATTATTAAACTTTACAGACGATATCGGGATAAATGGTGGTCGCTGCCGCTCATCTTACCCATCCTTTTACTCCCCCTGGCAAGATGGGCGAACACCGTTGCTGTACTGAATGGTAATGAAGTTTATCTTTACTATTTACCTCTGGCGTTAGTGCTGAGCCTGATGCTGTTTTTCGGCTGGGCTGCTTTACCGGGGATCGTTGTCGGTTTGCTGCTTTCCATTACGCGCGGCATGGCGCTGGAAGATTCCATCGGCGTGATTTTCCATTTTCTTATTCCGACCGTCCTTTGCTGGGGCGGGTATCGCGTTTTTGTCCCGCGAAGACAGCAAATCTCGCATGGCAATGTGCGACTGATGCCTCAGCGATTGTTCTGGCAAATGTTGCTGCCATCGCTGATCTTTCTTATCCTTTCCCAGCTCGCCGAGTATTTGGGGATCCATCCTCGCGCGACCGGGTTGATCGGGGTCAACCCCTTAAGTTTGCGTTCGCTTATCACCTTTCAGGCCCTGATGGCCGGATGCCTGACCGGCGTGCCGCTATGCTACTTTCTGATTCGAATTATCCGCAACCCGCTCTATATTCGGGGTTTTGTTTCTCAGATTCGCCTGCAGATCGATCCGAAAATAAAGTACTTTGAGTTTATTTTATGGGCGGTAGTGCTGTTAATTTTATTAGTTTTGCTATTAATGCCGCTAAGTAGTACGAGCACTATTTTTAGTACAAATTATACCTTGTCCTTGCTTATGCCGGTGATGCTGTGGGGGGCGATGCGTTTTGGCTATCGCTTCATTTCATTGGTCTGGTCCCCTATATTAATCGTTATTATCCACTTTCATTATCAATATCTCCCGCATTCACCGATTTACAGTAATCAGCTGGCTATTATCTCCTCAAGCTATCTGGTGTTTTCATTTATTATCGCCTATATGGCGATGCTGGCGACGCAGCAAAGAATTTTTTATGCGCGTATGCGGCGGATGGCCTTCATTGATCCGGTTGTACGCTTGCCCAATATCCGCGCGCTGAGCCGGGCGTTAAATAAATCCTCCTGGTCAGTGCTGTGCTTCTTACGCATTCCCGAGCTGGAAATATTGGGCCGTCATTACGGCGTTCTGTTGCGCATTCAGTACAAGCAGCTGCTGGCCGAGTCGCTTGGCGATCTATTGCAGCCTGGGGAGGATATCTATCAGATGGCCGGGCACGAGCTGGTTATCCATCTGCACAGTGAAGACCATCAGCAGCGAGTCCCCCTGCTGTTTGACCATCTCAAAAAGTTTCGCTTTGTCTGGAACGGTATGCCGCTGCAGCCGCCCGTGGGATTCAGCTATTGCAACGTTCGCTCTCCGGTGATGCATCTGCATTTACTGCTTGGAGAACTCAGCGGCGCGGCTGATCTTTCCCTGGCGACCGGAAGTCCTGAAAATTTACAGCGTCGCGGCGCCATTAATACGCAGCAGGAGCTGAAAGACAAAGTCATGATAATGAATCAGCTGGTGAAGGCGCTGGAGCACGATCGCTTCGTTCTGATGGCACAACCGATCGTCGGCATCCGGGGGGATAGCTATCATGAAGTTCTGCTGAGAATGCTGAACGACAACGATGAAATCATCATGCCGGATGCTTTTTTACCGGTGGCGCACGAGTTTGGACTGTCGGCGCGCATCGATAGCTGGGTCCTCGAACATACGCTGATCTTTATGGACAAGCGGCGCAAAAAGCTTCCTGGAATGCGTCTGGCGATAAATATCTCGCCGTTTTCAGTGAGTAACAGTTATTTTCATCAGCAGGTAAAAACGCTGCTGGAGCATTATGACATTGAACCCTGGCAGATTATTTTTGAGCTGACGGAGAACCATTCACTGACCAATCCCGAGCAGGCGCGGAAAACCCTGGCGCAGCTTCAGGACCTGGGCTGTCGGGTAGCGATTGATGACTTTGGCACCGGCTATGCCAGCTACGCGCGGCTGAAAACGATGAATGCGGATCTGCTGAAAATCGACGGTAGTTTTATTCGTAATCTGGTGACCAGCAGTCTGGACTATCAGGCCGTTGCCTCTATTTGCCTTCTGGCGAGGATGAAAAATATGCAGGTGGTGGCCGAATATGTCGAAACGCCCGAGATTCGGCAGGCTGTGGTTTCGCTGGGGATTGATTATATGCAGGGCTATGATATCGGCAAACCGGCCCCGCTTGAGGCGCTGGTTGAGGATTGATAAGCGAATGGGCCGGACGTCCGGCCCATATGCGCGAAACTAGCTTGCCGCGTCAGGCTTCTCTTCTTCGCTGATTTTCAGCCACCAGTCAGGTACCCCTTCCCAGTATTCCTGCTCTTTTTCCAGGTCGAGCAGCACCAGCGCATTCTGGCTAAACCAGTCGTGCGGGAAGGTCAGCGTCCAGTGGTTTGCCTCGGTTTTCAGCGTAAGGCTCGGCGGCGTTGTCGTTGCCTGACGCTGGTTATTCAGCAGCACGCCAAGGCGCAGCAGCTGAATTAACGGCAGAAACTGCTTCTTCTTAAACAGCGTGAAACGCGGTAAATCATCCAGCTTAATCGCTTTACGGTGATAGCGAACTAAGGTGGCCATCAGCATCTGCTGTTCCTGATTAAAGCCCGGCAGATCGCTGTTTTGCAGGATATAAGCCGAATGACGGTGCATGCCGCTGTGGTTAATATTCAAGCCGACTTCATGCAGCATGGTCGCCCATTTCAGCAGCGCCGCCAGATGGGGGTTCGCGAGCTTGGGATTCTGCTCCTGCCATTGCTCATAAATATGCGTGGTGGTCTCCAGCACCCGACGCGCCTGCTCGCGATCGATATTGTACTGGTTCGCCAGGCTCTGCGCGGTGCGGCTACGGATATCCTGGTGACGGAAACGTCCTTCCATCTCGTACAGTACGCCTTCGCGCAGCGCGCCGTCGGACAAGCGCAGCTCTTTAATCGCCAGCGCGTCAAACACCCCGCACAGGATAGCCAGACCGGGCGCAAAAACGGCTTTCCGATCTTCAGACAGCCCGGGCAGGCTTAGCGAGTCGAAGTTTTTATACTTCAGCAGCTCTTCGACCAGCATCTCGAGGCGCTCGGGAGTGATGAAGCCGTCTTTCTCGCCCATGGCCACCAGCACTTCGTGAGCGGCTTTAATGGTGCCCGATGCGCCCAGGGCGACGTTCCACCCCTGGATGCGGAACTGCCAGGCCAGAGTTTCCAGCTTCTGCACGGCGGAAAGACGCGCGCGCTGGAAATTCTCTTTGTTGATGACGCCGCCAGCAAAGTAGGCCTGAGAGAAGCTCACGCAGCCCATACGGCGGCTTTCCACCAGGCGAGGCTCGAAATCCTCGCCGATAACCAGCTCGGTAGAGCCGCCGCCGATATCGATGACCAGCTTACGGCCTCGCTCCGGCTGCGTGTGCTCCACGCCCATAAAAATCAGACGCGCTTCTTCGTTGCCGGGAATGATTTCGATCGGGTAGGGGATGACCTGCTCCGCGCGTTTGAGGAACTCTGCGGCGTTTGTCGCCTGGCGCAGCGTGTGCGTGCCGACGATACAGACGCTTGATGGGTCAAAACCCTGCAGGCGCTCGGCGAACAGCGACAGGCAGTTCAGCCCGCGCGCAATAGCCTCTTCGCTCAGTACAGAGTTTTCATCCAGGCCGTCGGCCAGATGTACGCGCTGCTTCAGACGACCGATGATCTGCATTGCCCCGTCAACGACACGGGCGATCACCATATGAAAACTGTTCGAACCGAGGTCGACCGCAGCGAACTCCTGCGGCCGAGGGGCATTTTCGTTTATTGGCATAGGTTAATCGGGCTGTTCAAGTGATTTGAGGTAGTCGTATATCGCCATCTGTGCGCGCACTTTGCGGCGATTGCCGCGCGGCACGTAGCGATTACTCAGTTCTTTATCAAGATAGCGTGCTTTCACCGTATCGTTGAAGAGGAGATCGAAAATATCCAGCACCCGCTGTTTCAGGCGCGGATCCAGCAGCGGCGCGGCCACTTCGATACGATAGTCAATATTGCGCGTCATCCAGTCTGCGGACGATAGCCAAACCTGCTTATCGCCGCCGTTTTCAAAGCAATAAACGCGGTCATGCTCAAGGAAACGGTCAACAATGCTGGTCACGCGAATATTTTCGCTGATTCCTTCCAGACCGGGGATCAGCGAGCACATACCGCGAATAAGCAAATTAACCGGCACGCCGGAGCTGGAAGCGGCGTAGAGACGGTCTACCAGCCCCTTATCGACCAGGTTGTTCAGCTTCAGCATGATGCCCGATGGCTGACCATTTTGCGCGTTGGCGATTTCACGATCGATCATCTCATAAAGCAGGCGACGCGAGTTTTGCGGCGACACCAGCAGATAATCGAAGCTGACCGGGCGGTAGGGGTTTTCGATAAAGTTAAATACCCGGCGGACTTCATTGGTGATGCGCGCATCGGCGGTCAGCAGCGAGTAGTCGGTGTAAAGACGCGCGGTTTTTTCGTTGAAGTTGCCGGTACCGATATGCGCATAGCGCACGACTTCATCGCCCTCTTTGCGCGAAACCAGGAACAGCTTGGCGTGGATCTTGAGGCCCGGCGCGGAGAAGATAACGTGCACGCCAGCTTCGGTCAGGCGTTTAGCCCAATGAATATTGGCTTCTTCATCGAAACGCGCCTGCAGCTCCACGACCACCGTCACTTTCTTACCGTTGTGGGCGGCGTGAATCATCGAGTCGATAATCCGTGAATCTTTCGCGACGCGGTAGATGTTGATTTTGATAGCCAGCACGCTTGGGTCGAAAGAGGCCTGGCGCAGCAGCTCAAGGACGTGTTCAAACGTATGGTACGGGTAGTAAAGCAGCACGTCGCGTTCGCGGATTGCGTCAAAGCCGTTGCGGAATTTATCAAACCACAGATGACGCAGACGCGGCATCGGTTTGTTGACCAGATTGGCTTTGCCGACGTTCGGGAAGCCGATAAAGTCTTTAAAGTTGTGGTAACGACCGCCCGGCAGCATTGAATCGTAGTTGGAGATGGAGAGCTTATCGCGCAGCATTTCGACCATCGCGTCGGGCATATCGCGCTGATAAACGAAGCGCACCGGCTCGGCGGTCAGGCGCTGTTTCAGGCTGGAGGACATCAGCTCCATCAGGCTCGATTCCATCTCGTGCACCAGATCGTATTCGGCGTCACGGGTCATTTTCATCGAGTAGGCGTTCAGCGCGTCGTAATCAAAAAAGCCCTTGAAGATATCATCCAGGCAGTAGCGCAGGATATTATCTAACAGAATCATCGGCTTGCGGCGGCGAGGCGCTTCCGGCGGCAGGTTCACAAAACGCGGCACCTTGTCTGACGGAATTTCAAGCAGCGCGTAATTGATGGTATCCCCGCGAATAATCTCGACGGCCAGGTAGGTGTAATCATCCTTCAGGAACTGCACCAGATCCGTTTCGCGGTTAATCAGGATTGGCGTGATGTGCTGACGAAGATACAGCTTGAAGTAGTTACGCAGCCAGGACTGCTGGTTGACGGAGAGCTGGCGTTCGTTGATCAGGAAAATCTGGTTACGCGCCATTTCCAGCAGCAGCTCGTTGTATAAGCCGTCAAACTCCTGATCGGCCTTGAGCACGCGGGCCTGAATTTTGCCCAGCAGATGGCGAGAGTGTGCGGTACTGCCTTGTTCTTCGCTGATGATGATGCGGCGCTTCAGCTCGGCAAAGCGCACTTTATAAAATTCATCGAGGTTATTGGAGTAAATCCCTAAAAAGCGCATGCGCTCGATCAGCGGGTTGCTTTTGTCCGCCGCTTCCTGAAGTACGCGCTCGTTAAAGGATAACCAGCTGAGTTCTTTTTCGATGTATAGCTTTTCCTGGCCCATTACAGCTCACACTCCGGTAGATGTATGTTGCTATTTCATTATGGCGAGCTTTGCCACTGAATGTCCAATTATGTCAAAGAAGTATGACTGTTTTCTTTCAGTATATAGCGAAGAAAAACAGACGATTTTCGCGACTTACGTTATGTTCAAGGCAAGGTGAGATTCAGGAGCAAAACCATGTGGGAGACGCGAGCGTTAGAACTGAATAATCAGGATATATGGAACTGGTCATCGGTATGCAATCTGGTCAGGTATGCCTCTCAGCATGGCTTTAATACTATCGTGGTGGGGCAGGCAGATCTCTTCGGTAAGCTGGTGTCCCCGAAGGGATATACGCCTTTTCACTATAACGATAGCGTTTCCAGCCAGCAGAGAGCGCGCTGTATCTACCTTAATCGTCTCGCCATGTATTGCCGCGAACAGGGGCTGCGATTTTATTTACAGGCAAAAGAGCTGGATTTCCCAACGGAATTGCTGTTGTCGCATAAGTATCTACTGGATAACCAGCAAGGGATCCTTTTTGATGTGGATTTCTGGAGCCGCTGGCTGACAGACAAAATTCGCGGCGTTTGTCAGGGAATTCCAGCTTTAACAGGGCTAATTATTGCGCTTTCCAGCACCGATGGTTTATTGCCGATTACGCGCCCTAAATGGGATATAAACGCCAGGGATGAGCCTGAAAATACCCGGCAACCGTCGCAAAGCTTTGTGCTCTATCGCCGTTGTTTTCAAGCGCTCAGCCAGGTGGTTACCGCACAAAATAAACATCTGGTTTTGCGGGTTTTCCCTGCAAGTAATGATGATCTTGGTACCGTTCTCGATGCTATCGAGCCGCTTCCGCCAAGCGTTTCGGTATCGATCAAGTTAACGCCAGAACGTTTCTGGCCAGCATTTCCAAATAATCCCGCACTGCTTCAGGTCACTATGCGAGACGTCTGGGTTGATATTGATTTAGCAGGCGAAGAGGTGGGCTGGGGCGTTATGCCTTTCTTGCGCATTGATGAGTTAAAAGGCCGACTTCTGTGGTGCCAAAGCGCGAATCCCAGAATCACCGGTGCGATATGCAAAACCAGTTGGGAGAGCGTTGATAACCACTGGATACCGGAAACGTTAAGCGAATGCAATCTGTTTGCCTGTAGCCAGCTGTTAGGTCATGGTGCGGGAAAGACCCAGGAGCAGCTGTTGGATCTCTGGCTGGCTGAGCGTTACGGCTGGTGCCCCGATGTTACAGTCGCCCGCCGTTTTCAGCAGCTACTTGAGCAGGCAACGGAGGTGCTTTACCAGGCGATTTATGTTCGCGATCACGTTTTTCACCGCCATAGTCAGCTACCGGAAAGCTATGGTCAGGCCGTATGGAGTTTGTACAGCCAGCTGGCGCGTAATCACTGGCTGCCGGGGTCGGCCCAGGATATCCACTTCACGCGTGACGATCCGCAAATATCGATGGAAAACCTCACGCGAATTGCGCAAGAGAAGGATGAGGTAGCGGCAGATGCCCTGAAGCTATGCGCGCAGGCGCTGGAGTTTGCCGAGAATGCCGCGTTTCCCACGGCGCTCTATCGGCTCTGGCAGAATGAATGGCGGGGGCTCGCACTCTACTGTCAGCTGTTTACGCATGCACAGAAAGCTTTTTTTACGCTGCATTTTGCTCGTGAGGTGGAGAATAGCTGGAGTATGAGAGAAATCTGCCATATCAACGTGCAGGCGTTGTATCAGGGGGCATCCGAAATGGAGATGCTTTGCCAGCAGATGAACGAAGCATCGCCTGGGTTTTATATCATGTTCGATGCGGGTCGGGTTCGTAGCCTGGCTGATAGCCTGAGTAGCGAACTATCGGCACTCAGGCATTAGGTATTAACGCGTGCGGTATAAAGCCTCGACCAGGCTGAGCATCGCCAGCGCCTGGCCATATGGCATCGCAGTTAGGGGGATTCGTCGGTAATGGTCAAGGTCGTGTCCCATTGCCGTGCCAAATGAAACCTGGGTTAACTCTCCCTCCGGCGAGATATGCTCAATAATGCCTGCGATTGCTCGTTCGGCAACGGGTAGATAGCTGTCGTCCAGGTAGCCGAGACGTATCGCTTTCAGGATACCGGCTGCAAATCCCCCTGTTGCTGAGGCTTCAGCGTAGCTTGTTGCATCATCTAATAGCGTCGGCCATAGCCCGTTTTCACATTGACAGCGGGCGAGGGCGGATACCTGGCCCTGCAGGATGTTACAGAGCTGGCGATAGAAGGCGTCATGCTCATCAAGATTGAGCATTTCCAGTAGTTCAGGAATCGCCAGTGTTATCCAGCTATTGCCACGAGCCCATCGGGCACCGGCAAAATGATGCCTGCCGTCGAAATTCCAGCCGTGAAACCATAAACCACTTTTTCTATCCGTAAGGTAGTGAATGTGCTGTAGAAATTGAAATTTTGCTTCTTCTACCCAGTAAGATTTTTGCAATAAAAGCCCAATCCTGGCCAGAGGCAGGACCGCCATCATCAAGGTGTCATCCCAGATTTGCTGATAATGCGCGTTTTCGTAGGTGACATGCTGCATGCAGCCTTCATCAGTGCGCGGAATCTGACGATAAAGCGCATCTCCCCACACTTCCAGATACGCGCGCCATTCGTGACGAGCGTCCTGCTGGTAGCGACTGGCAAGCGTCAAAAAAGGGATCGCGGTATTAATATTCTTCTCCGGCGTTCCTTCGGCGAAACGGGCGCTGAACCAGTCGTCAATAATCTGCCTGGCGCGAGATGAGCCGGTAAGTTCATGGTAGCGGTAGAGACCAAACAAGCCGATACCATGTGTCCATTCCCATCCAGCCCAGCCTTTTGTATCAATCACGCGCCCGTCAGGCAGGCGCTGCAGGAATTGACCTTTGTCATCCTGAATTGCGGTGAGGCTATCGATCAGTTTTTCGATAAGACGGATGATTTCAGGATGGCTTATTTTCTGCGACATAGTGATTCCTTTGCGCTGTCGTTTCAGCTGTATGCTGCCAGTGGGTATTCATATGCGGATGCCCGGTAAGTAACTCTACGGTTTGTCGTACCTGTATTGATGCATCTTCGGGTTTACCGCCAGACCGCAGACGCTCTAGCTCGAAGGTAAGCGTCTTATGACACTCCTGGCTTAGACGAAAGCGAAACGCGCCGTACATCGCCAGCAGAGTGAGTAAACCCGGTCCGATAAGGAATACCCACCAGATGCCGTTTAGCGCGGCGGCATCTTGCGACTCTGCGCCTTTGGTAAAGCCAAACGCCTCCAGCGCCAGTCCAACAATAAACAGGGCGAGGGCCTGGGAAAATTTGCGCGTTAGCATCATGACGCCCGCGTAAATGCCTTCACGTCTGACGCCGGTATAGGCTTCATCCACATCAGGTAAAAAGTTGTAGACGTTCCATGGGATAAGATAGGTTCCGCCGCGTGCGATGCCCATCACGATGGCCCCGCCGAATAAGAACCCTGATAAATGGCTAATGGAGGCGGAAAGCTGGCTGAACCACAGTAGAGCGCACATAATCAGTGCAATTGCCAGTTTGTAGGCGTTGCCGTTGCCGATGCGAATACAAAGCCAGGTAAAGAAAGGGATGGCAAAAAATTGAAATAGCGTCATCAGGCTCATTGCCTGGGAAGCTAAGGATGCGCCGACCTGAAGTACATATGTAAGATAGTGCATAAACAGCGAGCCGAAAATATCCAGGGCGACGGCTCCGCCAACGTACATCATGATGTGAATGCGAAAAGTACGTAAACGGAAAGTTGAAGCCATTTCTCGATACAGCGAAATAATTGTTTTCCCCATCCCGCGCTGAGTCGAAGGCGGCGGGAGATTCTCCCGTTCCCAGGTTCCCCGCCAAACGAAGATCCACGGTAGGGCGAAGAGTACGGAAAAGACCAGGCCGATATATAAAAATGCCTGCGATTTATCGGCGACGTGCGCCAAAATTTGTCCTGGGATAAGTGCAGATAAAAACGCTGTCGCCTGGGCAAATAGCATCCGCGCGCCAGACATTTTTGAACGCAGATCGTAACGCGAGGTCATCTCCGCAGGCAGCGTATCGTAGGGCACCATCAAGAGGGTAAAAACGGTGCTGAATAACAAATAAGTACCAAGATACCAGGAATAGCCAAAACCGCTTACCCACATCAGGGCAAAGCAAAAGGAGAGCGGCGCGCCGATAATAAAGAATATTCGGCGTCGCCCCCAGCGCGTGCGAATATTGTCGGTGATATAACCCATGATCGGGTCGGTGATGCCATCCCAAATTTTGGCGATCGCAAAGATGGATGCTGCGGCGGCGGGAGAAAGGCCCGCCACTTCAATATAAAAATAAAGCAGCCAAAGCCCGGTGATCGTCATTGCCCCGCTGCCGAAGATATCGCCCATCCCCCAGCAGAGAATATTGCGTGTTTTTACTTCCCGTGGTGCCGTTACTGTCCTCGTCATTTTTCCTGTCTCTTCTGTCAGTAAAGAGGAAGTAGCACAGTAAAAGAGGTGAAAATTTTGCGGAATCGTCATTAAGGCGCTTTTGTTAAGAACTGAGAGCGGGGCGGAGAAAGCGGATTAAATGAAATAAATAGCGTGATATGGCCGGCAGTATTAGGACGGGCGAAAAAATGAAATGTGATAGCCATCGCTATTTCTGCGGAAGGAGCGAGAAGAAATGTGTCCGAAATCACAGATGAACTGCGGGAAAAAAGGACGTTGTGAGAACGGCGACAGATTACTTATGTCGATGCTGTTTTGCCCTACGGCGATCGATAATGACTGTGTTCAGATAGCATTCCCATTTCATCTCAGGAAATCCTATGAACATTTTTCTTTCAAACTGGCGCCCGCACGCAGATGGTATTACTCGCGACACTGAGATTTTTCAAAAAGCGCTGGATACCTTATCGCAAGCGGGCGGCGGTACGCTGGTGGTGGAAAGTGGAAAATATTACCTTGGCGGGTTACGCATGGGGTCAAACACCTGTCTGTGGTTGTCACCCGGTGCAGAACTCATCGTCAGCGATAATTATGCTGACTTCACCCAGGCGGTGGCCTTAAGTCGCGCAGAGTGCTCAGACCGGGCTTTCCTCTATGCCCAGGATGCCGAAAATATCTCGATTTGTGGGGGCGGTACTATTTACGGTAATGCCGATGGTTGGTTCTCCTCATCGGTTGATGATATGGGCTATCGCACGCCCGCCGAACAGCGGCCGCGCATGATTCTTCTGGAAAATTGCCAGCGGGTCAGGCTGGAAAATATCTGTATACACCATGCGCCGATGTGGACAATTCATCTTGTTTCATGTTCACAGGTGGTGATTGATGGCATTACCGTCGATAACGATCTGACAATGGCAAATACTGATGCGCTGGATATCGATAGCTGTCAGCAGGTACACGTTGCTAATAGTTTTTTTAGTGCGGCGGACGATGCAATTTGTCTGAAAACCACCGATAAACCGGCGGCTATCCAACGTCCTCTACGTCAGGTGACGATCGTCAATTGTACCCTGCGCTCAAAAAGCTGCGCTTTTAAAATCGGCACGGAAACCTGGCAAGATATTGAAGATATTGTGGTCAGCAACTGCACTATCTATGATTCGAATCGCGGTATCGGCCTGATTTCACGAGATGGCGGCCGGCTACGAAGAATGCTCTTTACCAGCATGACTTTTGAGTGTGTGGCGGCGCCAGCCTGTCACTGGGGGGAGGCGGACCCGATTTTCCTCTCCGCGCGCCGCAGGAATCCGCAGATCGAGCCCGGTGAGATTACGCAAATCCAGTTTCGTGGGCTTTGCGGAGAATGTGAAGGCGCCATCAATATGCACAGTGAAACCCCTTCCATGATCAACCGAATACGACTCGAGAGTATTCAGCTTACCCAGCGACTGCATTGCCACGGTCGGCAGGGGAATTATGATATTCGTCCGCCGTGTAATCCTTTTTCGCCAACAGGAATGGGTATCGATAACGCCTGGTGCCTCAACCCAGAAACGGGAAAGGCCTGGGGAGTCGAACCCTATCCCGGAGGGCTACCCGTCCTGTTTGCGCAGGGGGTTTCCGATTTAGTCATCACAGAACTTGATTGGCAGCGTCCAGTTCCCCTACCGGCAGGCTGGAATACGCAAGCGCTGTGTCTGGAAAAATGCGAGCGGTCATCCGTGCGGGAAACCTGAGCTAATGAAAAACGCCTCCAGCGGACGCCAGAGGCGGGAAAGTTTACTCTTCTGCCGCATATCCCTGCGGTGGAAGAGGAACATTATCAAGCCAGGCTTCGTTTCCTTCCGCGCGCAGGCGGCCGTCGACAAACCAGCTGATAGCAAGGGGATAGATATCGTGTTCCTGCGCCTGTACGCGGGCGGTAATGTCGTCCTCGGTATCTTCAGCGAAAACCGGTACCTTTGCCTGCAGAACCACCGGACCTCCGTCCAGCTCATCGGTCACAAAATGCACCGACGTCCCGTGCTCCTCATCGCCATTTTCCAGCGCCTGACGATGGGTGTGCAGCCCCGGATATTTTGGCAGCAGGGAAGGGTGGATATTCAGCATGCGCCCCTGGTAGTGGGCGACAAAAGCCGGGCTAAGAATACGCATGTAGCCGGCGAGAACCACCAGATCCGGCGCGTAAGCATCGATCTCGTGCATCAGCTCTCGGTCAAAAGCTTCCCGGTTGGCAAACTGGCTGGCGGCGAGCGCGTGAGCCGGAATATTGGCCGCGCGCGCGCGCTCAAGGCCGAACGCGTCGGCCTTGTTGCTGAAGACTGCACGCAGGGTGCCGTTGATTTTTTTCCGGGCGCAGGCGTCAATAATCGCCTGCAGGTTGCTACCGTTACCGGAAATCAGCACCACGATGTTTTTCATTCAATGACCACACGCTGTTCGGAATCAGAGGCTTTGATATACCCTATTTTCCACGCGCTTTCACCTTTGTCGTTCAGGAAGGCAATGGCTTTATCCGCCGCTTCCGCCGGCAGCGCGATGACCATGCCGACGCCGCAGTTAAAGGTGCGATACATTTCGTGGCTGCTAACGTTACCCGCGGTTTGCAGCCAGTTGAACACGTCCGGCCACTGCCAGGAGGATTCATCAATGACCGCCTGGGTGTTGTCCGGCAGCACGCGCGGGATGTTTTCCCAGAAGCCGCCGCCGGTCAGGTGGGCGATGGCGTGCACGTCAACGTTGGCGATCAGTTCGAGTACGGATTTCACATAAATGCGGGTCGGCGCCAGCAGATGGTCGGCCAGCGGCTTACCGTTGAGATCGGTGGTTTGCGGGTCAACGCCGCTGACTTCGATAATTTTGCGCACCAGAGAGTAGCCGTTAGAGTGCGGGCCGCTGGAAGCCAGCGCCACCAGCACGTCGCCATCGGCCACTTTGCTGCCGTCGATAATTTCTGATTTTTCTACCACCCCAACGCAGAAACCGGCCACGTCATAATCTTCGCCGTGGTACATGCCCGGCATTTCCGCCGTCTCGCCGCCCACCAGCGCGCAGCCTGACTGCAGACAACCTTCGGCAATGCCGCTGATTACGCTCGACGCAGTATCGACATCCAGTTTGCCGGTCGCGTAGTAATCAAGGAAGAACAGCGGCTCTGCGCCCTGAACCACGAGGTCGTTTACGCACATAGCGACCAGGTCGATACCGATAGTGTCGTGACGCTTGAGGTCCATCGCCAGACGCAGCTTGGTGCCGACGCCGTCGGTGCCGGAGACCAGAACCGGTTCGCGATACTTCTGCGGCAGCGCGCACAGCGCGCCGAATCCGCCCAGTCCACCCATCACTTCCGGGCGGCGGGTTTTCTTCACCACGCCCTTAATACGGTCGACGAGAGCGTTGCCTGCATCAATATCCACGCCGGCATCTTTATAGCTGAGAGAGGTTTTATCGGTCACTGCGAAGTCTCCACGCGTTTGCGGTAGCAATAAAAAACGGCGCAATTCTAACAGGGATAGCAAACGTTTGCGAGCCTGCTTTGCAGCCGATGCAAAACGGCCGTTAAGTGCGCAAATTTGATACTGTTCACGAAAATGAAACCGGGTACATTCTTCTGCTTGCCAGCGTTGTCGGGAATAATCATCATGCCAGTGAAACCGGTTTCTTTCCTGATTTCTGGAGAGATAAACCGCGAATGTGATGGATTCTGGAGGAAAGCTGAGGATGAACATTGCCGCATTTGATATCGGTGGCACGGCGTTAAAAATGGGGGTAATGACGCGCGAAGGCACGCTGCTGGAGAAAGGAAAGCAGAACATCGTCGACAGCGACGGCGACCAGATCCTGCAGGCGATGCTGGCGTGGATCGCCGCTCACCCGTCGTGTGAAGGGGTGGCAATCAGCGCGCCCGGCTACGTTAACCCGCACACCGGCTTTATCGAAATGGGCGGCGCCATCCGTAAATTCGATAACTTCGCCATCAAACGCTGGCTTGAGCAGCAGGTTCGCCTGCCCGTGGCCATTGAGAATGATGCCAACTGCGTGCTGCTGGCCGAGCGCTGGCGGGGTAAAGCCGCCGACATGAGCAACTTTCTGGTCCTGACCATCGGCACCGGCATCGGCGGGGCGATTTTCTGTAATAACCAGCTGGTCCACGGCGCGCGCTTCCGCGCCGGCGAGTTCGGCTATATGCAAACCGCGCGTCCGGGCACCCGCGATGTGCGGCGCTATTCGATGAACGAAAACTGCACGCTGCGCGTGCTGCGCCATCGCTACGCTGAACATATCGGCAAGGCGCTGGATGACGTCACTGGCGAAGAGATTTTTGACCGCTACGATGCGGGCGACGCCACCTGTCGACGTCTGGTCGCTGAATTCTTTAACGGCCTGGGTACCGGGCTTTACAACCTCGTCAACTTATTCGACCCACAAACGATTTTGATCGGCGGCGGGATTGTGGAACGACCGGGCTTTCTGGCGCTGCTGCGCGAACATCTGGCCTGGTTTGGCATTGCGGAATATATCGACACCGTCAGCCACGGCAACGATGCCGGGCTGGTAGGCGCGGTTTACCATTTCAATCAGCAATACCGGTCGCAGAGCGGCGACTGCGCATAGGGAGAGAACATGTCCGGATTTAAAGAAGGTTTTCTGTGGGGCGGCGCGGTGGCGGCGCATCAGCTGGAAGGCGGCTGGAAAGAGGGCGGTAAAGGGGTGAGCGTCGCCGACGTAATGACCGCAGGCGCGCACGGCGTACCGCGCGAAATCACCGATGGCGTGCTGCCGGGGAAAAACTACCCCAACCACGAAGCGATCGATTTTTATCATCGCTATAAAGACGACATTCGGCTGTTTGCCGAAATGGGCTTCAAATGCTTCCGCACCTCCATTGCCTGGACGCGCATCTTTCCGCTGGGCGATGAGCAAGAACCTAACGAAGCCGGGCTGCAGTTTTACGACGACCTGTTCGATGAGTGCCTGAAGCACGGTATTGAGCCGGTGATTACGCTCTCCCACTTCGAAATGCCGTATCATCTGGTGACGGAGTACGGCGGCTGGCGTAACCGTAAACTGATTGATTTCTTCGTCCGCTTTGCCCGGGTAGTGTTTACCCGCTACCAGCACAAAGTGAAGTACTGGATGACCTTCAATGAGATCAATAACCAGGCCAACTTCCACGAAGATTTTGCACCGTTCACCAACTCCGGACTGAAATATCTGCCGGGGGAGGACCGCGAGCCGGTCATGTTTCAGGCGGCGCACTATGAGCTGGTCGCCAGCGCGCTGGCGGTTAAAGCCGCCCGCGAAATTAACCCGTCATTGCAGATTGGCTGCATGATCGCCATGTGTCCGATTTACCCGCTGAGCTGCGCGCCCAACGATATGATGATGGCGATGAACGCCATGCATCGCCGCTACTGGTTTACCGACGTTCACGTGCGCGGCCGCTATCCGCAGCACCTGCTGAACTACTTCGAGCGTCGCGGTTTTGCGCTGGACATCACCGAAGAAGACCGCGTGGCGCTGACTCAGGGCTGCGTCGACTATATCGGCTTTAGCTACTATATGTCGTTCGCCACGAAAGCAACGGATGATAATCCGCAGCTGGATTACGATGAAAGCAAGAGCCTGGTTTCCAACCCGTACGTGCAGAAGTCAGACTGGGGCTGGCAGATTGATCCGGTCGGGCTGCGCTACTCCCTGAACTGGTTCTGGGACCATTACCAGCTGCCGCTGTTTATTGTGGAGAACGGCTTTGGCGCCATCGACGTGCGCGAAGCGGACGGCTCGGTGGATGACCAGTATCGTATTGACTACCTTTCCGCCCATATCGCCGAAATGAAAAAAGCGGTTGTTGAGGATGGCGTCGACCTGATGGGCTATACCCCGTGGGGCTGTATCGACCTGGTTTCCGCGGGAACCGGTGAGATGAAAAAACGCTACGGCTTTATCTACGTGGATAAAGATAATGAGGGCAACGGCACGCTGGCGCGTAGCCGTAAGAAATCTTTTGCCTGGTATCAGCAGGTTATCGGCAGCAACGGCGAAAAGCTATAAACGGCCGTAAAGCCCCATTCAGCCCCGCCTT
>NZ_JAWXQV010000063.1:0-33628 GCF_033843325.1 Klebsiella sp. JN_Kp126 | reverse complement strand
TGCCGGCCTTGAGCTTCAACAGCTCGTCCAGCTTGGCCCGATGCGAGTCCGTGAGCGGTTCAACCAGGGCGCGGTAGACCCGCCGATTGGCCCGTGCAATGGCCTCCGAGCAAGCCCGGTCGATCACGCTCAACGCCGGCAGGATGCGTCGCTTCTGCCGCAGGCTCTCCAGCGCCTGGCCGGCCAGCAGCAAGCCCTTGTCGGTCTGCTGGGCCAGTTCGGTCAGCTCGCGCACCAGGGCGCGGAAGTCGGACAGGCCGAACGGGGCCAGTTGAAGGTAGGTGCGCAGTTCCTGGGCGTGCTCGCGACGGGTCACATCGCGCTCGCCGTACTTCGTCCAACTCGCCGGATCGGTCTGGACTTGCTTGGCCACCCACAGGATGACCGGTTCGGGCAGCTCGCTGTCAGTGCCCAACGCATAGCCGGGGTAGCGCAGCAGGCAGAGTTGCACGGCGAAGCCGAGGCGGTTGGCGTCGCCGCGCCGCTGACGGATCAGCGACAGGTCGGAGTCGTTGAAGGTGTAGTAGGGGTCATGCCGAGATAAAGGGAAAATTCACTCACTTCTCTCGTAAGTAATTGATAGTTTTGGCTTTTATAATTCGCCCGCACCGCCCGTGATTGTGGACTATCTTTTCTGATTCCTCAGAAAAGGAGGTCCTATGGCTTCACTAGAGCGCACGGCGTACCCCACTCTGGCAAAGACGTATTCGAAAGCTGAGCTGCAGCGTGATTTCTCCTTCTCAGATGATGAGATTAAGTGGGTACGAAGCAAGTCCAAGGCCCCCTTTCACCTCAACCTCGCCGTACTTCTGAAGACCTTTCAGGTACTTCGATATTTCCCTGATATCACCGACGTGCCTGATCAACTGGTGGCATTCATTCGCGGAGAGTTGGGTCAGCGCAGCAAGGTGAAATTCGCGGAATACAAGTGGTTTCAGCAATATCGTCACATGAACGCGATCCGAGCTAGCCTCGGTGTGACTGCATTCTACGGATCTGATGCTAACGAGCTCGCCGAGCGGCATGCCAAAGCAATGTCATTCGTGCTTGATCAGCGTGCCGACATCATCAACTCCGTGATTGAAGAACTGATCCGCCAGGATTATGAGCTCCCTGCGTACTCGACCCTGAATGATCTCGCTGAGCGGATTCATGCCGAATCCCAAGAGGCAATATTCAACCTGGTGGTAACCAGAACGCCAATCGAGGTGATCCACAAGCTAAAGGATCTGCTCGACACTGATTTCGGGCGACGCCAGAGCGATTTCAATGCGCTGAAACAGGCGCCCAAAAAGCCATCCCGCAAGCACTTGGAGGTGCTAATCGATCATCTAGCTTGGTTAGAGAGCTTCGGGGATCTGGGAGCCATTTTTGAAGGGATAGTCGACACCAAGATCCGTCACTTCGCCGCCCAAGCCGCGGCGTCGGACGTCTCCGAGCTGAAGGATTGCTCGCTGCCAAAACGCTACACGCTGATGCTGGCCTTGATCTATCGGATGCGGGTGCGAACTCGAGATCACCTTGCCGAGATGTTCATCCGGCGGATTTCGACGATCCATAAACGCGCGAAGGAGGAGTTGGAGCAAATCCAGGCGCGTCAACGCCAGAAGCTGGAGCAGTTGGCGGCGACCCTGGACGGCGTGGTGCAAATTCTGGTTCAAGAGCCGGATGACCATGAGGCTGGCAGCCTGATTCGGGAATACCTCTCCCCCGATGGCAATCTGGATCGGTTGCGTGAGACTTGCGCCGAAGTCCAAGCTACCGGCGGTAATAACTACCTGCCGCTGATCTGGAAGCACTTCAGGTCCCATCGCTCGCTGTTGTTCCGTCTCAGTCACCTTCTCCAACTGGAGCCCACGACTCAGGATCGGTCGCTGATTCAAGCACTTCAACTGATCCAGGACAGCGAGAATCTACACCGCGAATGGATCGACGAGCACGTCGATTTATCGTTTGCGTCTGAGCGCTGGGTCAAGGTCGTTCGTCGTCCTTCCAGTGAGGGGCCACCGACCAACCGGCGTTATCTGGAGGTTTGCGTTTTCTCCTACCTGGCCAGCGAGCTGCGATCCGGCGACATGTGCGTACAAGGATCGGAATCCTTCGCCGACTATCGCAAGCACTTGCTGCCCTGGGAAGAATGTCTCCAGCGACTACCGGCCTACTGCGAAAAGATGGGGCTGCCTGGCACAGCGAAGGAGTTTGTTGCCTCCCTCAAGACCCAGTTGGAGGAAACCGCGCAACAACTGGACGAGAAATTCCCTTCTTGCCGAGGGGATGTATCGGTTAACGAAGCTGGAGAACCGGTGTTGCGCCGAGTAACGGCGCGGGACATCCCACCTTCGGCCATCTCGCTACAGACGGCGCTTATGCAGCGCATGCCGGCCAGGCATGTGCTCGACATTATGGCTAACATCGAGCATTGGATTCAGTTCACTCGGCATTTCGGTCCCATGTCCGGTAACGAGCCGAAGCTTAAAGAGCCGGCCGAGCGCTACCTGATGACCATCTTTGCCATGGGCTGCAACCTAGGCCCTAGCCAGGCTGCACGGCATCTGGCGGGTAATGTCACGCCACACATGCTGTCCTATACGAATCGCCGCCACCTCTCGCTGGAAAAACTGGACAAGGCCAACCGCGAGCTGGTGGAACTCTACCTTCAACTTGATCTGCCCAAGCTCTGGGGCGATGGCAAGGCGGTGGCTGCGGACGGCACGCAGTTCGACTTCTATGATGACAACCTGCTGGCCGGCTACCACTTCCGCTATCGCAAGATGGGGGCCGTGGCCTATCGGCACGTGGCCAACAACTACATCGCGGTGTTCCAGCACTTCATTCCACCTGGTATCTGGGAGGCGATTTACGTAATTGAGGGGCTGCTAAAGGCTGATCTCAGTGTCGAGGCTGACACTGTGTATTCCGATACTCAGGGGCAATCAGCGACGGTCTTTGCCTTCACCTATCTGCTGGGCATCAACCTGATGCCACGTATTCGCAACTGGCGCGACCTGGTGATGTGCCGGCCGGATCGCGGCACTTCGTACAAGCATATCAACCGCCTGTTCACCGACACTGCCGACTGGAACCTGATCGAAACCCACTGGCAGGATCTGATGCAGGTCGCATTGTCGATCCAGGCCGGCAAAATATCCTCACCTATGCTGCTGCGAAAACTCGGTTCTTACAGCCGGCGCAACAAGCTCTACCATGCGGCACAGGCACTGGGCAGCGTGATCCGCACAATCTTCCTGCTCAACTGGATCGGCAGTCGCGAGTTGCGCCAGGAGGTCACCGCGAACACCAACAAGATCGAGTCCTACAACGGATTCTCCAAGTGGTTGTCCTTCGGCGGCGACGTAATCGCCGAGAACGATCCGGACGAGCAGCAGAAACGTCTGCGCTACAACGACATGGTGGCCTCGTCGGTGATCCTGCAGAACACTGTGGACATGATGCGCATCCTGCAGAAACTAGCCCGCGAGGGCTGGCAGTTCACCGATGAGGATGTGTCGTTCCTCAGCCCCTACCTGACCAGCAACGTCAAGCGCTTCGGCGAGTTCAACCTCAAGCTCAACCGGCCACCGGAACCCTGGATCAAGGATTCGGTATTTCAACAAGCTGCGGGCTCGCTGCGAGTCAATACGACCCGCCAGGCCGATACTGAGAAAGCCACATGATCGGCATTCCACCCGCATCTTTTTGCGTCACACCATATGGCGAAGTTGATGCTGCAGCGTTGGAGCGGCTGCGCGACAGCTTCGACACGTCCCAACTGCTCCGTCTGGTCGATCGTCTGGACGCCTGTCTGGCTGAGCTAGGGGGAATTATCGCCGTGCGTGATGAACTGCTGAAGTTGCATGCGATGGCTCTGACAATTGTTGAGGGCGCCGCTCCGGCGGTTCCCACCGAGAATGCCTGCGTATGGGCTGAGGCCGAATCTCTCCAGATGGATCTTGAGGCGCTGGTTTCTTGGGCTCGCTCCGCTCAGCTCATCATTGCGCCGCTGATCAATCTTTCTCCACAGCACGAGGCATGAGCGCTCTCGCCGATTTCGACCAGGCTCAACTATTTCTGACCATGGCTGGAATCGCTCGTAAGTAGATCAACTCACCAATCAGTTCTACGAGTGTCTGAGTGATCACGGCCGCCGCCGCTAGCGCGCGAATGGAGTCAGGGAGCGCCAGGGCCAGGGGAAGCACTACAAGCGAGTTGCGAGTGCCTGAGCTGAAAGCCACTGCCCGTGACGCAGATGCGTCCAAGCCAAAAAGTCGGGAGCTGAGCACGCCGAGGGCGGGAGCAAGTAGTAGGAAGGCTCCGTATACCGGAAGCAGCGGTGCCAGGATGTCGAGTTCATACACGACAGCCGCGATCTGCGAACCCACCACCACGGTTAGGGGTCTCCTCGTTTTCAGTGCAATAAGTGACGGTACGAAAAGCTAGCACTGGCGCGGAGGTGGTGTTGGTAGATCGTTGATTTCATTGACTTTCCTGTTCACTTTCAAATCTGCGATTCGTGGCGTCAAACCGTGGTCGGTTTCATCCATTGGTGCCAGTTATCGATGCATTTGGCCGCGAAGGCAGGATTTGGTCAGCATAGCGGTCAACCGGGAAGCGAAACACACCCCGCAAGTTGATGCTCTCCAGCCTGGTGGGCGCAATCTTCCCGATCAGTTCCGGTGGAATGACCTGGCGGCGGTTCGACCAGCGATCCAGGACCGCCTGCATCTGTGAGGTATTCCACGCCATCACGATGTTGGCCATCAGGCTCAACGCATCGGCCACAGCCTGCATTTCATCGACACGTTTGGCCTGCGCCGGGCTGATCCGGCCGGTATAAATGGCGCGCTTGAGGGCGTTAACAGCCTCGCCCCGATTGAGCACCCGGCGCAACTCGTTCCTGAAAGCGTCCTTGACAAAGTAGTCAGCCAAAAACGCCGTACGCAGCAACCGCCCCAATTGCACGCCAGCCTCATAGATTGGATCGCCCTGGGCGGCAGAACCGAACCGCGCAAGAGCTGCCACCGCACTGGCATGTCCGCTCATGACCGAGGCTGCCAGGTGCACCAGACTATCCCAATGCTTTTCGATCAAAGCGACGTCGACATTGGCTTCGCACACCGCAGCGATTTCTGCGGGCACTTTGGTGCCGCGTGGCACAAAGAGGTGGCGCTGTTTGAGTTCCTTCAACCGCGGGCAAAGATCAAAACCAAGCAAACGGGCATGTGACATGGCAAAGTCGGTGTAGCCATGGGTATCCACAGCAAGCTGGCTGGTCTCCAGCTTTTCTTGGCGGATGACACCTTCAATGGCCACGCCCGCCTGGCGCTCATTGAGCACAAAGGGCTGCGCATGGAAGATGCCCCACCGGTCTTTTACATGGGAGTAGATTCCAATGGAAGGTGTGTTGCGCCGAGGATCAAGCCGGGCTTGCCACACCCGTTTGGTGGTCTCCATGCTCATCATGTCAGAAGATGCCAAATCGGACCGCCCCCAGGTGGCGGCAATCGGGTGTCGCTGCATGAATTCCAGCACAGCCTGGCAGGCCTGGCTCAGACGCCGTTCGTCCCGCGCCCAGCGCATGGCCTGGCGAATGCTGGTGGCAGACAATTGCGGAATCATGCGCGCGCATTCGACCGCAGTCAGACTGGTGCCGTGGGCCATGATGCCGGCATAGACCATCAGCAGCTCGTCGGTAGAGCGCGGCTCACGTCCGAGCATGATCCAGCTAAAGCGCACCTGGGCGTCAACGGCCAGAATCACTTCCGGCAATTGAACCTCACCGATGCGGTGATCCAAAGCCGCGCGCAGCTTGGTCACTTCTGGGTCTTCGTCCTCTGCGGGCAATGGCGACAAATGGAGTTCATCATCCACGCGCAGTACGCCACTGCGGGCTGCAGCGGCCACCGCATCGACACCGGCAGTTACTCTGGCCAGCAAAGGCTTCAAGAAAGTGGCAGCCTTGCTGGGTAACGATAGACGGGCATAGTGTTTCTTGGACTCTGCCTGCCAACGCTCGTCCGTGAAGAACAAGCGCGCACGACCCCGAAAGCTCAGGCTGTGCTCAATCCAGACCGAGCCATTGCGCACCGCGCGGCGCAGGGCAAACAGGGTGGCCACCTCCAACGCCTGAAACGCCCGTTCCCGGTCTGGGCTGGAGATCGAAACCTGCCAGATCATTCCCAGACTTGGTGCCACCACTTCAACTGGCAGCTTTCTGGATCCTTTGAGATATAAAGCTTGCAGCTTGGCAAGGTACTCGATGGCAGGATGCTCGCCGGTGGCCTGCCAGGGCAGCTTTGCAATGGCGACGAGCAACGACCGCACGGGGCGAATTCCATCAATCAATCCCTCGCGGACCAGGGAGGCCCTGCTCGGTGGTTTGCGTTTCTGGGTTTCGGTGATCAAGGCTTCAAGACGGGCACGCAACTCAGCATCTGGCACCGCACCTTGCGCGCTCAAGGCAACAAGTTCGCCGAGCAGCGTTTTGTACATTGCGGCCCAATTGACGGTAGCGGGGACATCGGCGGCAGCCTGACGCCACAGATCGGCGATCCGGCGCTGCACCATAAGGATCAACTGGTCTGTGGTGGTGAACAGGCAATACCGAAGAAAGCATGCGACCTCCACGGTGCGCGCTGGCTCTTTGATCTTGGCTCCGGCTGAGGGCGGCCTGGAGACAAGTCGGCGCGCGTAGCGGCGCAAGATGAGATCGGGGATGTCTGCCAGGTGCTTATGAACGTCCAGCGTGTAAAGCAGGTCGATGCGCTCCAGTACCTCGCTGATTTGGCGGGTTGAGTGTTTCGCCGGTGCAGCCCATAGCCAACTCTGCTGGGTTTGTCCATCTGGGCGCAGCTCTGAAACTGAGGCTCGCCAGCGATCAAGTGTTGCTGGATCAACGCTGGCGGCGATGGCGGTGCCTGTTTCAACTTCAAGCTGGGCAAGTGCCGCCGCAATCAGTGTCCGAATTGCCCGCTCGTGCACGATCACCAGCTTGTTCTTGTACAGCCATTGACGCGCCCGCACGAGTAGCTGATCGCGGTCGGCGCAGCGCGCCACTTCGTCGCGCAGTTCACGTACCAGTGAGCGGCGCTGGTGCTCGCTCATCCACTGGAATCCAAGGACCGTGCAGGCTACTTGTTGGTGATCGAATAGCGTGCGCCCGCGTTCATACATGGCTCTCAGCGAGGCGACTTCTGGTGCTGCAATGCCAAGCTCGTTGCCAAGGTGGCGCCACAAGGCTACTGGAATTACCCGAAAGGCACCGAGCAAACGCCCACTCATGCGCAGGAAACCAATATGGAGCGCCAGACCAAGCTTGTGGGAATCACCTCGGCGTGCATTGATTGCGTCGCGCTCGGCACCATCGAAGGTGAAAAATGCCTTCATCTCGAAGTCGCTGATATCGCGGGGGAGCCCACGCATCCCCAAAAACGTTGTGTGCCAACCCTGCATCGTGAACCTCAAAAGTGGGAGGCCACCATACCCGTTTACAAAGCGAACAGGAAAGTCAATGAAATCAACGGTCTACCCAGACCACCCCCGCGCCAGTGCTAGCTTTGCGTACCGTCACTTATTGCACTGAAAACGAGGAGACCCCTACACTGTTCTTCACCTTCTTCTTCGGGCCGCCGCTGTGGTGCGCGGTGGCCCTCACAAGCGCCTGGCGCGCGCGCCCGGGCTGGTGGTGGTTGGCGACTCTGGTCGGACTGGGCTATGCGCTGGGCATCGTGGTCTTTACGCAGCAGGTGAACCTGCCGCTGAACCAGATCACAGAATCGTGGACGCCCGCCACGCTGCCGGCGGACTGGGTCGTCACGCGCGATGAGTGGAACCGCGCGAATGCATGGCGTGCAGGCTGGTGCTCACTGCTCTTCGCCCTCGGCTTGGCCACATTGACTTGGCGCGCCGCCGGCTCTCAATCGACAGGCACGGCGGACTTGGCTATGCCGGGAGCCTTGCGATGATCAGCTTCGAGTTCCTCCGCACCTCGTTTCCGGATACTTGCGTCATCTCATGGCAGCCGATTCCAGAGACCCGATGTCTCGATTCGACAAGATCCTATGACGGACATTGTGCTGCCGAACGTACTGCCTGCTGTCGCAATCGGTCTCGGCAACGTATGGGCGGAGCGATTGCGTCGTTGGCGGGGATGATATGAAGATCACCCTTGACGATCTTCGCCTCGTCTACCACGGCCCGCATATGGGCGCGAGGCAGAAACTCTCCATTTCCGGGTCAGTCACTCACGCCATACCTTGACGGCGATTCAAATAGTGCAGAGCACTCGTCGCCTGGTGCTGGCTACTGAGCCCGGATTTGGCGATGCCCGTCGGAGTTGGGGACTAGACCAGGACTAGACCCCGGGTAGGTGCCACCCCGCTTGGGGGTACCGTGGCTGCATATCGCTCCTCCCGTGCGGGTTCCATGCCCATGCCCGTCCATGAAGCCTACCTGTGGATCGATGCTTTTGGCGTGGACACTGCCCAGCCAGAGCGTAAATGGTTAGTACCTATTTAAGTCGACTTGGATAGGCTTATACTTATGAGAAGGCCAATCGCAGCGTTTGGCTGATTGACCACTGGAGCGCCTCCAGCGTTGCCTTCGCCATGTAGATGCCGGAGCTGACGCGGTCCTCCACCGCCTTTCGTCCCCTGAACCTAGACACAAGGAGATAGCATGAAGCCTCTAGTCACCGTTACAAATTGGGTCCACCAAGCCGTACTCGATCGCCTATCTGCTCACTTCGAGGTCCTTGCGAACTCGGATCGCGAGCCCTGGCCCGAAGACACACTGCTTCAGAACCTCTCGCGTTCAGACGGCGTGATCACGTTCATGCCGGACATGATTGACGAGTCGCTCCTGAACCATGCCAAGAAACTCAAGATGGTTTCTTGCTGCCTCAAGGGCTATGACAACTTCGACATCGACGCTTGCACACGACACGGCGTGTTGGTGTCAATCCTTCCGGACCTCTTAACCGTGCCAGGCGCGGAGCTGGCGATCGGCCTGATGATTACTGCAGGCCGCAATGTGATCGCGGGTGACAGCTACATCCGGCGTGGCGAATTCAAGGGCTGGCGCCCTCGCTTCTACGGCACAGGACTAGAGAAGAGTACGGTTGGTATCGTCGGTCTGGGAGCGGTAGGGCGCACTATCGCCGAGCGACTGAAGCCTTTTGGAAGCGACGTCAGGTACTGGGACAAGGCGCGCCAGCCCGTCGAGGTTGAGGAGCGGCTTGACGCAACGTTTGTATCGTTCGACGAGCTTCTCCGGGACAGCGACTTCCTGGTCGTCGCTGTCTCGCTCAACGCTCAAACCCGCCACATCATCAATGCAGAGCGGCTTGCAAAGATGAAGCCTGGCGCAATCCTGATCAACTTCGCTCGGGGCTCGTTGGTAGATGAAGCGGCCGTCTCCAAGGCGCTTGACTCTGGAGGTCTCGGTTATTACGCCGCAGACGTCTTCGAGTTCGAAGATTGGTCCATCGCTGACCGTCCCAAACAGGTCCATCAAGGCCTGATCGAGAACCGGTCAAAGACCCTCCTAACCCCTCACATTGGTTCTGCTGTCACCCGCGTCCGAGAAGAAATGGCAATGCAGGCCGCAGAGAATCTCATCGAGTTCTTCGATGGAAAGATTCCGCAAGGAGCACTGAACGCAGAGCAAGTTGGTCGCCACAAGGGGATTGGCAGCAATGCTTAGCCTGACTCAACTAGCCGCGTATGTTGCCATCATCGAGACAGGCACCTTTCAGAAGGCAGCCGAAAGACTTGGTGTATCGCAACCCACGGTATCGCAAAGTCTTCGCAACCTTGAGTCCTACCTCGGTGTGGCTTTGGTCCTGCGAAACAGAATTCGCTGCGAAGCTACGCCTGCTGGCGCGAAGCTGCTCATGCACGCACGTTGACCCGACTGGCCGCTGATGCCGAGATGGCGCTGCTGCAGGAGCGCGTGGCGATTGGCGCAAGTGGAAACATTGGAACCTACTTGCTTCCGCCCTTTGTGAAGCGCTTCGTCGACACCGGGATTGACCAAGAAAGCATTGGCGTAACCGTTGCCTCCAATCCCGAGGTGGCTACTGCGCTCGATAGCGGCGAAGTTGATGTGGGAATCATGGAGTGGTGGGACGATCGTCCGGGATTCACCGCCATGCCGTGGCGAAAAGAGGAGATGGTGGTCATCACACCTCCAACGCATCGCTGGGCTTCTAGGAGCCATGTCTCGCGTGACGAGCTTCTGGAAACACCGCTCATCGGCGGCGAGCCGGGTACTGGGACCGCCCGACTGCTCAGGACCTTGTTCGGCACCGCGGAGGGTGACCTCAGAGTCTCCTACGCCATGGGCAGTACTGAAGGCGTCAAGTCGGCCGTGAAAGCCGGTCTTGGCGTGTCCCTCGTCCTGGCTGCATCTGTTCAGGATGAACTGGCGGCAGGCACCCTACATGCTGCGCGCATCGCTGAGCTCCCGATATCAAAGGAGCTCCAGATCGTGGTTCCAGCTAACACACCGTCCTCCAGTCTGGCTGCGAGATTTGCAGGCTTCCTGAGCATGCGGCCAGTCTAGCGACCCACCTGTCGCCCGCAGTGGCGACCGCTCAAACATCTATAGGAACGAGCATGTCCCATGTAACGAACACGGTTGATCACGCCGGTCAGAAACAGTCGAAGCATCCAGAACTCGAGCGCGCTGGAATGTCCCCGGCACAACAAGAAGCGTTTGCCAAGTTTAGATTGTGGCGGATTCTCATTCCCGTCGCCATTTGGTATAGCTTCTACTATCTAGGCCGGCTCAACTGGGGGATATCTCTGCCGTGGATAACTCAAGAACTACACATCACTCCTATCCAGATCGGACTCGTAGAAGCAACGCTGTTCTGGACTTATGCAATCTCCACCTTCTGTGCCGGAAGAGCAAGCGACGTGATCGGGACACGCCGCTTGCAGTTCTTTGGCGGCTTTGGTACGACCATCTTCAACATCGCGATGGCAATCCAGAGTGCTATCACTGGTTTTGTCGCGTTCATGGGTCTCAATGGGGAGCCCGCAGAACTCGGAAAAAATCGTACGCTAAGGTTTTCCGAGCTGCCGCAGCGGCCTGAATTTCCCGTCTTCCAGCTTGCGGCTTTGCCGCCAAACGTAATCGCCGGTCAGGTTGATGTGCTCCCAGCCCAATGGCGAAAGGTATTGCAGTAACTCAGGATTAACTGGCTTGCCTGCCTCTTCTCGGGCCTGGGTCGCGCGCTCCAAGTACACGGTGTTCCACAACACGATGGCGGCCGTCACCAGGTTGAGGCCGCTGGCCCGGTAGCGCTGCTGCTCGAAACTCCGATCCCTGATCTCGCCGAGGCGGTTGAAGAACACCGCCCTGGCCAGGGAGTTACGCGCCTCGCCCTTGTTCAATCCGGCATGCACGCGGCGACGCAGTTCCACGCTTTGCAGCCAATCGAGGATGAACAGCGTGCGCTCGATCCGACCCAGCTCGCGCAGAGCCACGGCCAGGCCGTTCTGGCGCGGGTAGCTGCCAAGCTTGCGCAGCATCAGCGATGCGGTGACGGTGCCCTGCTTGATCGACGCGGCCAGCCGCAGAATCTCGTCCCAGTGAGCGCAGACGTGCTTGATGTTCAGGGTTCCGCCGAGCATTGGACGCAGCGTCGGGTAGTCTTGGACGCTATTGGGCACATACAACTTGGTTTCACCGAGGTCGCGGATGCGCGGCGCGAAGCGGAAGCCCAGCAGGTGCATCAGGGCGAAGACGTGATCGGTGAAGCCAGCGGTGTCGGTGTAGTGCTCCTCGATCCGCAGATCGGACTCGTGGTACAGCAGACCGTCGAGCACGTAGGTGGAATCACGCACGCCTACATTCACCACGCGGGTGCTGAACGGCGCGTACTGGTCAGAGATGTGGGTGTAGAACAGCCGTCCTGGCTCGCTACCGTACTTCGGGTTGACGTGGCCGGTGCTCTCGCCTTTACCGCCGGCACGGAAACGCTGGCCATCGGAGGATGAGGTGGTGCCGTCACCCCAGTTGGCGGCGAAGGCATGCCGGAACTGGCTGTTGACCAGCTCGGCCAGGGCCGTCGAGTAGGTTTCGTCACGGATGTGCCAGGCTTGCAACCAGGACAGCTTGGCGTAGGTCATGCCCGGACTCGACTCGGCCATTTTGGTCAGGCCGAGGTTGATGGCATCGCCCAGGATCGCCGTTAGCAGTAGCGTCCGGTCTTTCGCCTGTGCGCCATCCTTCAGGTGCGTGAAGTGGCGGGTGAAGCCCGTCCATTCATCCACATCCATCAGCAGCTCGGTGATCTTGATGCGCGGCAGTAGCTGGCTGGTCTGGTCGATCAGCGCCTGCGCGGTGTTGGGCACCGCGGAATCCAGCGGGGTGATTTTTAGCCCGGACTCGGTGAGGATGGCATCGGGTAGTTCGTTGTCCTTTGCCAGTCGGGTGACAGTGGCCAGCTGCTCGTCCAGCAGCTGCAAACGCTCTTCCAGGTACTGGTCGCTGTTCGGGTTGATCGCGAGTGGCAGCGCCTGTTCCCGCTTGAGTGCGGCGAATTTCTCGGGAGGCAGTAGGTAGTCATCGAAGTCGCGGAACTGCCGCGAGCCTTTGACCCAGATGTCGCCGGAGCGCAGCGCGTTCTTCAACTCGGACAAGGCGCAGATTTCGTAGAAGCGCCGGTCGATGCCTTCCGGGGTGATCACCAGCGGTTTCCAGCGCGGCTTGATGAAGGCGGTCGGTGCGTCGGAGGGCACCTTGCGCAGATTATCGGCATTCATCTCGCGTAGGGTCTGAACGGCATCCAGCACGGCTTGCGCTGCCGTCGCGGCTCGGAGCTGAAGCACCTCCAGAAAGGCTGGGGTGTAGCGGCGTAGCGTAGCGAAGTTCTCGCTGACCAGGTGCAGGTGGTCGAAGGCTTCCGGCCGGGCCAGCAGCTCGGCCTCAGTGACACTCTGGGTGAACTCGTCCCAGGGAATGACCGCCTCGATGGCGGCGAACGGATCGTCACCGGACTCTTTAGCGTCCAGCAGGGCCTGGCCGATCTTCGAGTACAGGCGCACCTTGTCATTGATCGCTTTGCCCTGCTTCTGGAACTGCTGCTGATGCTTGTGTTTCGCGCCACTGAACAGCTTGACCAGGATGCGGTCGTGCAGATCAACCAGTTCATCGATCACGGTCGCGGTGCTTTCCAGTACCACGGCGACCAGCGTGGCATAGCGCCTCTCCGGTTCGAACTTGCCGAGGTCTTGTGGCGTCATCTGCCCGCCCTCGCGGGCGAGCTTCAGCAATCGGTTCTGGTGGATGTGCCGGCCGAGGCTGTCGGGAAGGCCCACCAGTTGGAAAATCTTCAGCCGCTCGATGTGCTCGATCATGTGCCGCGAGTTCGGCTTCAGCGGTGATTGCCGCAACCAGGTCAACCAAGTGCTGTTGCTGCCGGCCTTAATGGTGAGCAGTTCGTCGAGCTTGGCGTGATGCGATGGGTTCAACGGCTCGATCAGGGCGCGATAGACCCGCCGATTGGCGCGTGCAATGGCCTCCGAACACGCCCGGTCAATAACGCTCAGCGTCGGCAGGATGCGCCGCTTCTGGCGCAAGCTCTCCAGCGCCTGCCCGGCCAGCAGCAAGCCCTTGTCGGTCTGCTGGGCCAGCTCGGTCAACTCGCGCACCAGGGCGCGGAAGTCCGACAGACCGAACGGGGCCAGTTGCAGGTAGGTGCGCAGTTCCAGAGCGTGCTCGCGGCGGGTCACGTCGCGCTCACCGTACTTCGCCCAACTCGCGGGGTCGGCTTGGACTTGCTTGGCCACCCACTGGATCACGGGCTCGGGTAGCGCCGTGTCGTTGCCCAGCGCATAACCAGGGTAGCGCAGCAGGCAGAGCTGCACGGCGAAGCCGAGGCGGTTGCCATCGCCCCGCCGTTGACGGATCAGGGATAGGTCGGAGTCGTTGAAGGTGTAGTAGCGGATCAGGTCATCCTGGCTTTCTGGCAGCGCAAGCAGGGTGTCGCGCTCCGTAGCCGAGAGAATCGAGCGACGCGGCATGGTTCAGTCGTCCGTGCGAAGGTACTGGTAGAGGGTTTCACGGCTGATGCCGAACTCGCGTGCGAGCTGAGCCTTCGGCTCGCCGGCAGCGGCCCGCTGCCGCAACGTGATGGCTTGATCGTCGGAGAGAGCTTTCTTGCGGCCCCGGTAAGCACCGCGCTGCTTGGCCAGGGCGATGCCCTCGCGCTGCCGCTCGCGGATCAGGGCGCGCTCGAACTCGGCAAAGGCCCCCATGACCGACAACATGAGGTTGGCCATGGGCGAGTCCTCGCCGGTGAACACCAACCCCTCCTTCAAGAACTCGATGCGCACGCCGCGCTTGGTCAGCCTTTGCACCAGACGGCGCAGATCGTCGAGGTTGCGCGCCAGGCGATCCATGCTGTGCACCACCACGGTATCGCCTTCGCGGACGAATCCGAGCATGGCTTCCAGCTGCGGGCGCTGGGTGTCCTTGCCCGAGGCCTTGTCGGTGAACAGCTTGCCGATCTCGACCTGCTCAAGTTGGCGTTCCGGGTTCTGGTCGTAACTGCTGACCCGAACGTAACCGATGCGTTGTCCCTGCAAGATGCCTCCATAGGCTGGATGGGCGGTAGGGCTTACGTTGGTTTTTGGTTCCATTGCGCCCTAAGCCTTGAATTTGTCAGGTTGGAATCTATGACCTTGGCAAGCATGTGTCAAAGAATGTGAAAGCAGACTCTATTCTGACGGCGCAGCGTGGCCATTCCTGACATCCAGTTAGGGTATGCCTCAATCTGACGGTAGCGAGTCGCAGGCGTTCGGATCGGCATCGGTTTCGTTCCCTGTCTTGGCACGCGCTTCGAAGCGTTGATAACACTCCAACCCGCAGAAGTGCTCGACGTATTCCGCGCCTTCCGGGGTGAAGGCGGCATCGAGCGGGATTTCCTTGCAGCACACGCAGCAACTGGTGGTGGTCGAGTCACTTGCATTCATGGTGGCACCCCTCCATTGACTGACGAAGACGGCGAATGCCGCCGCCGGCATTGGCTTCGCGAACAGGAAGCCTTGTCCTGTGTCGCAGTCCGCTTGTCGCAATAGATCAAGACTCGCCGATGTTTCCACGCCTTCAGCCACCACATCCATGCCCAGCCCGTGCGCAAGCTGAATCACGGTGTGCACGATGGTTTGGTCGCGGCGGTCGTTGGCGAGCCCGGCGACAAACGATTGGTCGATCTTGAGCGTGCTGATTGGGCAGCACTTCAGATGTTGCAGACAGGAATACCCCGTCCCGAAGTCATCGGCGGCGAAGCGCACACCGATCTGCCGCAAGGCGTCCAGGGCGGGGAAGATCGCCGGATCACCAAACGCGACCGATTCGGTCAGCTCGATTTCGAGATACTCGGCGGGCAACTCGGCATCAGCCAGCACGCCCTTTACCCACCCGTCGAAGTCCGGTCCCACTTGGCTCGCCGAAACATTGACGGCCAGCCGGAACGGTCGCCATGCCAGCATTCGCCAGTCACGCATCTGGCGGCAGGCTTCGCCCAGCACCCAAGCGCCGATTTCAGGCATCAGGCCGGACGATTCGACCACGGGCAGGAACTGGCCCGGTGGCAATAGTCCAAGCGTCGGATGACGCCAGCGCAACAGGGCTTCCGCGCCGACAATCCCACCACTGCGCAGATCGACGACGGGCTGGTAGTGCAGTTCAAGCTGCCCGCGCTCGACCGCTTGGGCCAGTTCCGGCGTCGTCCATCCATCCGGCCGGAAAGCGCTCATTCTCTTTCCCTGAATGCCCGCAACGCCCGCGACAGGGACAGAAGGAACAGGCCGGTCAAACCGAGCGCCGCGATGACCCAATGCTCGCCGAGGAAAGCACCGGCGGTTGTGCCGGCCAGCACGACAGCGAGGATGGGCAGGTGGCAGGGGCAAGTCAGCACAGCCAGTCCGCCCCACAGGTAGCCGGTGATCGGTTTGTGCGTCTCGGACGGCAAGCGCTCGGGGTTGTTCATGGCAGACTCTCCGCGTGCTGTGCCGGCTCGGTCGGCAGGGTGGCCAACTGCACTTCCAGATCGGCCAACGCTTCGCGCCGACGCTCGACGAACTGACGCAGCAGGGCAAGCTGCGCGGCCGCTTCGTCGCCGTCCGCCGCATCCAGCGCCCGGCACAGCCGCGCCAGCGCGTCGAGGCCGATGCCCGCCTCGAAGGCCGCCCGCACGAAGCACAGCCGTTGCAAGGCGGCGTCATCGAACAAGCCGTAGCCGCCTGGTGTGCACGCCACCGGGCGCAGCAATCCGCGCAGCAGGTAGTCGCGCACGATATGCACGCTCACCCCGGCATCAAGAGCCAGCCGGGACACCGTGTAGGCGTTCATTGAACACCTCCTTTTTCTCACCCGGCGCAGCAGGAAAGCTGCTTCACATCCTTGTTGAAGGTCTGCGCCGCGAGCTTCAACCCCTCGACCATCGTCAGGTAGGGGGACAACTGGTCGGCCAGTTCCTGCACCGTCATGCGGTTGCGAATGGCCAGAGCCGCCGTCTGGATCAGTTCACCCGCTTCCGGCGCGACCGCCTGTACGCCGATCAGCCGATGGCTGCCTTCCTCGATAACCAACTTGATGAAGCCGCGTGTGTCGAAGTTGGCGAGCGCACGCGGCACGTTGTCCAAGGTCAAGGTGCGGCTGTCGGTCTCGATCCCGTCGTGGTGGGCTTCCGCCTCGCTGTAGCCCACGGTCGCCACTTGCGGATCGGTGAACACCACGGCCGGCATTGCGGTCAGGTCGAGCGCCGCATCGCCGCCGGTCATGTTGATCGCGGCACGGGTGCCGGCCGCTGCCGCCACATAGACGAACTGCGGCTGGTCGGTGCAGTCGCCGGCCGCGTAGATGTTCGGGTTGCTCGTGCGCATGCCTTGGTCGATGACGATGGCACCTTGCGCATTGACAGTGACCCCCGCTGCGTCCAGCGCGAGGCTGCGCGTGTTCGGTGTCCGACCGGTGGCAACCAGCAGTTTGTCGGCGCGCAATTCACCGTGCGTGGTGGTCAGCACGAATTCACCGTCCATATGGGCGACCTGGCTGGCTTGCGTGTGCTCCAGCACCTCGATGCCCTCGGCACGGAAAGCGGCTGTCACCGCCTCGCCGATGGCCGGGTCTTCACGGAAGAACAAGGTATTGCGCGCCAGGACCGTGACCTTGCTGCCCAGCCGGGCAAAGGCTTGCGCCAGCTCCAGCGCCACCACCGACGAGCCGATTACGGCAAGGCGTTCGGGAATGGTGTCGCTCGCCAGGGCCTCGGTGGAAGTCCAGTAGGGTGACTCTTTCAAGCCCGGAATCGGCGGGACCGCCGGGCTGGCACCCGTGGCGACCAGGCAGCGGTCGAACATCACGACGCGCTCGCCACCCTCGTTCAAACGGACGGTAAGGCTCTGGTCGTCCTTGAAGCGCGCCTCACCGTGCACAACGGTGATGGCCGGATTACCGCCCAGGATGCCTTCGTACTTGGCGTGCCGCAGTTCGTCGACGCGGGCCTGCTGCTGGGCCAGCAGCTTACTGCGGTCAATCGTAGGCACAGTTGCCGCAATACCGCCATCGAACGGGCTTTCCCGGCGCAGATGGGCGATGTGGGCGGCGCGGATCATGATCTTGGACGGCACACAGCCGACATTGACGCAGGTGCCGCCGATGGTGCCGCGCTCGATCAGCGTGACCTGCGCGCCTTGCTCGACGGCCTTCAGCGCCGCCGCCATCGCGGCTCCACCGCTGCCAATGACCGCTACCTGCACCGGGGGCTCGTTGCCACTGTGCTTTTCGGCGGCGGCCATCCATCCCCGCACCTTGTCGAGCAGTCCGACGCGGTTGTCCGCCAGTGGCGCATCGGCTAGCGTTGCCTTGTAGCCCAGTCCGGCCACGGCGGCAGTCAGCGCGTCCGGCGATGTGCCCGGCACGATGGCGAGTTGCGCTGTGCCCTTCGGATAGGACACCAGCGCCGACTGCACGCCTGGCACTTTTTCCAGCGCTTCCTTGACGTGCGCCGCGCACGAGTCGCAAGTCATGCCGGTGATTTTTAGATGGGTCATGCAACAGATCCTTTATCGTTTGTGGCGCCAGACAATGACGTCCGTTGTGCTGCGGTGCCGTTTTCAGTGACTCACTGCTTGACGCTGGACGGATAGCCCGCGTCTGCGGTTGCCTTGGTCAGCTTCTGCACGCTGGTCTTGGCATCGTCGAAGGTGACGACCGCTTGGCGTGTCTCGAAAGTCACGTCAACTTTGCTGACGCCTTCGACCTTGGAAATCGCCTTCTTGACAGTGATCGGGCAGGCGGAGCAGGTCATGCCCGGTACGGACAGCGTGACGGTCTGGGTGGCGGCCCAGACGGGGGCAACAACGGCGGCGAGGGCGAGGGAGGCAAACAGTTTCTTCATGGTGAACTCCGATCAGTAGAAAAATGGCATGACGTAGGGAAATCCGAGCGCGACCAGAACCAGCGCGGCCACGATCCAGAAAATGAGCTTGTAAGTAGCTCGCACTTGGGGAATCGCGCAGACCTCACCCGGTTTGCAGGCCGCTGCCTGCCGGTAGATGCGCCGCCAGGCGAAGAACAACGCCACCAGCGCCACGCCGATAAAGATGGGGCGATAGGGTTCCAACACCGCCAAGTTGCCGATCCAAGCGCCGCTGAACCCCAAGGCGATCAGAACCAACGGCCCGAGGCAGCAAGCCGAGGCGAGGATGGCGGCAAGCCCTCCAGTGAAGAGCGCGCCGCGCCCGGTTTTTGGTTCAGACATGCGCTTGTCCTTTCGAATTGAAATTGGATAGCGTAACCTTACTTCCGTACTCATGTACGGAGTCAAGCGATATGGAAAACAATTTGGAGAACCTGACCATTGGCGTTTTCGCCAAGGCGGCCGGGGTCAATGTGGAGACCATCCGTTTCTATCAGCGCAAGGGCTTGTTGCTGGAGCCTGACAAGCCCTATGGCAGCATCCGCCGCTATGGCGAGGCGGATGTAACGCGGGTGCGCTTCGTGAAATCAGCCCAGCGGCTGGGCTTCAGCCTGGATGAGATCGCCGAGCTGCTGCGGCTGGAGGATGGCACCCATTGCGAGGAAGCCAGCAGTCTGGCCGAGCACAAGCTCAAGGACGTGCGCGAGAAAATGGCTGACCTGGCGCGCATGGAGGCCGTGCTGTCTGAGTTGGTGTGCGCCTGCCATGCGCGAAGGGGGAACGTTTCCTGCCCGCTGATCGCGTCACTACAGGGTGGAGCAAGCTTGGCAGGTTCGGCTATGCCTTAGCGTGCTTTATTTTCCGTTTTCTGAGACGACCCCTTAGAAAGCCTAGTCAAAGAGCTGTCACGAGAACACCGTTAGCTTAGCGTACGATTTTTTCCGAATTCTGCGGTTCCCCCTTATAGCCTAAAGTCTTTGAGTGACTAGATGACATATCATGTAAGTTGCTGATAGGTTTCCAGTTTTCCGCTCCTAGGTCTGCATATTGTACTTTTCCTCTTACTCGACTTAACCAGTACCAACCCAGCTTCTCAACGGATTTATACCATGGCACTTTAAAGCCAGCATCACTGACAATGAGCGGTGTGGTGTTACTCGGTAGAATGCTCGCAAGGTCGGCTAGAAATTGGTCATGAGCTTTCTTTGAACATTGCTCTGAAAGCGGGAACGCTTTCTCATAAAGAGTAACAGAACGACCGTGTAGTGCGACTGAAGCTCGCAATACCATAAGTCGTTTTTGCTCACGAATATCAGACCAGTCAACAAGTACAATGGGCATCGTATTGCCCGAACAGATAAAGCTAGCATGCCAACGGTATACAGCGAGTCGCTCTTTGTGGAGGTGACGATTACCTAACAATCGGTCGATTCGTTTGATGTTATGTTTTGTTCTCGCTTTGGTTGGCAGGTTACGGCCAAGTTCGGTAAGAGTGAGAGTTTTACAGTCAAGTAATGCGTGGCAAGCCAACGTTAAGCTGTTGAGTCGTTTTAAGTGTAATTCGGGGCAGAATTGGTAAAGAGAGTCGTGTAAAATATCGAGTTCGCACATCTTGTTGTCTGATTATTGATTTTTCGCGAAACCATTTGATCATATGACAAGATGTGTATCCACCTTAACTTAATGATTTTTACCAAAATCATTAGGGGATTCATCAGAGCCGAGTGTTGAATGTCTTCGGCGTGGATTATAAAAGCCATTTATATATTCGAAGATTGCAATCTCAATATCTCGCCTTGTTTGCCAGTGTCTGCGCCAAATCAACTCAGCCTTTAATGATTTAAAGAAGCTTTCTACTGCGGAGTTATCAAAACAATTGCCTTTCCCGCTCATGGACGGCAGCAATTGATGTTTGAGCAGTAGCTTTTGATATTCATGAGCGCAATATTGGCTCCCACGGTCTGTGTGTTGAATACAACCCGGTGGTGGTTTGCGTAAAGCCAACGCCATATTCAGTGCCCTTAATGCAAGATCCTGCTTTAATCGATCACCTGTTGCCCAGCCAATCACGCGACGGGAATACAGGTCAAGGATAACAGCAAGATAGACCCATCCTTCTCTGGTCCAAACATAAGTGATATCGCCTGCCCATTTCTGGTTGGGTGCGCTTGCGCTAAAGTCTTGTTTTAATAGGTTCGGTGCAATGTTGAAGGTATGATGACTATCCGTTGTCCGTTTGAATTTACGCGTTCGAACAACTGTAATGTTATTCTGGCGCATCAAACGTCCAACCCGACGCTGCCCAACCTGCAGGCCCAGCGCTTTCAACTCTTCTGTCATACGCGGCCTACCATAGCTCCCCAAACACAACCGATGCTGCTCACGTATATGCGCTAGAAGTATAAGATCACGACGCTGGCGCAGTGATGGAGGACGGCGTTTCCATGCGCGTAAACCACGATCTGTTACGCCCATCAAACGACATATGCGTGAACGTGAGAGAGAGCCACGGTAATCCGTAATAAACTGAAATCTCACAGCTTTTGTACTGCGAAAAATATTGCTGCCTTTTTTAATATCTCCCTCTCCTCCCGAAGGATACGGTTCTCTTTGCGTAAACGTTCATTCTCACGCAGAAGATCAGTGTCTTGGGTAGGAATTTTAGTTTCATCGGAAATTGATGCGATCCATTTCCCAAGCGTGGAAAGCCCAATACTTAAATCTGACGCAACTTGACGGCGTGTTAAGCCACTAGTGAGTGCTATGCGAACTGCATCACGCTTAAATTCATCACTATGCTTTAATGACATATATGGTCTCCTTGATAACAAATAATGCTCTCAAAAAGACCGGAACGAAACCGAGGCAAGACCACCATGGTCTCTGAGCTCGCCTTTGGGACCGACATATCGGTAGAGAGTGACGCGCTCGATGCCGAGTTCCTTGCAGAGATCGGAAACTGAAGTATCGCGCTGGGCCATGGCGGCTTGCGCGAGACGCACCTGAGCTTTGGTGAGCGCGAATTTTCGTCCGCCCTTGCGACCGCGCGCTCTCGCGGAGGCGAGACCCGCCATGGTGCGCTCTCGGATCAGATCCCGCTCGAACTCGGCCAAGGTGGCGAAGATTCCGAACACCATGCGACCGGACGCAGTCGTGGTGTCGATCTGAGCGCCCTTTCCAGTCAGAACCCGCAGGCCGATCTTGCGGTCTGACAGCTCCTTCACCGTGTTGACCAGATGGGCAAGCGATCGTCCGAGGCGATCGAGCTTCCAGACCACCAGCACATCGCCGTCACGCAATGACTTGAGGCAGGCAGTCAAGCCAGGGCGATCATCACGACCGCCGGAAGCAAGATCATCATAGATATTGTCCCGTTCGACACCTGCGGCGCGCAAGGCGTCGTGCTGCAGGTCGAGAGACTGCGAGCCATCGGCTTTGGAGACGCGGGCATATCCGATCAGCATGTATCACAAACGTTGGTTTGAGGCGGCGCTTCGGCCACGATTGCATTGACCTCTGGAAATGTATCTCAACCAGCTTCATAAACAAAGCGTCTTGAACGCTATCAGATTTTGAAAAAGGAACATGTATGCCGCGTCGCGTCACTCTAACCGATCGGCAGAAAGACGCGCTGTTGCGCTTGCCGACTTCACAGACGGATTTGCTCAAGCACTATACGCTGAGTGATGAAGACCTTGGGCATATCAGGCTGCGTCGGCGCGCTCACAACAGGTTCGGCTTCGCCCTGCAATTGTGTGTCCTGCGCTATCCCGGCCGGGTGCTGGCTCCAGGCGAACTGATCCCTGCAGAGGTCATCGAATTTATCGGAGCGCAGCTTGGCCTGGGTGCCGACGATCTCGTAGACTATGCTGCCCGCGAGGAAACACGGCACGAGCATCTTGCCGAGTTACGGGGGCTCTACGGCTTCCGCACCTTCTCCGGACGTGGTGCGAGCGAGCTGAAGGAATGGTTGTTCCGAGAAGCCGAGATGGCGGTGTCGAACGAGGATATCGCCCGTCGCTTCGTAGCCGAGTGCCGACGCACCCGCACTGTCCTTCCCGCGACATCCACGATCGAGCGGCTTTGTGCCGCGGCTCTCGTCGATGCCGAGCGACGCATCGAGACGAGGATCGCCAGTCGGCTGCCTATGTCGATCCGAGAACAGTTGCTGGCATTGCTCGAGGAGACGGCTGATGATCGGGTGACCCGTTTTGTGTGGCTGCGCCAGTTCGAGCCTGGCTCGAACTCTTCGTCGGCCAACCGGCTGCTCGACCGGCTCGAATATCTGCAACGCATCGATCTCCCCGAGGATCTGCTTGCCGGCGTTCCTGCCCATCGGGTGACTCGTCTGCGCAGGCAGGGTGAACGGTATTATGCCGACGGCATGCGCGATCTCCCGGAGGACAGGCGGCTTGCGATCTTGGCTGTTTGCGTCTCGGAATGGCAGGCGATGTTGGCCGACGCAGTGGTCGAAACCCACGACCGGATCGTCGGCCGTCTCTACCGTGCTTCGGAGCGTATTTGCCATGCAAAGGTCGCAGACGAAGCGGGGGTGGTGCGTGACACCCTGAAATCCTTCGCCGAGATCGGGGGCGCCCTGGTCGATGCACAGGATGATGGCCAGCCGCTGGGCGATGTCATCGCGAGTGGGTCAGGGTGGGACGGCTTAAAAACCCTTGTTGCAATGGCAACCAGGCTGACCGCCACCATGGCCGACGATCCGCTCAATCATGTGCTCGACGGTTATCACCGCTTCCGCCGATACGCTCCACGCATGTTGCGCCTGCTCGATCTGCGAGCTGCGCCCGTTGCACTGCCGCTTCTGGAAGCGGTGACGGCCCTTCGTACCGGTTTGAACGATGCCGCGATGACCAGCTTCTTGCGGCCCAGCTCGAAATGGCATCGCCACCTTCGGGCCCAGAGGGCTGGCGACGCTCGCCTATGGGAGATCGCGGTGCTGTTCCATCTGCGCGATGCGTTCCGCTCCGGAGATGTCTGGCTTACTAGGTCCCGGCGCTATGGCGATCTGAAACACGCACTCGTTCCGGCACAATCCATCGCGGAAGGCGGTCGTCTCGCTGTGCCATTGCGGCCGGAGGAATGGCTGGCAGACCGGCAAGCTCGCCTCGACATGCGGTTGCGCGAGCTTGGCCGTGCCGCTCGCGCAGGCACGATCCCGGGCGGGTCGATTGAAAACGGCGTTCTGCATATCGAGAAACTCGAAGCCGCCGCGCCGACAGGCGCCGAAGATCTGGTGCTCGATCTCTACAAGCAGATCCCGCCCACGCGCATCACCGATCTCCTGCTGGAGGTGGATGCGGCGACCGGCTTCACCGAAGCGTTCACCCATCTGCGCACAGGAGCACCCTGCGCTGACCGGATCGGGCTAATGAACGTTATCTTGGCGGAAGGGATCAACCTCGGCTTGCGCAAAATGGCGGATGCGACAAACACCCACACCTTCTGGGAATTGATCCGCATTGGACGGTGGCATGTCGAGGGCGAAGCCTATGACCGGGCGCTGGCCATGGTGGTCGAGGCACAGGCAGCGTTACCCATGGCCCGGTTCTGGGGCATGGGCACGTCGGCTTCGAGCGACGGACAGTTCTTCGTCGCTACAGAGCAAGGTGAGGCCATGAACCTGGTCAACGCGAAATATGGCAATACCCCGGGCCTGAAAGCCTATAGCCACGTCTCCGACCAATATGCGCCGTTCGCAACCCAGGTGATTCCTGCAACGGCAAGCGAAGCGCCTTACATCCTCGATGGCCTGCTGATGAACGATGCTGGACGCCATATCCGCGAGCAGTTCACCGACACGGGCGGCTTCACCGATCACGTCTTTGCCGCATGTGCCATTCTCGGCTACCGGTTCGCTCCGCGCATCCGCGACCTGCCATCCAAACGGCTCTACGCGTTCAATCCGTCGGCCGCCCCGGCGCACCTGCGAGCGTTGATCGGCGGAAAGGTCAACCAAGCCATGATCGAGCGCAATTGGCCCGACATCCTGCGCATCGCCGCCACCATTGCTGCCGGGACCGTCGCGCCAAGCCAGATTCTGCGGAAACTCGCCTCCTATCCGCGGCAGAACGAGCTCGCGACAGCCCTGCGGGAAGTCGGTCGCGTCGAGCGCACCCTGTTCATGATCGACTGGATTCTGGATGCCGAACTCCAACGGCGTGCCCAGATCGGGCTCAACAAAGGCGAAGCTCATCATGCGCTGAAGCGGGCAATCAGCTTCCACCGCCGCGGTGAAATCCGCGACCGTTCCGCCGAAGGCCAGCATTACCGCATCGCCGGCATGAATCTGCTCGCCGCCATCATCATCTTCTGGAACACCATGAAGCTCGGCGAGGTCGTTGCAAACCAGAAACGCGATGGAAAGCTGCTATCGCCCGATCTCTTGGCCCATGTTTCGCCGCTCGGATGGGAACACATCAATCTCACCGGAGAATATCGCTGGCCAAAGCCTTAGCGTAGGATTCCGCCCCCTCCCGCAAACGACCCCTGCTCGGCCATTCCGACGTCTCTACGACGATGATTTACACGCATGTGCTGAAAGTTGGCGGTGCCGGAGTGCGCTCACCGCTTGATGCGCTGCCGCCCCTCACTAGTGAGAGGTAGGGCAGCGCAAGTCAATCCTGGCGGATTCACTACCCCTGCGCGAAGGCCATCGGTGCCGCATCGAACGGCCGGTTGCGGAAAGTCCTCCCTGCGTCCGCTGATGGCCGGCAGCAGCCCGTCGTTGCCTGATGGATCCAACCCCTCCGCTGCTATAGTGCAGTCGGCTTCTGACGTTCAGTGCAGCCGTCTTCTGAAAACGACAGGCGCGGCACGGGAATCAAGGCATTGCGATTCTCGAAAATAGTTCTTGAAATTCTATTCTTGATTGCATATCATCTCAACGAGTTTCGATAAGAAAGGATGCGCATGCGACCGTCTGTTGTGCTTGACATGAAGCGAAGCGCAGTGCGTGAAGCGGTAGGCCGCTTTCGCGCCGCGAACCCGCGCGTCTTCGGCTCGGTGCTGCATGGCACCGACCGGGATGGCAGCGACCTCGACCTGTTGGTCGATGCGCTGCCCGGTGCCACGTTGTTGGACTTGGGCGATTTGGAAGAAGAACTGAAATCGCTGCTCGGCGTTGACGTCGATCTGCTGACTCCCGGCGACCTGCCGCCGAAGTTCCGGGCCAAGGTGCTCGCGGAGGCGCAACCGATATGAGCGAGAACCGCCTGCCCGATTACCTCGACCACATTCAGCAGGCCGCAACCGATGCGCGCAGCTTCGTGGAAGGGATGGCCAAGGACGACTTCTTGGCCGACAAGCGCACCCAGCAGGCCGTCATCATGAGCCTGATCGTCATCGGCGAGGCGGCCACAAAGGTGATGGATGGCTACGTCGAGTTCACCCAGGCGCATGCCGACGTGCCGTGGCGCAGCATGCGCAATATGCGTAATCGCATGGCTCACGGCTATTTCGACATCAACCTCGATGTGGTGTGGGAGACGGTACAGGAATGGCTGCCGGCGTTGCTCCAGCAATTGCCCGCCGTGCGTCAGGATGCCGACGATGAAGACCGTAACGACAACTGTGAAAGAGGGATCTCCGATGACTGTTGAATCGAGAATATTTTCTGTAGCCGAGTATGTTCAGCCGTCCGAAGGCGAGCCTATTCGTTCCGTTGTGCTTGAAACCCGAGACTCAATTATCGTGGTTTGGCATGTCCATCCCGGGCAGGAAATTGCGGCTCACATTCATCCTCACGGCCAAGACACGTGGACTGTTTTGTCGGGAATGGCTGATTACTTTCAGGGCAATGGGATTGTTCGTGCCCTCAGGGAAGGTGAGATAGCCGTGGCAAGACCGGGCCAAGTGCACGGGGCGCGAAATACAGGTACCGAGCCATTTGTGTTCGTCTCGGTTGTGGCATCAGCCAATGCCGGTTTCGTATTGGCTGAGCGATAGAGCCCAATCTCTGGAGTTGGTCCAATGAGCGGTCGGGGAGATAGGTAACAGACATGCAGCGGACACGGCTGCTAAACCAGGTCGCAAACCTCCTTGCGTCGCAGCGTGCCGCAAGCGACGCGATCAATCGAATGGGGTCGGCATGAGACTGAACACCATCCAGTTCCCGACCGCGTAGCCGCCTGTCCTGCCGATCAGGTCTTGACCATCGACGCCTGGGATCAGTCCTGAATGTTCTTGGAGACCACTACGTTATGAGCCGCAGCCGCCGCAAAACACCCATCGTCGGGCACACGACCTGCGGCAGCGAGCGCGAGGACAAGAAGCTCTGGCATCAGCGCTGGCGCACCCGTGAGAGCACGGCGCTGACCAGCGCGTCGCCCGAAGCCCTGAGCGCCCATCTGCCCCTGCTGGAAAACCAGGCCAGCAGCGTCTGGTCGATGGGCAAGGATGGCCGCTCCTACTGGCCCGTCAAGCGCCAGGCCGCCACGGCGGATCGCATCGCCAATCACAAGGGACGCAACCCGCAAGAACGCGCCTCCCTGAAAAAGCGCCTGCTGCGCAAGTGGATGAGCAAATGAAGCTCTCCTTCCATCAGCACATTGCGCTGTTCTGGATGATCGGTGCTCCGGGCGTCTTCGCGCCCGTGATCGAGAACGCCAAGCGGCCCGATGCCGGCGCCGTCATGGCGTGGGGTGTCGCGATCGTGGCGGTGATGATCCTCTTCACCCCTTTGCTGCTGCGCTGTCCACCATTCCGGCGCTGGTATGGCCGGACGGATGCGCTGTCGGAGCGGCAGCGCCAGGCGCTTGCCGAGCGCGGCCTGCGCCGCTACTACCAGACCGCTTTCGATGACGGCTACGTGCCCCGCGTGATGCCCTACGTGTGGCGCATCATCTGGACGGTCGGCGGGTTGATGGCTGTGACCGCCGTACTGCCTACCAACACCGGACGGCCAGCCTTCGATGCCTTGGTGGTCTTCTCGACCTGGTATCCGATAGGCGTGATGCTGCTGGTTTTCGCGTCGAGGCCCCTTGGCCGGTTGATTCGCCAAAGAGCACAGGAGCGGCGGAAATGAGCACGTCAACCATCGAGGCGCTGGCCAGCGCCTGGGCAAGGATTGCCGAGGAAGCGGAATTCCCCGCTGACTACGAGGGGACTGCCACACCACAAGCGCATCGGGCTAGCGAAGCTATTCAGGAGCAGATTCGGGAGCGCATCGTCGCCACCAACGACATGCGGCTGTTCAGCCTGCTGCACCTGCTGGGTCAGGCGTCGCTGCGCATGGAGCAAGCGCTGTGGCCGGAGGATTACGAGCGGATGACGCGCGAGGTTGAGGAAGCCCTGCGGCAAGCCACCGACGCCAACGCCAGATCGTACACCCACGAAGAAGTGATGCAGGCGATGCAGGAACGCATCGACCGGGCGCGAGACAAGCCATGTTGATTGGCTATGCGCGCGTCTCGACGCAGGATCAGAACCTGGAGCTGCAACGCGAAGCCTTGAGCAAGGCCGGATGTAAAAAGGTCTTCGAGGACAAGGTGAGTGGCACGCGGGCAGACCGGCCTGGCTTGGCCAAGACGCTCGAAATGCTGCGCGAAGGCGATACTTTGGTCGTCTGGAAGCTCGACCGGCTGGGCCGGTCGGTCAAGCAACTGGTCGATCTGGTCGGCGATCTGCACAAGCACGGTGTCCAGTTCAGGAGCCTCACCGACTCCATCGACACCGGCACACCATCCGGGCGGTTCTTCTTCCACGTCATGGCGAGCCTTGCCGAAATGGAGCGCGAGCTGACCGTCGAGCGCACCCGCGCCGGGCTGGAAGTCGCCAAGCAGCTCGGCCGCAAAGGCGGCCGCAAGCCGAAGATGACCGACAGCAAGATCGAGTCGGCCAAGAAGCTGCTGGCCAGCGGGGTGCCGCCCAAGGACGTGGCCAAGAACCTCGGCGTGTCCATTCCGACGCTGTACCGCTGGGTGCCAGCCTCCACGCACGCTTAGCGTGCTTTATTTTCCGTTTTCTGAGACGACCCCAGATAATGCCCGATGACCTTGTCATGCAGCTCCACCGATTTTGAGAACGACAGTGACTTCCTGCCCAGCCTTGCCAGATGCTGCCTCAGATTCAGGTTATGTCGCTCAATGCGCTGCGTATATCGCTTGCTGATTACGTGCAGCTTTCCCTTCAGGCGGGATTCATACAGCGGCCAGCCATCCGTCATCCATACCACGACCTCAAAGGCCGACAGCAGGCTCAGAAGACGCTCCAGTGTGGCCAGAGTGCGTTCACCGAAGACGTGCGCCACAACCGTCCTCCGTATCCTGCCATACGCGTAAAACAGCCAGCGCTGGCGTGATTTAGCGCCGACGTAGCCCCAGTGTTCATCCATTTCAGCGCAAACAATGACGTCATTGCCCGGTTGTATGCGTGAGTTTACCGACTGCGGCCTGAGTTTTTTAAGTGTCGTAAAATCGTGTTGAGGCCAACGCCCATAATGCGTGCACTGGCGCGACATCCGACGCCATTCATGGCCATATCAATAATTTTCTGGTGTGTACCGGGCTGAGAGGCGGTGTAAGTGAACTGAAGCTGCCATGTTTTACGGCAGTGAGAGCAGAGATAGCGCTGATGTCCGGCAGTACTTTTACCGTTACGCACCACGCCTTCAGTAGCTGAGCAGGAGGGACAACTGATGGAGATGGAAGCCACGGGAGCACCTCAAAAACACCATCGTACACTAAATCAGTAAGTTGGCACCATTACCCGGCAGGCGATCTGGATTATCGTCACGCTGTTAAATATACTGTATGCATAACCAGTAAAATTAGAGTATCAGGAGGAAAGATGAAGCTACAGCTTTTCAGCACCGGGAAAGAACACCCGCCACAGGCCCATCCATTGTTTGCCGATCTGGCCAGCTGCGGTTTTCCCAGCCCTGCCGCTGACTATGTCGAGTCCGATCTGGATCTCCATGATTACTGCATACGGCATCCGAGCGCGACGTACTACCTGCGTGCCAGCGGAGACAGCATGGCGGACGGTAGTCTGTACAATGGCGATCTGCTGGTTGTGGACAGTGCTGAAAAGCCGCGGCACGGCGATATCGTTGTCGCCAGCATACAGGGGGAGTTTACGGTTAAACGGCTTCTGCTGACGCCTCGACTGACGCTGCAGCCCATGAATGCCTCCTGGTCTCCGACTTATCCTGACCCCGATGAGCTGGATATCTTTGGCGTCGTCACGCATATCATCCACCGCCCGAGGGAGATGTACTGATGTTTGCCCTGGCCGATGTGAACAGCTTCTATGCCAGCTGTGAACGTGTTTTCCGACCGGATTTGAAAGGAAAGCCGATAGTCGTCCTGAGCAACAATGACGGGAACGTAATCGCTCGCAGTGCCGAGGCGAAGCGCTGGATCAAAATGGGAACTCCGTGGTTTCAGATAAAAAACGAAAGATACCCGGAAAAAATATATGCGTTTTCAAGTAACTATGAACTTTATGCCTCGATGTCGGCGCGCGTGATGAACAGCCTGGAGGAACTGGCCCCCAGAGTGGAACAGTATTCAATTGATGAGATGTTCCTCGATTTGACCGGCGTGGAGCACTGTATGGAGCTTGAGGACTTCGGCCGGCAGCTGCGTCAGCACGTGTATGACTGTACCCACCTGACCATTGGCGTGGGCGCCGGACCAACGAAGACCCTCGCAAAATCAGCCCAGTGGGCCTCAAAAGAGTGGAAACAGTTTCGTGGCGTACTTGCTCTGACCAGGGGAAATCCGCAGAGAACGCGGAAACTGCTTTCACTGCAGCCGGTTGAAGAAATCTGGGGGGTGGGTAACTGTATTGCACGCAAGCTGAATGTACTGGGCATTAAGACCGCGCTCGATCTCGCCCTGACGAACCCGGCCTTCATCCGCAAAAATTTTTCTGTGGTCCTTGAGCGAACGGTACGTGAACTGAACGGGGAAAGCTGCCTTTCGCTTGAGGAAGCCCCTCCGACGAAACAGCAAATTGTCTGCAGCCGCAGTTTTGGCGTGAAGATCACGGAGTACGAGTCACTCCGTCAGGCTATCTGTCAGCACGCAGAGCGGGCCTCTGAAAAGCTGCGTAAAGAGCACCAGTATTGCCGGCATATTTCCGTTTTCATCAAAACGTCTCCGTTCGCCGTTAAAGAACCTTACTACGGCAACGTGGCTACGGAAAAACTTCTTACACCCACTCAGGACACCAGGGACATCATTGCAGCCGCCACAACGGCTCTGGAGCGTATCTGGAGGGATGGACACCGGTATGCCAAAGCCGGAGTTATGCTGAATGACTTCACCGGCTCCGGCGTTTCGCAGCTGCAGCTGTTCGACGAACGCCCGCCACGCCCTTACAGTGCTGAGCTGATGAAGGTTCTGGACGGGATCAACAACTCAGGGCTGGGTAAAGTATGGTTTGCGGGGCGGGGTATTGCCCCGGAATGGCAGATGAAACGGGAGATGCTTTCTCCTGCTTATACGACACGATGGTCAGATATTCCTGCAGCGAAACTGGCGTAAAACTTTGGCGATTTCACCTTGAAATTCTCAGCCTAAACTGCCTAATTACAATAAGTTAGATGTGAAATCGCCATGGCGAAATTATTGACTCAAATTTCTGTCAAGGACCTCGTTGATAGCCTTGTCCAGTTCATCCTGAATCACTTTTGACATACGGCTAAACTCATAAGTCAGCGTACGCCCTTTCACACGCTTACGCGCGAACTTGTCCTTTTCTTCAAAAGACCAGAGTGGGGAAACCACTGACTTTTCCTTGGGAGATGGATCTATCAATGCCTGAGATGCCTGAGAAATCAGCTTCAGTATACTGGCTTTCTGTTCGTCTTCTGGTCGCTCGCCTTCACTCAAAATTGCATCGAGCTGAGCTGATACAGACTGAATGAGTTCTTCAGGCGTTAATCCCTTTTCACTGAGTTTTTCATTAACTTCTAAAAGAAGTTTATAGTCACTAAACGATAGCTCCGACTGAACCGGGAACAGAGAAATCAAGTCTTGCGGTACGGCCGCCGCCTGCAGCGCCCTGGTAACTTTAGCTTGAGATAACCCCTCCAGTTCAGCAATTTCCTTTTGATTAAATCCGGACTCTTTAAGAGCGATCAATCTCAGGCCAATCTCCCGAAGATTATGTTCTTTAGCTGTCTGGATATCTTTAGCCAGTTGGCGAGCTTCATCAGCTGATAAATGCTCTTCGGTAACCATTACATCAAGGCCTGTACGGACAAAAATTGCTGAGGCTCGCCGTCTTGAACCATCCAGTATCTCAATCCTTTCACTTTGCTTAATACCAATACAGGGAAAGAACTGCTGAAACTTAATCGTCTGGATAATGGATTTCAGGGATTCCCTGGTCAGTGCAAGTTGATCTCTTCCGTTGTTTTCCTGGTTTACGAAGGTCTTACTTTCAACTTCAGATGCAGGCACCCGAACAAACCTGAACGTTACCTTCCTGCCGGTTTTTAAGGTAAATACCTGGCTTCTACCGGTGTCCGTCATTTCCGCAATTGACGCTTGGGTATTTAACTGTCTGCCGATGGTTTTTCTTTTCTCATTCGACATCACATACCTCCGTTAGTACGAATGAACTCGATGCGATCAAAGACTGCCTTCGCAAAGTCTTCCGCTGCTGATTTTGCGCTTTTTAGTGCCTCTGTACTTCCATCATAGGTTGCTGGATTTGCTGAAATAACTGTGTCAAAAGTCTCCCCACAGCGTTCGAAACCATCCAGTCTCGGCAGAACCATGTCTAGCATATCGGCACCGAAAACCTCTTTGGCCTGACTATGGCAAATTTTGTGATCAGACTTGTTCAGGATCTTGGACATGAAGCCGACATTACCGATGAGATTGCAGGTGTGCCCATCCATTTCAATGGAATCTATGAGGGCAGGGAGGCTGGCCACAAACTTCAGGGAAGAATGAAAATCAACCGTAGCCGGTGGAAGAGGGGTCAACATCAGGTCTGCCGCCCCAATACAGTTTTTCAGGAACGCATCAAGGTGAGGACCACTATCAAGGAAAATAAAGTCGTAGTCATGCTGGAGCTTATCGATAATGTTATCTTTAAGCACAGCATGAATATTTTTCCCTGGAAGATGTTCTTCACACAATCCCTTCCAGCCTTCAGCAAGGAATGCATCGTCAATGGAAGCGGGGATTACATCAACACCAGGGATAATAGACGGTACTATAAAATCGGAAAGTAATTCTTCACGAGACACGTTCTGGAGCATGGCCTGAGCAGCCGTATTTTCAACCAGGCCCACTGAATTTTCATGGCTCAGGAACATTGTCAGAGATGCCTGCGGATCGAAATCGATGGCCAGAATACGCAGGTCTTCGAACAGAAGCTGAGGATGAGCTCGAAAAGCATGTGATAATGAAGCGGTAGAAACTGTCTTGGAACCACCACCTTTAAGATTACATACAAAAATCGTAAAGGCTTTATCAAAGCGATCCCTGTACTTGGGTACTTTACGATGGTTATACAGATCGATGACATTCTGAATCGTCATCGCGTATTTCATCGTATTGCCAGAAGGTTTCTTTTTGAAAATGTAGCCACCGGCTTCCATTTCGGCCACAGCATACTCAACACTGCCTTTACTGAGCTTAGGCAGCTTATACAGAGCGGCTTTGCTGTATTCCTGATAGAACTCGGTAAGCTTCAATTCCTCTTTTTGCTGGCGGATACTCTCGCTCAAAGATGTTAGAAGCTTACCTGCACGTGTAGCAACTTTCCGTAACTGCTCAATATTGTCCATTTATCACCTCATGACGTTTTTTGTCATTTTGAACAAAAAGAGTCATGTTGCAAGCAAAAAATCATATTGTTTTGATTTCACTCTCAACAGGAGGGGGGAGAAGTTCGACGGGCGTGCCACTCAATCACAGTGCCGCAACACGCAGACGCACTTATGACCATCACACAACAAGTCGTACAAAAGGGTATAGAGAAAGGTATCAGCGCTCGCCGCAGCCATGTAACCGAGCGTAGCGAGCGAACTGGCGAGGAAGCGAAGAGGAACCGTTCCGGCAGATAGCTCTTACGCTCAGCTCAAGAAGAGTTTTCCATCCTCTGTGGGAAACAGGTCAACTTCGCGGACGGCCCGGACTGTGGGAAACAGGTCAACTTTGCAGACGGCCCGGACTGTGGGAAACAGGTCAACTTTGCAGACGACCGGGACTG
>NZ_JAWXQV010000062.1:0-35767 GCF_033843325.1 Klebsiella sp. JN_Kp126 | reverse complement strand
CTCGTCGGGCTCATAACCCGAAGGTCGTCGGTTCAAATCCGGCCCCCGCAACCAACATCATAAACACCCTCAAGGGTGTTTTTTTGTTTCTGCGCTGCGCAAAATCTTATGCCTGATTCAGGGAACGGCGCAGCGCCGCTCCCCGGCCCTTTTTCAGCCCTTCGGCAACACAATATTGCTCGCCGCCAGCATGCCCATCTCGTGATACATCGCGCAGGCCGCTTCCACGATCGGCATCGCCAGCGCCGCGCCGCTGCCTTCGCCCAGGCGCATCCCCATGTTGAGATACGGCTCCAGCTCCAGGTGCATCAGCGCCGTACGCGCCCCCTTCTCCGCCGAATAGTGCGACGGGATCAGATAGGGTTTCACTTCCGGCGCAATTCGGCACGCCGCCAGCGCCGCCGCGTAGGAGAGGAAGCCATCGAGCACCACCGGCAGGCCGCAGGAGGCCGCGCCCAGCATCACGCCCGTCATCCCCAATAAATCAAAACCGCCCACTTTTGCCAGCACGTCGAGACCATCGTTCGGGTCAGGCCGGTTGACGGCGATAGCCCGGCGCACCACTTCCACTTTATTAGCGACCTTCGCCAACGGCAGATTAGCGCCAATCCCGACCACCTCCTGGGCATCGCTGCCGGTCAGAACGCTGACAATTGCCGCCGCCGGGGTGGTATTGGCCATTCCGAGCTCCCCGACGCCAAACAGGGTGACGCCATCCTGCGCCAGCCCTCGGGTATAGCGCATCACCTCCAGCAGCAGCTCTTCCGCCTGGCCGCGGCGCATTGCCGGACCGACGGCGATATTGCCGCAGCCGCGCGCCACGCGCATGTTGATAACGCCCGGTATCAGCTCGGCATCGATCCCGACATCAATCACGTGCATTTTCGCGCCCGCCTGCGCCGCCAGCACGCAAACGCCGGTTTTACCCAGCGTCATATTCGCCGCCTGGATGGCGGTCACCGCTTTCGGCGAGATGGCGACCCCTTCGTCCCACACGCCGTGGTCGGCGCACATCACCAGCAGCGCCTTCTTTTTCACCTGCGGCACGCCGTCAAGACCGGGCATGCCCGCCAGCTGTACGGCAAGATCTTCAAGGCGTCCAAGGCTTCCGGGTGGCTTCAGCAGGCCGTCGATATGAAGCCGGGCGCGCGCCATCGCGCTTTCATCAGGCGCCGGGATCGCGCCCAGTAGAGAGGTTAAGCTTTGCATAGAGGTTCTCGTCTTGTTGGCTGGCTCATGGCAGAGCCAGCAGGAAGAATAACGCCCGGTACGGCGCGCCTGGCCTATTTGATTTTTACGCCAATGCCCGACACCACCAGCCACACCTCGTCCGCCGCCGCAGCAAGGCGCTGGTTAACGCGTCCGGCGATATCGCGGAAATGGCGGGCCAGACGGTTTTCCGGCACAATCCCCATCCCCACTTCGTTGGTCACCAGCACCACGCGGGCCGGGCAGCGCTGGCAGGCGGCAATCAGTACCGCGATTTCGGCGTCGATCGCCCGCTCCATCGCCGCATAATCCCAGTCGTCCGGCGCGCTGTCGCCCCCCAGCGCAAACAGCAGGTTGGTTACCATGGTGGTGATGCATTCCAGCAAAATCGCCTCCTCCGGGGCGATATACGGGGTGATCAGTTCATCAAGCTGCTGCCAGCGCTCGGCGGTGCGCCAGTGCGCGGGCCTGCCGTCGCGGTGGTGCTGGATCCTCGCCGCCATCTCGTCATCAAAGATCTGCGAGGTGGCGATATAGAGTACCTGCGGCGCATGGGCGATCAGCGCTTCGGCATGGCGGCTTTTACCGCTGCGCGCCCCGCCGGTCACTAAAGTCAGCATACGGGCTCCTGATGTTGGCGCATGATGGCGTAGATTTTTTCGATATCAATATGCTGGCGCATCGCGTCCGCCAGCAGATCGAACTGGCGAGATTTATACTGCGCATACTCGAAATCGCTATCCAGCGCCGCCAGCCCTTTACGCTGGCGCAGGCCGTTAACCAGCGCGCGGGTAAATGCATCGCTATCGAACAGGCCGTGCAGATAGGTGCCAAACGCCAGGCCGTCATCGCTGACCGCGCCGTCCGCCACGTTCAGGCCGCCTTTATGTAATTGCATCAGCGAACGGCAGCCGTCGCGCAGCTCGGTTTCGCCCATATGAATTTCGTAGCCGCTTACCGCCAGCCCCGCCGTTGCCGCCAGCCACGCCGGCAGCGCCGGAGCCAGAGTCGCCGTTACCTGGGTGGTCGTTTTGCTGTGCGCAAAGTGGGTGACGGTATTGAGCAACCCCAGCCCCGGCTGGGTGCCAAGCCCCGACTCCACCTCATCGATTATGGTTTCGCCGAGCATCTGGTAGCCGCCGCAGATCCCCAGCACCGGTACGCCCTGACGCCGGGCCTGCAGTATCGCGTGCGCCATGCCGCTCTCGCGCAGCCAGCCCAGGTCGCCGAGCGTATTTTTACTGCCCGGCAGGATAATCATATCCACGCCCGCCAGCTCCTGGGGATGGCGAACATAGCGGACGCGGACGTCCGGCTGCGCCGCCAGCGCGTTGAAATCGGTGAAATTAGAGATGTGCGGTACCTGGACCACGGCAATCTCAATATCGCGCCTGTCGGTACGCAGATATTTCCCTTTTTGCAGCGCGACTCCGTCCTCATCTTCAAGATCGACCTCCAGCCACGGCATGACGCCGAGCACCGGGACGCCGGTGAGCGCTTCTATCTGCTCGATCCCGGAATACAGCAGCGCCACGTCGCCGCGAAATTTATTGATAATCACCCCTTTGACCCGCGCGCGTTCGCGATCGTGCAGCAGCGCGAGCGTGCCGTAGATGGAGGCGAATACGCCGCCGCGATCGATATCCGCCACGAGGATCACCGGGCACTGGGCCATCTCGGCCATGCCCATATTGACGATGTCGCGATCGCGCAGGTTGATCTCCGCCGGACTGCCCGCCCCTTCCAGCACCAGCACATCATGTTCGGCGGCAAGGCTGTTATAAACCGCGAGGATCTGTTCGCGCAGGCGCGGCTTGTACTCGTGATAGCTCACCGCGTCCATATCGGTCGCCACTTTGCCCATCAGCACCACCTGCGCTTTACGGTCGCTGGTTGGCTTAAGCAGCACCGGGTTCATGCGCACATCCGGGGTAATGCCCGCCGCTTCGGCCTGGAAAATCTGCGCGCGGCCCATCTCTTTGCCATCCGGCGTGATACCGGAATTAAGCGCCATATTCTGCGATTTAAAAGGCGCGGTGCGCTGCCCGTCCTGATAAAAGATGCGGCACAGCCCCGCGACCAGCACGCTTTTGCCGACGTCGGAAGCGGTGCCCTGTAACATAATTACCAGCGTCATGACGCCTCCTTCATCGCGTTGCTTCGCATCCGCGTAAAAAATTCTTCTTCGGTTTTACACAGCGGCAGCCCGAGCTGCGCGTGCAGTTTCACCAGCCACGGCTGGGTTAGCCCGGCCTGGGCCATCAGTTCGCTGCGGGCAAACACCTCCCCGGGTTCGCCGTGCGCCAGCACTTCGCCGCGGCGTAACACGTAAACCGCATCGCTGATTTCATAGATCAGATCGATGTCGTGGCTGGAGATCGCCACGTGGTTGCCCCGATCGGCAATGCGCTTAATGATGTCGATCATCTGCGCGCGCCCCGAGGGATCGAGCCCCGCCGTAGGCTCGTCGAGCAGTAAATAGCGCGCCTGCAGCACCAGCGCGCCGGCTATCGCCACGCGCTTTTTCTGCCCGTGGCTCAGGCACTGAATCGGCTGGTGACGAAACCCCTGGGCATCGACGAGAGTCAGGGCATCGTCCACCCGGCGGGCAATTTCCTCTTCCGCAACCCCCAGGTTACGCAGGCTAAAGGCGATATCGCTGTCGATATCGGTATAGAAAATCTGCTGGTCCGGGTCCTGAAAAACGGTCGCCACCTGCTGACGCAGCGCCAGCAGGCCGCGTTTGCTGTAGTCCAGCGGTTTTCCCTGCCACAGCACCGCCCCGCTCTGCGGGCGCAGCAGACCGCTCAGGTTCATAAACAGCGTGGATTTTCCGCAGCCGTTCGCCCCCACCAGTCCGGTCACCGCGTGACGGGAAAAATCCAGCGTCAGCCCCTTCAGCACCGGCTCGTCCTGATAGCGAAACCAGAGATCGGTCGTGGCAAGCATACTTATCCTTAGAGGTGAAAGTCACCCTGATACAGTTTGATATCCAGCGTGGTGCTCATCTGCTGGTAGCGAATCATCACCCGGGTAAACAGCAGCCCTACCAGCATCGCCAGCGAACGATAGCCCTTCGGCACGCTACGGTAGCCAAAACGTAATGTTTGCGCACGATGAATCGCCAGCGCTTCGTCTAACAGAATAAAAATAAAGCGCCAGGTTAGCAGGATTTGCTCGGTCAGCAGCCGCGGCACCCGCCCGCGCTTGAGCAGCACAATAAGCTGCGGGAACGGCAGATTCAGCACCAGCCAGAAGGTGGACGCCAGCGCCGCCAGGCTGCGCCAGAAGGTCTGATTGGCGGTCGTCAGCCCCTCCGACGTGATGCCCAGCCAGACGCTGCCCAGCGGCAGGCTCAGCAGCAGATCCTGCGGATTGCGGCTGACGCTAAACAGAATGGTCAGCACGCCGATCAGCAGGAAGCCAAACGGCAGCGCCATCCAGCGGCACCAGCGCCACGGCGAGACCCGCAGCAGCCAGCAGGTTAAGGCGGCAATCAGCGCCATTTCGATACCCTGCCCCAGCGGAGGCAGGGTAAAGGCCAGCACCATCAGCAGCAGCCAGAACAGGAACTTGCGCTCCGGCGCGACGTGAAACCAGCGGCTCTGATAGCTAAGTCGGTCAAACCCGGTCATCACGGCGCTGTCTGCCTTTGCTGTAGCCCAGAATATAGAAAATCACCGCCGCGCCGAGGGATCCCTGGAGCGTAAACAGCAGGCTCTCAATTTCTCCACTCGCCGGTTCGTACAGCGGCTGGAACCACGGCTCATAATGCGGCGCGACCACCTGAATCTGGCTCTCCGCCTCGCCGTCCGAACCGCCAAACTCGCCGCCGTGATCGACAAAGAACGGCAGGATCACCAGCGCCACCACCATGGCTAACAATATCAGCGTCTTTTTCATGTTAATGCCCCTGTGCGGTAATCAGCTGACGTTTGGTCAACTGGTCGTAGATCATGACGGTTAACAGTCCTTCAGCAATGGCGATCGGGATCTGGGTCAGGCAGAAGATCCCCATAAACTTGACGATCGATCCGGTCGCGCCGGCGGTCGGATCCGGGAAGGCCACGCCGAGCTGTACGGAGGTGACAAAGTAGGTCACCAGATCCGCCAGCATCGCGCAGAGAAACACCCCGACATCGCGGCGAATGCCCGCGCGGCAGGCCATTTTCCACACCATATAGCCGACCACCGGCCCGATTACCGCCATCGACATCCCGTTCGCGCCGAGCGTCGTCAGCCCGCCGTGCGCCAGCAGCAGCGCCTGGAACAGCAGCACGATGGCGCCAAGGATCGCCACCACTCCCGGCCCGAAGAGAATCACCGCCAGGCCGACGCCGGTCGGGTGCGAACAGCTACCGGTCACGGAAGGAATTTTCAGCGCCGACAGCACAAAAATAAACGCCCCGCACAGCGCCAGCAGCACCTTCTGGTTGTTATCTTCCTGCACGATGCGGCGCAGGCGCACCAGCCCGTACCACAGGCAGGGTAAAAACAGCAGCCACCATGCCAGGGCCCACATCGGCGGTAAAAACCCCTCCATAATGTGCATCGCGAAAGCCTTTTCGGGTACCACTATCAGCAATAGCGCCGCAGCTAACCCGCTGAAAGACAGCTGTTTTAGCTGTTGTTCAAGTTTCATTCTGCATACTCCCACTGTTTATTGACCAGAATGGTCGAGAAATAGGGCAGCGGCTGGTCGTCGCTGACGTCACGGAGATGGCGCCAGCACTGCTCGCCCGGCAGCGTGGCTTCGGACATCATCAGCGCGGCATCCAGCAGACCGTTTTTCGCCAGCAGCGCTTTGATGCGGGGAAACCGCCCGTACACTTTCATCAGCACCAGGCTTTCATGCTGGCGCAGCGCCTGCTCGATTTCCGTTTCCGGCGCGGTGCAGGAGATCACCGCCAGCGACTGCTGCTCCATGGCCAGCGGCGTTTGCGAACGCGCGGCAATGGCGGCGAAAGAGGTGACGCCGGGAACAATCTCCAGCCACTCCGGGCTGCCGATACGCTGGAGTAAGAACACCCAGGTGCTGAACAGCATGGCGTCGCCGAGGGTAATAAACCCGACCTGCTTGCCCGCCTCCACTTCCTGCACCAGCGCGGCGGCGACCTCATCCCATACCGCCTCTTTTTCCGCGCTGTCGGCGCTCATCGGGAAATGGCAGCAGCGCACTTCGGTCCGTTCGCCGATATACTCCCGCACGATGGAGAGCGCGAGGCTGTCGCCGCCTTTACGTCCGGCGGGCGCGTAGAGAATGTCCAGCTTGCCCAGCACCCGCGCCGCGCGCACGGTGATCAGGTCGGCGGCGCCAGGGCCGGTACTCAGGGCATACAGTTTGCCGCTCATGCCGCCTCCTCCATCGCCAGGCTCAGCGCCTGCTGCAGGTGAGCGACGAACATTGCGCGCACCGCCGGATTCTCTCCCAGCCCGTTCAGCCACGGCGTCGCCGTGATACCGGCGGCGTTGAACAGTGTTTTCCAGGAGTCCTCTTCGTCCGAGGCCATATCGTTAATGGCGTGATCGCCGGCCACCAGCATCAGCGGCATCAGGTGCACGCCCTTCACCCCCTGCCGGCGCAGGCTGTCGATAAGAATATCGACTTCCGGATAGCTCTCGACCGCGCCGACCCGCGCCGGAAACCCCTTCGCCGTCATCATATGGTCCAGACAGGCGTAGGCGGCGAAAGCGTGATGGCTGGCGCCGTGGCCCATAAAGACCACCGTTTCATCGGCGGCAATCGGCGGCATCTGCTGGCGCAGCGCCTGCATCAGCTGGACATAATCATTATGGCTGCTCAGCAGCGGCGCCCCCAGCGTCAGGCGGAGGAACAGCGGGCGCAGGCTTTGCACTTCACGGACGATCTTTTCATATTCATCGCCGTTGATAATGTGCAGCGACTGAATCGCCACATCCTGGTAGCCCTGCTCGGCCAGCTTCTGCAACGCCTGCAGCGGCGTATCAATCTCGATACCGTCGCGCTGCTTGAGCTTGCGGATAATCATCCCGGAGGTGAAGGCGCGAAAGGTGTCGCGGTCCGGGCAGCTGGCCGCCAGCTCGCGCTCGCAGGCGACGATATTCTTTTCACAGGTGTCGGGATAGCTGGTGCCAAAACTGACCACCAGAAGCGCTTTTTTCATTTCGGACTCCTTAAGCAGCGGCCAGCCAGCGCGCTAAGCGCCGGGCAAAGGCAGCCTGACTTTCCAGTAATTCTTCACCGGTCACCAGCGGTGCCGGGCGCGTAATCACGATGCAGGGGATACCGGCATCCAGACAGGGTTGTACTTTTTCCTGATAGCCGCCTTCGGCGCCGGAGGCCTTAGTGATCACCACATCGGCCCGGCACTGGCGGTAGAAAGCGGCGTTGAACTCGGCGCTGAACGGCCCGCACAGGGCGAAGATCTCGCCAACGCCGAACCCCAGCGCGGCGCACTGCGCGATGACATCGGCTACCGGCAACACCCGGGCCAGCAGCGTTTTTTCGCCTAATCCCGCCCGCCAGCGCGCCAGATCTTTGCTTCCGGTGGTGAGCAGCACGCGCTGGCCGAAGCGCCGCGCCACCTCGCAGGCCTGTTCAATGCTCTCCACGGTATAGAGCAGCGGATGCGTCAGGCCGCTCAGCTGTTCAGGGCGCTGATAGCGGCTCAGCAGCACGCCGGCGGTTTCGCAGGCCCGGACGATATTGCGGCTCACCGCTTCGGCGTAGGGGTGAGAAGCATCGATCACCCAGCGGGTCCGGTTAGCCTTCAGCCAGGCGATCATCTCCTCCAGCTCGAGACGCCCGCAGCGCACCTGGCCGCGAATGTCTCCCGCCAGCTGCTGGCCGGTGGGCGTCGCCACCGACAGGGTGTATTTAACCTGCGCCGCGTCAAGCTGCTGGCACAGCGCCCGCGCGTCGCTGGTTCCGCCCATCACCAGCACCTCGCCGTGGCTCACAGCACGTAGCCTCGTGGGGTGATCATCAGGCCATCCTGGATATACGTCGCTTTGTTGCCAACGATCACCAGGCTGGTCATATCGACCGGTGCAAAATCCATCTCCCCCAGGGTGGTCAGCCATTTCTCCTGTTTTTTACGTCCGGCGGACTTCACGACCCCCACCGGAGTCTGCGCGCTTTTGCTGGCCGACAGCAGCTCAAAGGCGCGCGCCAGATGGCCCTCGCGGCCGCGGCTGCGCGGATTGTAAAAACAGATCACGAAGTCGGCTTCCCCGGCGGCGACAATACGCTTTTCAATCACCGGCCACGGTGTCAGCAGGTCGCTGAGGCTGATATGGCAGAAGTCGTGCATCAGCGGCGCGCCCAGCAGCGAGGCGGCGGCGATGCTGGCGGTCATCCCCGGGATCAGGCGGACTTCCACATCCAGCTTCTGCTTGCTGACCAGCTCAAGCACCAGTCCGGCCATGCCGTAAATACCGGCGTCGCCGCTGCTGATCAGCGCCACGTTATGCCCGGCCTGCGCCAGCTCAATCGCCGCCTGGCAGCGCTCAATCTCTTTGCACATCCCGGTTTTGATCACCTGCTTATCGCCGGTAAAGGCTTTCACCAGGTGCGTGTAGGTTTTATAGCCAACGACGATTTCCGCCGCCTGCAGCGCTTCAATGGCTTCCATGGTCATCATGGACTGCGAGCCAGGGCCGATTCCGATTACGCTTAACATCAGTGTGAAACTCCCAAAGTGATAGTGACGCCCTGTTCGCGCAGGGTTTCGCCCAACAGTTGCCCATGGCTCAGCAGCCAGGCCGCCGGGCCGGATACGCTCCCCACGCCGACGGTTTTTCTGACGAACGATGAGGCGGGGAAATGGTGCTCATGCTCGCGCAGCGCATCAGCGGGAAAGGTTTCGAACGGTACGCGACAGCAGGAGGCCAGCTGAATCAGCCCCTGCTCGTGCTTCTTCAGCGTCACGCTGCCGATGGCTTTCAGCGCCAGCGGATCCAGGCGCTGCGCCTCAAGCTGGCGCGCCAGCAGCGCTGCTAACAGCGGGAATGGCGTATCGCGACGGCAGCCAATTCCGGCGACCACCCGCTGCGGCACCAGCTTCCAGTGCAGCACGGCGATGGCCGGCAGCTCGTTGCGCAGCGTGACGCAGACCAGCGCGTCCAGCTCAGGAAGCTGGTGCAGATCGGTCACGGTGATAAATCCCCGCCGGTCGCAGCGGCTGACGTCTTCATCCAGTTCGTCGTCCCACCACAGGCCGACGCGCTGCTGGCTGACCAGCATCTGGTTGACGGTTTTCACCGCCGCGCGGAAGTCGCTCATCCGGGCATTAAGCTGGAATGCCAGGGTATCCAGCGCCGCCATCTCGTTGACGTCGGTGGCGGTGGTGATCACCGGGTCGGCGCCGAGCATCCCTGCCAGATAGCGGCTGAGGGCATTCGCGCCCCCCGCGTGGCCGGAAAGCAGGCTAATAACGTGCTGGCCGCGCTCGTCAATCACCACCACCGCCGGGTCGCTGAACTTGTCATTCACCAGCGGGGCCAGCACGCGTACCGCGATCCCGGTGGCGCCGATGAAAATCAGCGCCGAATAGCTGCTGAAGGCCTCGCACGCGGCGCTGGCAAAACCGTTTTCAAAGGGGAGAAACCCCTCTTCCAGCAGCTTCTCGCTGGTAAAGCAGGTTAACGGCAGCATCGCCGCCAGCCGTTTCGCCAGCCGCACGCCGCCAGGGGTCAGGCAGAAAAGCGCGATTGATTCAGGCTTTACGGTATTCATGGCTAAAGTCCGCCGCGTAGAGTTTTGAGTAGTGATACTCAGAGCCCAGGAAATTCCCGACCAGAATGAGCGCCGTTTTGCGGATCCCCGCCTCGCGCACCTTGTCGCCGATATCCGCCAGGGTACCGCGTACGGTCTGGCTTTCCGGCCAGGTCGCTTTGTAGATCACCGCCACCGGCGTGGTTGCCGGGTAGCCGCCTTCCATCAGGCGCTCCGCCACCCGGTGAATGCGCTGTACGGAAAGGTAAATCGCCATCGAGGTCTGGTGGCTGGCAAACGACTCAAGCTGCTCGCGCTCCGGCACCGGCGTGCGCCCTTCGAGGCGGGTAATAATCAGGCTCTGGGAGACTTCCGGGACGGTGTATTCGACGCCAAGCTCCGCCGCGGCGCCCAGAAACGCGCTGACGCCCGGCACCACCTGCCAGTCGATGCCGCGTTTGGTCAGCTCTTCGCCCTGCTCGCGGACCGAGCCGTACAGCGACACGTCCCCGGTCTGTAAACGCACCACCGTTTTCCCGGCTTTAACGCCGGCTTCCATCAGGTCGAGAATTTGCGCCAGATGCAGTTCGGCGCTGTCGTGACACTCGGCGCCGGGCGGACAGTACTCCAGCAGCGCGGTGTTTATCAGCGACCCGGCGTAGATCACCACCTGGGCCTGCTGGAGCAAGCGGTAGCCCTTGAGGGTAATCAGCTCACGGTCGCCCGGCCCTGCTCCAACGAACCACACACAACGGGGGTCAAATGTCTCAGCCATGGTTTTCTTCCTTCTGACAGGCGATAACAAAAACGGGATTATTCGGTTTGAAATAGTGGCCGCTGCCCAGCGCGGTCAGCGATGAAACGTTCAGCTGCAGGCAATCAACCTGTTCGATTCCCTTCAGCCGCAGATAGTCGAGAGCGGCGTTCAGGTTCTCCTGCAGGATAAAGGTCATCACCAGGCGACCGCCGGGGTAGAGCTGCTGCCACGACCAGTCAATGAGCTCGTCGAGGCGGCCGCCGCTGCCGCCCATAAAAATGGCGTCGGCCCGCTCGGTGATCACCATCGGCGCTTCGCCGGGCAGGATCTCAATGTTGCCGCAGGCGAAATGCTGGCGGTTTTCGTCCAGCAGCTGCAGGGCCGCGGGATTGCGTTCGACCGCCGTTACCTGCAGCGAGGGGTACTGCAGCGCCGCCTCAATCGACACGCTGCCGGTACCGGCGCCGATATCAATCAGGTGGCTTGCCCGGTGTAGCTCAAGTTTGGCCAGCGCCAGCGCGCGAACCGCCTCTTTGGTCATCGGCACCTTCTCGCCGCGCAGAAAAAGCTCATCTTTCATCGAGGATCACCACCGCGTTCATCTCATATTCGCCGTCGACCTCACTGACCGGTAGCCAGCGGATCCGCTCGTTATCCATCGCCAGATTTTCGCCAATCACCATCCAGCGATACCCTTTACCCCGCGCCGCCAGCTGGGCGGCGATTTCCCGCGGCCCGCAGCGCCCGTCGGTCACCATCGCCACCTTGCGCTGGCGAGCCAGCTCATCAAAACAGACGTCCCGCCCGTGGCTGCTGGTCAGCCAGATATCGTTCATATCGATACCGGCCTTCGCGCAGAGATACTGCACCGCGCTGATGCCGGGGATAATGCGCACGCGCTCGATGCCAAAGTGGGCGATCAGCCGCGTACCGATGCCGTAAAACAGCGGGTCGCCGGAGGCCAGCACCACCACCTTCTGCGCTTCGCGTTCGCCGAGCCATACCAGCAGTTCGGCAATATTGGCGCCCAGCGCAAACCGTTCGCCGTCAAACTCAGGGAACTGCTGTAAATGCCGCTTGCCGCCCACCAGCGCGTCCGCGCTGGCGACCGCGTCCCGCGCCGCCGGCGTCATCAGATGCAGGCCTGACGGGCCCATGCCGACGACCGTTAACATGCCATCTCCCGCGCAATCTCGGCGATCGGGCGATTGCTGCCGAGGACCTTGTTATCAAAGGAGAACATGATGGCGTCGCAGACGGGCGGCGTTTTGGTAAAGCGCAGCATCTGCATCACCCGCAGGCAGATGCGTTCGGCAAGATGGTGATAGATATGCTGAAAACCGTACGCGTCGATGTGCTCCATCGCCGCTTCGGTGGTATCGCATTCGCTCACCAGCTGCAGCAGCGCCAGCGGCGCGCCCAGCAGCGCCAGATGCGCGACCAGGGTTTCCATCCGCGCATCGGCGATATGGCTGTGGGTGTGGAAGATCCCGGCGGCGACTTTAATCAGCTTGCCGGGATGGCCAATCAGCACGATCTGGCGGAACCTGAGGCGCACGGCCTCTTCAATCATGTAGCCGACGAAGTTGCTCATGGTGACCACCACCTGCGCATCAATGCCCATCTGCTCGCGTACAAAGCGCTCGCCGTGGTTGCCTGGCACCAGCACTACCCGCTCCAGCCCCGCCGCGCGCTTAATTTCCAGCTCCAGCGACAGCGAACGCTTCCAGCTCTCCTCCGACATCGGCGTCACGATACCGGTGGTGCCGATAATCGAGATGCCGCCCAGGATCCCCAGCCGCGAGTTATAGGTTTTCTGCGCCCGCGCCTCGCCTTCCGGGGCGAAAATCTCTACCGTCGCCCCGCGCGACGGGCCAATCGCTTCGCGCACCGCCGACTCGATGGTGTGGCGCGGGGTGCGGTTAATCGCCGGGCTGCCGATGGGCAGGCCGATCCCTTTGCGGGTGACCGTGCCGACGCCTTCGCCGCCGCGCAGGGTAATCTCGCCGGAATCGTCGAGCGTCACGCGGGCGAAAATCAGCATCCCGTGGGTGGCGTCAACATCATCGCCGCCGTCTTTACGGATGGCGGCGATCGCCTGCTGCCCTTCAACGTGCGGCGACTCGACGTTAAGGCACAGAGTGACGCCGGAAGGGGTGACAATGGAGACCTGATGAATCAGATGCTGACGCATCACCATCAGCGCCGCGACCTTTGCTGCCGCCGTGGCGCAGGATCCGGTGGTATAGCCTTTGCGCAGCGCCTTGCCGTTGTGCCATACCGGGGCGTCAAAGGATTGCTCGCTCATCGCGCCCCCTGTAAGTGGTACAAAATGGCGTTGACGATGGCGGCGGCGACGTTGCTGCCGCCTTTACGACCCAGCGCGGCGATGCCCGGCAGGCCGCTCTGCGTCAGGGCCTCTTTCGACTCCGCCGCGCCGACGAAACCGACCGGCACGCCAATCACGCCGTTGACCGCGACGTCATGCTCCAGCAGACGAAACAGCGCGGTGGGCGCATTGCCGAAAACAAACACCTTCTCGCCCTCTTCGGCGACCGCGATATCAACCGCCGCCATCGAGCGGGTCATCCCCTGCGCTTTGGCCTCCGCCACCACCCGCGGATCGCTGATATAGCAGCGGCACTCGCCGCCGAATTTCGCCAGCAGGGTTTTATTGATCCCGGACAGGGCCATGGTGGTATCGGTATAAAGCGTGCAGGGCTGGCTCAGGGCGGCGCTCAAGCGCGGAAGCACGTCGGGCGAAAACCACAGGATATCCAGCCAGTCAAAATCAGCGGTGGTGTGGATCACCCGCTTGATAATGGCTTCGTGCAGCGGGCTGGCAAAGCGGTAGTCCGGGCGGGTCTGCGCAATAATGTCGCCAATAATGTCGAAGCTTTTCGCCTCAATCGCCTGCGGTTGCTGGATATAGTGCATTCATTTGTCCTCAGGCAGCGCCGACCAGCCAGTACCGGACCGCCATAAACAGCGCCAGCGCCAGGGTCGAAGACACCCACATCAGTCGAATCGTTCGGGAAATATCGTCTACGGAAATATCGCGCGTCGCGTCGCCGATCCACGGCTTCTCCACGCGCTGTCCAAAGTAATCGTTAGGGCCGCCAAGCCGGATGCCGAGCGCCCCGGCGACCGCCGCTTCCGACCAGCCGCAGTTCGGGCTGCTGTGGTTGTAGCGGTCGCGCCAGCCGATGCGCAGCGCGCGGCCGCCCGCTTCACCGCAGAGGAGAGCGGCGAGGCTGATAAGCAGCCAGCTCAGGCGGGCGGGGATAAAGTTGGCGACATCATCGAGGCGGGCGCTGACCATGCCGATGGCCCGATATTTTTCGTGCTTATAGCCGACCATCGAATCCAGGGTGTTGACCGCTTTATAGGCCATCGCCAGCGGCGCGCCGCCCAGCAGCAGAAAGAAGAGCGGCGCGATAATGCCGTCGACGGTGTTCTCTGCGACGGTTTCCACCACCGCGCGATTAATCTGCTGCGGCGCAAGCTGCAACGTGTCGCGCCCGACGATCCACGACAGCTTGATACGGCTCTCCGCCAGATCCCCCGCGCGCAGCGGGCGCTCGACGTCCCGCGCCGACTGCGCCAGGCAGCGTCCGGCCAGCACGGTGAAAATCATCCATACCTCAACCAGCCAGCCAAGCCACGGATGAATCGTCCGCGCCAGCGTCAGCACGCCCCAGCAGACGCTCCACGTTAGCCCGACCACCACCAGCCACATCACGGCGCCGCCGACGCGCAGGGCGACATCGCTGCGGCAATAGCGGCGCACGCCGCGCTGAACGGCGGCGATCAGGTTGCCTATCCAGCGCACCGGATGCGGCCAGCTCTGCGGATCGCCGATGATAAAATCGAGGAGCCAGGCAACGCCCCATGCCAGCAGCGTCATAGCGCGCTCCTTGCCGCAGCCAGCCAGTGGTTGAGCATGATGGGACGCTGCGCAAAGTGCAGGTGCAGATAGCTGGCGAACGTGTTGCCCACCTGCCAGCCGCCCGACCACTGCTGAAGGGTCATACCGTCGCGGACTTTACGGCAGGCCAGGACCGCCGGGATCTCAGGGGTAAAATCCGAGTAGTGAAACTCATGCCCGCGCAGGGTTTCGCCGGGCGCCGCCAGCAGCGTTTGCCGCATCGCCCGCGCCTCGCAGTAGCCAAAGCGGGTAAGCCGTTTGCCCATCTTGCTGTGGCCGGGAATCAGATTGGCCATCGGATAGATGTCGCCGCTGGCGTCTTCAAGGGTGCTGCCGAGATACATCAAACCGCCGCACTCGGCGTAAATCGCCACCCCGCGCCGGTGCGCCTCCCGCAGCTGCGCCAGCATCGACGTATTGGCCGCCAGCCCGGCGGCATGAATTTCCGGATAGCCGCCGCCGAGCCAAATCATCTGGCACGGCGGAAGCTCGCTATCGCGCAGCGGACTGAAGCGCACGATATTCACCCCGCAGCGTTCAAGCAGCGTAAGGTTATCCGGGTAGTAAAAGTTGAAGGCTTCGTCGTCGGCCAGCGCCAGCGTCAGGCCCGCGCCGGCGTCGGGCGACGGCAGCGGGGGCCACTCCCCGGCGGGTAGGGCGGTGAGCTGGCTAAGAGCCAGGAGCCGTTCAATATCCAGCGTTTGCGCCAGCGTTTGGGCAAAATCGCGCCACGGCTGCTGATTGACCAGCGACTCGCGGGCGGTGACCAGCCCCAGATGGCGTTCGGGTAACGCCACCCCTTCCACGCGCGGTACGTAGCCGAGCACCGGCAGCCCGCAATAGCGTTCAATGGCGCCTTTGAGAAGCTGATAATGGGATTCGCTGTTGACGCGATTGACGATAACGCCGGCGATATTCAGGCTGGGGTCGAAGTGTTGAAATCCCATCACCGTGGCGGCGATAGAGGTGGAAACCGCTTTGCCATCTACCAGCAAAATGACCGGACAGCCGAGCTGTTTAGCCATCGCGGCGGTGCTGCAGTAGCCAGGGTCGGTACCGAAGCCGTCATACAGCCCCATCACGCCCTCAATGACCGCGATATCCGCCCGCTGCATCCGTTCGCAAAACAGCGCATTGAGCACCGGTTCCGGGAGCATAAAGCTGTCGAGGTTGCGGGAAGCGACGCCGCTGACGGCGGTGTGCCAGCCGGTATCGAGGTAGTCCGGGCCGACTTTGCAGGGCTGAACCCGCATACCGCGCTGCTTCAACAGGCTGAGCAGACCAAGCGTAACGGTGGTTTTACCACAACCGCTGCCGGTACCTGCGAGAATAAATGCGTGCTGCCTGGCTGCCATACCCCGATCCTGTGCCGGGTGGTAGGGCTGCGTGCATTCCCAGTCTTTCGACTGTACGCATCTGAGCAACCCACTTCCCACCGAAGTTGTTGATTATTACCGACAGGCAGGTCTTCTGGCTTAGCGTCGTCCTCTCCCATCCTTCCCAATCCGGTAAGCAGATCAGTGGCTAAATATGGGTTCGTCAGCATCACAGCAGCGGGGGCTGCGGGGGATTCACACCCCCTTCCCTGGCGCCTGTCGGTTTAGTCCGTCATGATTCGAGCGGGACAGCCCGGCTCGCATGATTTCCGGAATATCTTACGGAAGCTGGATGGCTCCCGTCGTGTTTAATTTTTAATTACCAAGGCCGTTTCATTACGCCGATGGCGCGCTGAAAGCCATTTCGGATATCACTCTATCCCATCAAATAAATAAAAACTGGTGCAGCTTATCGTTCTCTCATTATTATTTTGTTGCGCTATGACAATTTATTGCTCTGAATGAGATATTTTCATTTTAGAATGAGCCAGATACAAGGGCATATCAAAAATCGGCAATAACAAAATATTGTCATTTAAAATGACTCAGTTTGTGATCTGGCGTTAATTTGCTGGCGATAGGCCTGCGGAGTGACCTGATAAGCCTGGCGAAAAACTTTGCAAAAATAGCTGGTTTGCGAAAATCCTAAATTCCGCGCAATGCTGGCGATGCTCCAGTCGCTGTGGCAAAGCAGCTCTTTGGCGCTCACCATCCGCTGATGGTTCACCCACGCGTTAAAACCGATACCCTGATATTTTTTAAATAACTTACTGAAGTAATAGGGGCTGAGATAAACGTGGGCGGCGACGTCTTCCAGGCGAAGCTCGTCGGATAAATGGGCGTCAATGTAGCGCAGCGCTTTCTTCATTTTGCTGTCGTGAGGGCTGGCGACCCGGCTGGCACGCGCGGGTTCCGGCTGCTGGGGATTATCTTTAATCACCACAAAGTTGAGCTGCTTTTTCAGGCAGTTCTCGACGATCAGCTTCAGTAAATCCGCGGAGGCAATCACTCTGGAGTAGTCCATCTCCGGCACGTCGCGGAACGCGTTGAGCAGCTCGGGGTCCGCCTGCCAGCCGTCGTCCACGTTGAGGATATCCACCAGTTCTACATCGTTGCTTAAGCGCACCTGCCCGCATAGCACGAAGCCCACAAGGTGCCCGGCGATAACCAGAGGAATGGAAAAATCGGTTAACCCGGCGTGGCAGCGGTAGATACAGAGCTGATCGGTTTTTGACGCCTCGAGGCCGCCGCAGCGGTCGCTCATCCGGCAGCGGGTGCTGTGCTGAGGGTGCTGGCGCATCAGCTGGCAGAAAGGAGTGAAGTTAAACAGTTCAGATATTTCATCACCGTGAATATTGACAACCACAACCGCCAGACTGGTGGCCTGCGCAAAATCCTGTGCGATTTTATTAATGAGTTCTGAGTTCAGTGTGCTCGCAGAAATCATGATAAAACCTCTCAGTTAATTTTTTGTTATAAATAAAACATTTCTTTAATATTCACTTCCTTTCATCATCATTTACCGCCAACGATAAAAGAATATTACGATAGCAAAAGTCTCCCATCCGTGGGAGACGTTTTTGGCCAGTTCGTGATACCGGTTCATGAAAATTTTTCGCTATTTCAGCGGATGCATTAATCCTCTAATTTACAGGTATTACACGGTAAGTTATTTCCTATCAGATAACGATAGATGGCCGCGCCGAGGCAGGCGCCGATCAGCGGCGCAATAATCGGCACAATAAAGTACGGAATATCCCTTCCGCCGGTCATCGCGATATCGCCCCAGCCCGCCATCCACGTAAACAGCTTCGGCCCAAAATCACGCGCCGGATTCATCGCAAAGCCGGTCAGCGGCCCGGTTGACGCGCCAATCACCGCCACCAGCAGGCCAATCAGCAGCGGGGCCAGCGGCCCTTTCGGCACGCCGTTGCCGTCGTCGGTCAGCGCCATAATCATCCCCATCAGCATGGAGGTGATCACCACTTCGACCAGCGCCGCGTGCCAGATGCTCAGCGAGGCCGCCGGGTAGGTGCTGAAAATACTCGCCAGCTGCAGGCTCTCAACGCTGCCGCGAGCGATATGGTGGGCGGATTCAAACTCGGTAAACATAGTGCTGTACAGCACATAGGCCAGCACCGCGCCGCCGAAGGCGCCCGCGACCTGGGAGACAATATAGGGGAAGACTTTTCGCCCAGGAAAACAGGCAAATAGCCATAACGCAACGGTCACCGCCGGGTTGAGATGGCCGCCGGATATTCCCGACGTCAGATAGACGGCAAGCGAGATCCCCAGACCCCAGATAATGCATATCTCCCACAGTCCGAGGCTGGCTCCCGCCACCTTTAACGCGCTCAGGCAGCCGATGCCGAAAAACAAAAACAGCCCGGTGCCCAGAAACTCGGCGGTACATTGCGCTTTTAACGAATCATTCATGGTGACACCTTCTTAGCAGAGTTCGTGTCCTGACCAGCCAACCTCCTGCTGGCAGTAGAGTACAACGGGCACCACTATATGAACTCCGCTCCGCAAATTGTTGGCAACCTGCTGACGGCGGCCCCGGAAAATTCGGGCATCAATAACAAATTATTGTCATTGAATAACTCAGAATAGCATTGCTCACGCGCGGATTTCGAAATTACGCCATCGCCATGACATGCAAAAATATTGCTAAAACCAACTCATCGTTTTCCAACAAACATCACAAATCAGTTTTTCTCGCATAGCAGATAAAATTAAATTCGTCATGAATAAATTTGTAAATATGGAATATACAAAACAAGATAATCACATAACCACAAATAAAAATAACAATTAAAATCAATAGATTAAATTTACATGTAGCAATTTTATATTATTCAATACCCACTATTTTTTCACCATCAAATTCAAGTCAGCCATTCTTTTTCCTCGCATCTTCTTATAGTCCCAACTATCGGAACACTCCATGCGAGGTCTTTATGCAACAAGAAGCACTAGGAATGGTAGAAACCAAAGGCTTAACCGCAGCCATAGAGGCCGCTGATGCAATGGTTAAGTCAGCCAATGTGATGTTAGTGGGCTATGAAAAGATTGGCTCCGGACTGGTGACCGTCATCGTACGCGGCGACGTTGGCGCGGTAAAAGCGGCCACCGATGCGGGGGCCGCCGCCGCACGTAATGTGGGTGAAGTGAAAGCCGTACACGTCATCCCACGCCCCCACACCGATGTAGAAAAAATCTTACCGAAGGGAATTAGCCAATGAGCAGCAATGAGCTGGTGGAACAGATCATGGCTCAGGTGATTGCCCGCGTGGCAACGCCGGAACAGCAGGCCATCCCTACTGAAAACCATCCAATACGAGAGACGGCTATGGCAGAAAAAAGCTGCAGTTTAACGGAATTTGTCGGGACCGCCATTGGCGACACCCTGGGTCTGGTTATCGCCAACGTCGATACCGCCCTGCTGGACGCGATGAAGCTTGAAAAGCGCTATCGCTCCATCGGCATTCTCGGCGCCCGCACCGGCGCAGGCCCGCACATTATGGCGGCGGACGAAGCGGTGAAAGCCACCAATACCGAAGTGGTCAGCATTGAGCTGCCGCGCGATACCAAAGGCGGAGCGGGCCACGGTTCGCTGATTATTTTGGGCGGTAACGACGTTTCCGACGTTAAGCGCGGTATCGAAGTCGCGCTGAAAGAGCTCGACCGCACCTTTGGCGATGTTTACGGCAACGAAGCCGGGCATATCGAGCTGCAGTACACCGCTCGCGCCAGCTACGCGCTGGAAAAAGCCTTCGGCGCGCCGATTGGCCGGGCCTGCGGCATCATCGTCGGCGCACCGGCCTCCGTGGGCGTGCTGATGGCCGATACCGCCCTGAAGTCAGCCAACGTGGAAGTCGTGGCCTATAGCTCTCCGGCACACGGCACCAGCTTCAGTAACGAAGCCATTCTGGTGATTTCCGGCGACTCCGGCGCGGTCCGCCAGGCGGTCACCTCCGCGCGCGAAATCGGCAAAACCGTCCTTGCGACCCTCGGTGCTGAACCGAAAAACGATCGCCCGTCCTACATCTGATACCCACGAGGCTGATTCATGAGATCGAAAAGATTTGAAGCACTGGCGAAACGCCCTGTGAATCAGGACGGCTTCGTTAAGGAGTGGATCGAAGAAGGCTTTATCGCGATGGAAAGCCCGAACGATCCGAAACCGTCGATTAAAATCGTTAACGGCGCGGTGACCGAGCTGGACGGGAAACCGGTAAGCGATTTTGACCTGATTGACCACTTTATCGCCCGCTACGGTATCAACCTGAACCGCGCCGAAGAAGTGATGGCGATGGATTCGGTCAAGCTGGCCAACATGCTGTGCGATCCGAACGTTAAACGCAGCGAAATCGTCCCGCTGACCACCGCGATGACGCCGGCGAAAATTGTCGAAGTGGTTTCGCATATGAACGTCGTTGAGATGATGATGGCGATGCAGAAAATGCGCGCCCGCCGCACCCCGTCCCAGCAGGCGCACGTCACCAACGTCAAAGATAACCCGGTACAGATTGCCGCCGACGCCGCCGAAGGGGCATGGCGCGGATTTGACGAACAGGAAACCACCGTTGCGGTAGCGCGCTATGCGCCGTTCAACGCCATCGCGCTGCTGGTGGGCTCGCAGGTAGGCCGTCCGGGCGTGCTGACGCAGTGCTCGCTGGAAGAAGCCACCGAGCTGAAGCTCGGCATGCTGGGCCACACCTGCTACGCCGAAACCATCTCCGTCTACGGCACCGAGCCGGTCTTTACCGACGGCGACGACACGCCGTGGTCGAAGGGCTTCCTCGCCTCGTCCTACGCCTCTCGCGGGCTGAAAATGCGCTTTACCTCCGGCTCAGGCTCGGAAGTGCAGATGGGTTACGCCGAAGGCAAATCCATGCTTTATCTGGAAGCGCGCTGCATCTACATCACCAAAGCCGCGGGCGTACAGGGTCTGCAAAACGGTTCCGTAAGCTGCATCGGCGTGCCGTCTGCGGTGCCTTCCGGCATTCGCGCGGTGCTGGCGGAAAACCTGATCTGTTCGTCGCTGGATCTGGAGTGCGCCTCCAGTAACGACCAGACCTTCACCCACTCCGATATGCGTCGTACCGCGCGCCTGCTGATGCAGTTCCTGCCGGGCACCGACTTTATCTCCTCCGGTTATTCCGCGGTGCCGAACTACGACAACATGTTCGCCGGCTCCAACGAAGATGCCGAAGACTTTGACGACTACAACGTCATCCAGCGCGACCTGAAGGTGGACGGCGGTTTGCGTCCGGTTCGCGAAGAGGACGTCATCGCCATCCGTAACAAAGCCGCCCGCGCGCTGCAGGCCGTGTTTGCCGGAATGGGGCTGCCGCCGATTACCGATGAAGAAGTTGAAGCCGCGACCTACGCCCACGGTTCGAAAGATATGCCGGAGCGCAACATCGTCGAAGACATCAAGTTCGCCCAGGAAATCATCAATAAAAACCGCAACGGTCTGGAAGTGGTGAAAGCGCTGGCGCAGGGCGGATTCACCGACGTGGCCCAGGACATGCTCAACATCCAGAAAGCCAAGCTGACCGGGGACTACCTGCATACCTCCGCGATTATCGTCGGCGACGGGCAGGTGCTGTCGGCCGTCAACGACGTCAACGACTATGCCGGTCCGGCAACGGGCTATCGCCTGCAGGGCGAACGCTGGGAAGAGATTAAAAACATCCCTGGCGCTCTTGATCCCAACGAGATTGATTAAGGGGTGAGAAATGGAAATTAATGAAAAATTGCTGCGCCAGATAATTGAAGACGTGCTCAGCGAGATGAAGGGCAGCGATAAACCGGTCTCGTTTAATGCGCCGGCGGCCTCCGCGGCGCCCCAGGCCACGCCGCCCGCCGGCGACGGCTTCCTGACGGAAGTGGGCGAAGCGCGTCAGGGCACCCAGCAGGACGAAGTGATTATCGCCGTCGGCCCGGCTTTCGGCCTGGCGCAGACCGTCAATATCGTCGGCATCCCGCATAAGAGCATTTTGCGCGAAGTCATTGCCGGTATTGAAGAAGAGGGCATTAAGGCGCGCGTGATTCGCTGCTTTAAATCCTCCGACGTGGCCTTCGTCGCCGTTGAAGGCAATCGCCTGAGCGGCTCCGGCATCTCTATCGGCATCCAGTCGAAAGGCACCACGGTGATCCACCAGCAGGGGCTGCCGCCGCTCTCTAACCTGGAGCTGTTCCCGCAGGCGCCGCTGCTGACCCTGGAAACCTATCGCCAGATCGGCAAAAACGCCGCCCGCTATGCGAAACGCGAATCGCCGCAGCCGGTCCCGACGCTGAATGACCAGATGGCGCGGCCGAAGTACCAGGCGAAATCGGCCATTTTGCACATTAAAGAGACCAAGTACGTGGTGACGGGCAAAAACCCGCAGGAACTGCGCGTGGCGCTTTGATAAAGGATAACTCCATGAATACCGACGCAATTGAATCGATGGTACGCGACGTATTGAGCCGCATGAACAGCCTGCAGGGCGAGGCGCCTGCGGCGGCTCCGGCGGCTGGCGGCGCGTCCCGTAGCGCCAGGGTCAGCGACTACCCGCTGGCGAACAAGCACCCGGAATGGGTGAAAACCGCCACCAATAAAACGCTGGACGACTTTACGCTGGAAAACGTGCTGAGCAATAAAGTCACCGCCCAGGATATGCGTATTACCCCGGAAACCCTGCGCTTACAGGCCTCTATTGCCAAAGACGCGGGCCGCGACCGGCTGGCGATGAACTTCGAGCGCGCCGCCGAGCTGACCGCGGTACCGGACGATCGCATTCTTGAAATCTACAACGCCCTCCGCCCCTATCGCTCGACGAAAGAGGAGCTGCTGGCGATCGCCGACGATCTCGAAAGCCGCTATCAGGCGAAGATTTGCGCCGCTTTCGTTCGCGAAGCGGCCACGCTGTACGTCGAGCGTAAAAAACTCAAAGGCGACGATTAATTACAGGGGTATGTGATGCGATATATAGCTGGCATTGATATCGGCAACTCATCGACGGAAGTCGCCCTGGCGACCCTGGATGAGGCTGGCGCGCTGACGATCACCCACAGCGCGCTGGCGGAAACCACCGGAATCAAAGGCACGTTGCGTAACGTGTTCGGGATTCAGGAGGCGCTCGCCCTCGTCGCCAGAGGCGCCGGGATCGCCGTCAGCGATATTTCGCTCATCCGCATCAACGAAGCGACGCCGGTGATTGGCGATGTGGCGATGGAAACCATTACCGAAACCATCATCACCGAATCGACCATGATCGGCCATAACCCGAAAACGCCCGGCGGCGCGGGGCTTGGCACAGGCATCACCATTACGCCGCAGGAGCTGCTAACCCGCCCGGCGGACGCGCCCTATATCCTGGTGGTATCGTCGGCGTTCGATTTTGCCGATATCGCCAGCGTGATTAACGCTTCCCTGCGCGCCGGGTATCAGATTACCGGCGTCATTTTACAGCGCGACGATGGCGTACTGGTCAGCAACCGGCTGGAAAAACCGCTGCCGATCGTTGACGAAGTGCTGTACATCGACCGCATTCCGCTGGGGATGCTGGCGGCGATTGAGGTCGCCGTACCGGGGAAGGTCATCGAAACCCTCTCTAACCCTTACGGCATCGCCACCGTCTTTAACCTCAGCCCCGAGGAGACGAAAAACATCGTCCCGATGGCCCGGGCGCTGATTGGCAACCGCTCCGCCGTGGTGGTCAAAACGCCATCCGGCGACGTCAAAGCGCGGGCGATACCCGCCGGTAATCTTGAGCTGCTGGCCCAGGGCCGTAGCGTGCGCGTAGATGTAGCCGCCGGCGCCGAAGCCATCATGAAAGCGGTCGACGGCTGCGGCAGGCTCGATAACGTCACCGGCGAGTCCGGCACCAATATCGGCGGCATGCTGGAACACGTGCGCCAGACCATGGCCGAGCTGACCAACAAACCGAGCAGCGAAATATTCATTCAGGACCTGCTGGCCGTTGATACCTCGGTACCGGTGAGCGTCACCGGCGGTCTGGCCGGGGAGTTCTCGCTGGAGCAGGCCGTCGGCATCGCCTCGATGGTGAAATCGGATCGCCTGCAGATGGCAATGATCGCCCGCGAAATCGAGCAGAAGCTCAATATCGACGTGCAGATCGGCGGCGCCGAGGCCGAAGCCGCCATCCTGGGGGCGCTGACCACGCCGGGCACCACCCGACCGCTGGCGATCCTCGACCTCGGCGCGGGCTCCACCGATGCCTCCATCATCAACCCCAAAGGCGACATCATCGCCACCCACCTCGCCGGCGCAGGCGACATGGTGACGATGATTATTGCCCGCGAGCTGGGGCTGGAAGACCGCTATCTGGCGGAAGAGATCAAGAAGTACCCGCTGGCCAAGGTGGAAAGCCTGTTCCATTTACGCCACGAGGACGGCAGCGTGCAGTTCTTCTCCACGCCGCTGCCGCCCGCCGTGTTCGCCCGCGTCTGCGTGGTGAAAGCGGACGAACTGGTGCCGCTGCCCGGCGATTTAGCGCTGGAAAAAGTGCGCGCCATTCGCCGCAGCGCCAAAGAGCGGGTCTTTGTCACCAACGCCCTGCGCGCGCTGCGTCAGGTCAGCCCCACCGGCAACATTCGCGATATTCCATTCGTGGTGCTGGTCGGCGGTTCGTCGCTGGATTTCGAAGTCCCGCAGCTGGTCACCGATGCGCTGGCGCACTACCGTCTGGTTGCCGGACGGGGAAATATTCGCGGCAGCGAGGGCCCCCGAAACGCGGTGGCCACCGGCCTGATTCTCTCCTGGCATAAGGAGTTTGCGCATGAACGGTAATCACAGCGCCCCGGCCATCGCGATCGCCGTCATCGACGGCTGCGACGGCATGTGGCGCGAAGTGCTGCTGGGTATCGAAGAGGAAGGTATCCCTTTCCGGCTCCAGCATCACCCGGCCGGAGAGGTCGTGGACAGCGCCTGGCAGGCGGCGCGCAGCTCGCCGCTGCTGGTGGGCATCGCCTGCGACCGCCATACGCTGGTCGTGCACTACAAGAATTTACCCGCATCGGCGCCGCTTTTTACGCTGATGCATCATCAGGACAGTCAGGCCCAACGCAACACCGGTAATAACGCGGCACGGCTGGTCAAAGGGATCCCTTTCCGGGATCTGAATAGCGAAGCAACAGGAGAACAGCAGGATGAATAACGCACTGGGACTGGTTGAAACAAAAGGGTTAGTGGGCGCCATTGAGGCCGCCGATGCGATGGTGAAATCCGCCAACGTGCAGCTGGTCGGCTACGAAAAAATTGGCTCGGGCCTCGTCACCGTAATGGTGCGCGGCGACGTCGGCGCGGTCAAAGCGGCGGTAGACGCGGGCAGCGCGGCGGCGAGCGCGGTGGGCGAGGTGAAATCCTGCCACGTGATCCCGCGTCCGCACAGCGACGTTGAGGCCATTTTACCGAAATCAGCCTGATTGATGGCGAATAAGGAGCACCGCGTGAAGCAATCACTGGGATTACTTGAAGTTTGTGGTCTGGCACTGGCTATCAGCTGCGCCGATATCATGGCGAAATCCGCTTCTATCACGCTGGTCGCCCTCGAAAAGACCAATGGTTCAGGCTGGACGGTGATTAAAATTACCGGTGATGTGGCCTCCGTGCAGGCGGCCATCACCACCGGCGCACAGTTTGCCGAGCAGCGGAACGGCCTGGTGGCCCACAAAGTCATCGCCAGGCCCGGAGAAGGGATCCTGCGCGCGGAGGCTCCCCCGCCCTCCGTCATGCAACCTGAGCCTGAAGCGTCAGGGACGGCAGATATCGTTTCGCCAGCGCCAGCAGAAGAGCTTCCCCAGCAACACGGCGTGGTCAGCTGCAACCTGTGCCTCGATCCAAAATGTCCACGCCAGAAGGGTGAGCCGCGCTCGCTTTGCATTCATCCCGGCAAGCGAGGTGAAGCGTAATGGATAAACAGCTTCTGGAATCAACGGTCAGCAAAGTTCTCGACGAGATGCGGCTACGCCCCATCCCGCTGGGGGTTTCAAATCGTCATATTCACCTGTCGGCGGCGGATTACGAACGCCTGTTCCCCGGCCATCCCATCAGCGAGAAAAAGGCGCTGCTGCAGCCGGGACAGTACGCCGCGGAGCAAACCGTCACCCTGGTGGGGCCGAAGGGGCAGCTTAAAAATGTGCGCCTGCTCGGTCCGCTGCGCTCGGTAAGCCAGGTGGAAATCTCGCGTACCGATGCCCGAACCCTGGGGGTTGCGGCGCCGCTGAGGATGTCCGGCGATCTGAAAGGGACACCGGGCATCCGCCTGGTCAGCCCTTTTGGCGAGCTGGAGCTGGCGTCAGGGGTTATCGTCGCGCAGCGGCATATTCATATGTCGCCGCTCGATGCGCTGATCCTGCGGGTCGCCCACGGCGACAGAGTTTCGGTGGCCATTGAAGGCGACGCGCGCGGGCTGATCTTCAACAACGTGGCGGTTCGCGTTTCGCCGGATATGCGCCTCGAAATGCACATCGATACCGATGAAGCCAACGCCGCCGGCGCCGATAACCCGCAGGTCTTTGCCCGGCTGGTAGGCCCGCGATGAACGGCGAAGTTCTGCAGCGCATCGTGGAGGAGATTGTCTCCCGGCTGCAGCGTCGCGCCCATAGCACGGCGACGCTGAGCGTGGCGCAATTGCGCGATGCCGACTGCCGGAGTCTGTTCTGCCAGCACGCGTCGCTGCGCATTCTGCTCGTCGACCTGCCGCTGCTGGGCCAGCTGACGGAGGCGGAAACCGACGATCCCGCGGCCCGCAACATTCACGACGCGCTGGCTTTTGGCCTGCGCGTACAGCTCACCCTGCACCGCCAGCTGCTGCCGGTTATCCCGGTTAAAAAACTGGCCCGCCTGCCGGTGAACTTCACCGACGAGCGCGGAGTGCCGCTGATCCTGCACGCGGGTTCGGTGCTGAGCTATCGCGACGTCGCGCCGCTGGGCCAGGGGCGCCTGGTTATCCACCGCAAATGCCTCGTGACCGCGCTGGCGCGCGACGCGGCGCAGGCGCGGAATATTGAACTCATTAAGCAGGAGTAAATCATGCATCTGGCACGAGTCACGGGCGCGGTTGTCTCCACGCAAAAATCGCCTTCCCTGGTCGGCAAAAAGCTGCTGCTGGTGCGGCGGGTCAGCGCCGATGGCGAGCTCCCCGCCTCGCCGACCTCCGGCGATGAAGTCGCCGTGGATTCCGTCGGCGCGGGGGTTGGCGAGCTGGTGCTGCTCAGCGGCGGTTCCAGCGCCAGGCACGTTTTTTCCGGGCCAAACGAGGCCATCGACCTCGCCGTTGTCGGCATTGTCGATACGCTTTCACGTTAAGGAGCGACTATGGCGATTTATACCCGAACGGGCGACGCTGGCACCACCTCACTCTTTACCGGCCAGCGGGTGAGCAAAACCCACCCGCGGGTTGAAGCCTACGGCACGCTGGATGAACTGAACGCCGCGCTGAGCCTGTGCGCCTGCGCCGCCGCGGATGAACACCACCGCGCCCTGCTCGAAGCTATCCAGCAGCAAATTTTCTGGTTTAGCGCAGAACTGGCCAGCGACAGCGAAGGGCCGTCGCCGAAACAGCGCTACATCAGCAGCGAAGAGATTTCCGCTCTGGAAGCCGCTATCGATCGGGCCATGGCCCGCGTCGAACCGCTGCACAGCTTTATTTTACCCGGCCGCTGCGAAGCCGCGAGCCGCCTGCATTTTGCCCGCACGCTGGCCCGCCGGGCCGAACGCCGGCTGGTTGAGCTGGCGGCGGAAGTCACCGTGCGCCAGGTGCTGATGCGCTACATCAATCGCTTATCAGACTGCCTGTACGCCCTGGCGCGCGCGGAAGATAGCGATGCTCACCAGAACAACATCATCCGCGAAGTGAGCCGGCGCTATCTGGCCGCCAGCCAGCCGAGCCGCAGCAAGGAGACGACGCCCGTGGCCCTTTCATTCCACGATCTGCACCAGCTTACCCGCGCCGCCGTTGAGCGCGCGCAGCAGCTACAGGTGCCGGTGGTGATCAGCATCGTTGACGCGCACGGCACCGAAACCGTGACCTGGCGGATGCCGGACGCTCTGCTGGTCAGCAGCGAGCTGGCGCCGAAAAAGGCCTGGACCGCGGTGGCGATGAAAACGGCGACCCATGAGCTGAGCGACGCCGTTCAGCCGGGCGCCGCGCTTTATGGCCTCGAAACGCATTTACAGGGAAAAGTGGTCACCTTTGGCGGCGGTTACGCCCTGTGGCGCGACGGCTTATTAATCGGGGGTCTTGGCATCAGCGGCGGCAGCGTTGAGCAAGACATGGACATAGCACTGGCCGCCATCGCGGCCATTAACGTGGGAACTCATCAATGAATACTTCCGAACTCGAAACCCTTATTCGCACCATTCTTAGCGAACAGTTAACCCCAGGGCAAACGCCGGACCAGCCGCAGGGCAAAGGGATTTTTCAGTCCGTCAGCGAGGCTATCGACGCCGCGCACCAGGCGTTCTTACGTTATCAGCAGTGCCCGCTGAAAACCCGCAGCGCCATCATCAGCGCAATCCGTCAGGAGCTGACGCTGCACCTGGCCGCGCTGGCGGAAGAGAGCGCCAATGAAACGGGGATGGGCAACAAAGAAGATAAACTCCTGAAAAACAAGGCTGCGCTGGACAACACGCCGGGCGTGGAAGATCTCACCACCACCGCGCTGACCGGCGACGGCGGCATGGTGCTGTTTGAGTATTCGCCGTTTGGCGTTATCGGGTCGGTCGCGCCGAGCACCAACCCGACGGAAACCATCATCAACAACAGCATCAGCATGCTGGCGGCGGGCAACAGCATCTATTTCAGCCCGCATCCGGGAGCAAAAAAGGTCTCTCTGAAGCTGATTAGCATGATTGAAGAGATTGCCTTCCGCTGCTGCGGCATCCGCAATCTGGTGGTCACCGTGGCGGAACCGACGTTTGAAGCCACCCAGCAGATGATGGCCCATCCGCGCATTGCGGTCCTCGCTATCACCGGCGGCCCCGGCATTGTGGCAATGGGCATGAAGAGCGGTAAGAAAGTGATCGGCGCCGGCGCGGGCAACCCGCCCTGCATCGTCGATGAAACGGCGGATCTGGTCAAAGCGGCGGAAGATATCATCAACGGCGCCTCGTTCGATTACAACCTGCCCTGCATTGCCGAGAAGAGCCTGATTGTGGTGGAGAGCGTCGCCGAACGTCTGGTGCAGCAAATGCAAACCTTCGGCGCGCTGCTGCTGAGCCCTGCCGACACCGACAAACTCCGCGCCGCCTGCCTGCCTGAAGGCCTGGCGAATAAAAAACTGGTTGGCAAAAGCCCATCGGCCATGCTGGAAGCGGCCGGCATCGCCGTTCCGGCGAAAGCGCCGCGTCTGCTGATAGCGCTGGTTAACGCCGACGATCCGTGGGTCACCAGCGAGCAGCTGATGCCGATGCTGCCAGTGGTGAAAGTCAGCGATTTCGATAGCGCGCTGGCGCTGGCGCTGAAGGTTGAAGAGGGGCTGCATCATACCGCCATTATGCACTCGCAGAACGTGTCGCGCCTGAACCTCGCGGCCCGCACCCTGCAAACCTCGATATTCGTTAAGAACGGCCCCTCTTATGCCGGGATCGGCGTCGGCGGCGAAGGCTTTACCACCTTTACTATCGCCACGCCGACCGGTGAAGGGACAACCTCGGCGCGCACCTTTGCCCGCTCCCGTCGCTGCGTGCTGACCAACGGCTTTTCCATTCGCTAACCGAGGTCGCGATGAAGACTTTCTCACTACAAACGCGGTTGTACAGCGGTCAGGGTAGCCTGGCGGTGCTCAAGCGCTTTACCCACAAGCACATCTGGATTATCTGCGATGGCTTTCTTGCGCGCTCGCCGCTGCTGGAAACCCTGCGTCAGGCGTTGCCCGCAGATAACCGCATCAGCGTCTTTAGCGAGATAACCCCGGACCCCACTATCCATACCGTGGTGCAGGGCATTGCGCAAATGCAGGCCCTGCAGCCGCAGGTGGTCATCGGCTTCGGCGGCGGCTCGGCGATGGACGCGGCGAAAGCCATCGTCTGGTTTAGCCAGCAGAGCGGCATCAATATCGAAACCTGCGTGGCGATACCAACCACCAGCGGTACCGGTTCGGAAGTGACCAGCGCCTGCGTGATTAGCGACCCGGATAAAGGCATCAAGTATCCGCTGTTCGACAATGCACTCTATCCCGATATGGCGATCCTTGACCCGGATCTGGTGGTCAGCGTGCCGCCGCAGATTACGGCCAACACCGGCATGGACGTGCTGACCCACGCGCTGGAGGCGTGGGTCTCTCCGCACGCCAGCGACTTTACCGACGCGCTGGCGGAAAAAGCCGCCAGGCTGGTGTTTCAGTATCTGCCCACGGCGGTGGAAAAAGGCGACTGCGTGGCGACGCGCGGGAAAATGCACAATGCCTCAACGCTTGCCGGGATGGCGTTCAGCCAGGCGGGGCTGGGGCTTAATCACGCCATCGCCCACCAGCTTGGCGGGCAGTTTCATCTGCCGCACGGGCTGGCCAACGCGCTGCTGTTAACCGCGGTTATCCGCTTTAACGCCGGTCATCCGCGCGCCGCAAAACGCTACGCCCGGCTGGCCAAAGCCTGCGGCTTTTGTCCGGCAGACGCCAGCGATAGTACGGCGATCAATGCGCTGATCCAGCAAATCGAACGGCTCAAGCAGCGCTGCGCGCTGCCGTCACTGGCGGTCGCGCTGAAAGAGGGACGATCCCAGTACTCAGCGCGTATTTCGGCAATGGTGCAGGCCGCGCTGGCTGACGTGACGCTACGCACCAATCCTCGCCCGGCCAGCGCCGGGGAGATTCAGGAACTGCTGGAGGATCTGCTATGAGTACCGCCGTCAACGCTGCTGAAATGGCCTGGAGCGCCGAGGAGATCCGCGAGCGCGTGCGCGCGGCGGGCGTGGTCGGCGCGGGGGGCGCGGGGTTTCCCGCCCACGTGAAGCTGCAGGCGCAGGTAGAGATTTTTCTGGTGAACGCCGCCGAGTGCGAACCGATGCTCAAGGTCGACCAGCAGCTGATGTGGCAGCAGGCTGCGCGTCTTGTCCGCGGCGTGCAGTACGCGATGACGGCAACCGGCGCGCGCGAAGGGGTGATAGCCCTGAAAGAGAAGTACCGCCGGGCTATCGATGCGCTCACCCCGCTGCTGCCTGCCGGTATTCGCCTGCATATTCTGCCCGATGTCTATCCCGCAGGCGATGAGGTGCTGACTATCTGGCTGGCTACCGGTCGCCGGGTCGCGCCCGCCGCGCTGCCGGCCAGCGTCGGGGTCGTGGTGAATAACGTGCAAACGGTGCTCAATATTGCCCGAGCGGTTGAGCAGCAGTTTGCGGTGACCCGCCGTACGCTGACCGTTAACGGCGCGGTCGCCCGGCCGCTGACCGTCACCGTCCCCATCGGCATGTCGCTGCGCGAAGTGCTGGCGCTGGCGGGCGGCGCGACGGTCGACGACCCCGGGTTTATTAACGGCGGCCCGATGATGGGCGGCCTAATTACCACTCTCGATAATCCGGTGACCAAAACCACCGGCGGCCTGCTGGTGCTGCCGAAAAGCCATCCGCTTATCCAGCGGCGGATGCAGGACGAGCGCACGGTGCTTTCCGTGGCCCGTACCGTCTGCGAACAGTGCCGACTGTGTACCGATCTCTGCCCGCGGCATCTGATCGGCCACGAACTCTCTCCGCACCTGCTGGTGCGGGCGGTGAACTTTCATCAGGCCGCCACGCCGCAGCTGCTGCTGAGCGCCCTCACCTGCTCGGAGTGCAACGTCTGCGAAAGCGTGGCCTGCCCGGTGGGGATCTCGCCGATGCGCATCAACCGCATGCTCAAACGCGAGCTGCGGGCACAAAACCAGCGCTACGAAGGGCCGCTCTATCCGGCCGATGAGATGGCGAAATATCGCCTGGTGCCGGTGAAGCGGCTGATCGCCAAACTGGGGCTGAGCCCCTGGTATCAGGAGGCGCCGCTGGCGGAGGACGAACCGGCAGTAGAAACCGTGACGTTGCCGCTGCGCCAGCATATCGGCGCCAGCGCGGTAGCGAACGTTGCGGTGGGAGAGCGCGTTACGCGCGGGCAATGCGTTGCCGATATCCCGGCAGGCGCATTAGGCGCGCCGATTCACGCCAGCATCGACGGCGTGGTTGCGGCCATCAGCGAACAGGCCATCACGGTGGTAAGAGGTTAACCATGTCTCAGGCTATAGGAATTTTAGAACTCACCAGCATTGCCAAAGGAATGGAACTCGGCGATGCGATGCTGAAAAGCGCCAACGTCAATCTGCTGGTCAGCAAGACTATCTGCCCGGGTAAGTTTTTACTGATGCTCGGCGGGGATATCGGCGCTATCCAGCAGGCTATTGAAACCGGTGCCTCGCAGGCCGGCGAAATGCTCGTCGACAGCCTGGTGCTGGCGAATATTCACCCCAGCGTCCTTCCGGCCATCAGCGGCCTGAACAGCGTGGACAAGCGCCAGGCGGTCGGCATCGTTGAAACCTGGAGCGTTGCGGCCTGCATCAGCGCCGCCGATCGGGCGGTAAAAGGCTCAAACGTCACGCTGGTGCGGGTGCATATGGCCTTCGGCATCGGCGGTAAATGCTACATGGTGGTGGCGGGCGACGTTTCCGACGTCAACAACGCGGTCACGGTAGCCAGCGAAAGCGCGGGCGAAAAAGGGCTGCTGGTTTACCGTTCGGTGATCCCGCGCCCGCATGAAGCCATGTGGCGACAGATGGTGGAGGGATAATGGAAAGACAGCCGACCACGGATCGCATGATTCAGGAATACGTTCCCGGGAAACAGGTGACCCTCGCGCACCTGATAGCCAACCCCGGGAAAGATCTCTTTAAGAAGCTCGGCCTGCAGGATGCGGTTTCCGCCATCGGCATCCTCACCATTACGCCCAGCGAGGCGTCGATTATCGCCTGCGATATCGCCACCAAATCCGGCGCGGTGGAGATCGGTTTTCTTGACCGCTTTACCGGCGCCGTGGTGCTGACCGGCGACGTTTCCGCCGTCGAGTACGCCCTCAAGCAGGTGACGCGCACCCTGGGCGAGATGATGCAGTTTACTACCTGCTCAATAACCCGGACGTAGCGCGATGAAACGTCTGATGTTTATCGGCCCCAGCCAGTGCGGAAAAACCTCGCTGACCCAGGGCCTGCGCGGCGAAGCGCTCCATTACAAGAAAACCCAGGCGATTGAATGGTCGCCGATGGCCATCGACACGCCGGGCGAATATCTGGAGAACCGCTGCCTTTATAGCGCTCTGTTGACCAGCGCCTGCGAGGCCGACGTTATCGCTCTGGTGCTGAACGCCGACGCCCAGTGGTCGCCGTTTTCTCCGGGTTTTACCGCCCCGATGAACCGCCCGACGATTGGCCTGGTCACCAAAGCCGACCTGGCCGACCCGCAGCGGTTATCGCTCATTGAGGAGTGGCTCAGGCAGGCTGGGGCGCAGCAGATTTTTGTCACCAGCGCGCTGAATAATCTGGGTCTTGATGCCGTGCTGGATTTTCTGAATTCGAAGGAACCTCTATGTCTTACAAAATAATGGCCATTAATGCCGGCAGCTCATCGTTAAAATTCCAGCTGCTGGAGATGCCTCAGGGCGATATGCTCTGCCAGGGATTGATTGAACGTATCGGCATGGCAAACGCCCAGGTGACCCTCAAAACGCCGGCGCAAAAATGGCAGGAGACGGCGCCGATTGCCGATCATCGCGAAGCGGTCACCCTGCTGCTGGAAAAGCTCCTCGACCACCGGATTATCCAGAGTTTGCAGGATATTGACGGCGTCGGCCACCGCGTGGCGCACGGCGGAGAGCGCTTTAAAGATTCGACGCCGGTCACCGATGATACCTTAGCGGAAATCGAGCGCCTGGCGGAGCTGGCCCCGCTGCACAACCCGGTCAACGCGCTGGGCATTAACGTTTTCCGCCAGCTGCTGCCCGAAACGCCGTCGGTGGCGGTATTTGATACCGCTTTTCACCAGACGCTGGACGAGCGCGCCTTTATCTATCCGCTGCCGTGGCGCTACTACAGCGAGCTGGGCATTCGCCGCTACGGCTTCCACGGCACCAGCCATAAGTACGTCAGCGCGACGCTGGCGGAAAAGCTGGGCGTGCCGCTGAGCGCCCTGCGCGTGGTGAGCTGCCATCTCGGCAACGGCAGCAGCGTATGCGCAATCAAAGGCGGGCGCTCGGTTAATACCTCAATGGGCTTTACGCCGCAGTCCGGCGTGATGATGGGCACCCGCAGCGGCGATATCGATCCGTCGATTCTACCGTGGCTGGCGCTGCATGAGGGGCAAACGCCGGAGCAGCTTAATCAGCTGCTGAATAACGAGTCCGGCCTGCTGGGGGTTTCCGGCGTGTCGCACGATTATCGCGATGTCGAGCAGGCGGCGGACAGCGGCAATCGTCGGGCGGCTCTGGCGCTCTCGCTGTTTGCCGAGCGCATCCGCGCCACCATCGGCAGCTATATTATGCAGATGGGCGGCCTGGACGCGCTGATCTTTACCGGCGGCATCGGCGAAAACTCCGCCCGCGCCAGGAGCGCCATCTGCCATAACCTGAATTTCCTCGGGCTGTCGGTCGATGAAGAGAAAAACCAGCACAACGCCACCTTTATCCAGGCCGAGAATGCGATGGTTAAAGTGGCGGTCATCAATACCAATGAAGAGCTGATGATTGCCCGCGATGTGATGCGCCTGGCGCTTCCCGAAGCGCAGACGTTAACCGTTTCAGCCTGAGCTCGCCGCCCGGCAAGTTGCGGTGAATCATGGTAATAGCGGGATCGGCATGACACTATGCGCCCTGGAAACCTGAGCAATAGGTGAATACGTGGCCGTAGCGCAATGCCCCGCCTCCTGCGGTGAACTCATCCAGGGCTGGATCCTCGGCAGCGAGAAGCTGGTCTCCTGCCCCGTTGACTGGTACAGCACCGTCGAGGTGGACTACGGTTCGCCTCGCGCGGATGAACGTCCGCTGGCGCGGGCGATGGTCGACCGGCTGCTGAGCTACTGGCGCTATCCGGCGGAGCTCGGCAAAGAGATTCGGATCGATATTTGCTCCACGATTCCGGTCGCCAAGGGGATGGCCAGCAGCACCGCGGACATTGCTGCGACGGCGGTGGCCACCGCGCATCATCTCGGCCATCCGCTGGACGAGCCCACCCTCGCCCGACTCTGCGTCTCCCTGGAGCCCACCGACAGCACCCTGTTCCGCCAGCTGACCCTGTTCGACCACAACACCGCCGCCACGCAGATTGCCTGCGGCAGCCAGCCGCAGCTCGATCTGCTGGTGCTGGAAAGCCCCGCCACTCTGCTGACCACCGATTACCACCGACTTCCCCGGCTTGAAAAACTGCACGCCCACTCCGCGTCTCTGCAACTAGCCTGGGAGAAAGTTCAGCTGGCCTGCGAGACGGATAATCCGCGGCGGATGGGAGAGGCCGCGACGCTCAGCGCCGTCGCCAGCCAGCATCTGCTGCCGAAGCCGGGGTTTGATACGCTGCGGGGGCTGGTGGAAGAGTGCGATTTATACGGTATTAACGTGGCGCACAGCGGCAGCGTGGTCGGCCTGATGCTCGACCGCCAGCGTCACGATATTGAGTATTTGCAGCGACGGCTGGGAGAGACGCGGCTTAGCGAGCTCTGGCCCCGGCAGCACCTGCTGCGCATGGTGCAGGGCGGCGTCGAGCTGCGCTAACGCTTGCGCAGCCATGCCCCGGGTTGCGGCGCTGCGCGCCTTACCCGGGCTACCGACCCGCAGACGGCTAT